>NZ_CP131913.1:3005505-3308257 GCF_030704205.1 Halomonas alkalicola | reverse complement strand
GCAGTGGCGCTCGGCCCACTCCGGTTCGCGGCAGGTGCCGTCGAAGAAGTGGCAGGTCCCCGGCTTCATGATGCAGGTATCGCACTGGGCAAGCTTCTTGAAGCAGGGGTAGCAGTAGCCCTGGGCGAAGCTCTTCTTGGTCGCCCGGCCGCAGTGGGTGCAGGCGATGGCACCGGTCCAGGCGAGCGTGAGCGGCCGCCCCAGGCGCTCGTTGAGATCGAGCCGCTGATCGCCGGCACACAGGGTATAGCGGGCAGGCTGCCCGGCCTCGCCCGGTGCGATGGCCATCTTGGTCAGGCAGCCCTGTACCTCGGCGGCCGCGGCGATGGACTCAGCCACGGCCGGCATCCTTGGCCAGGCCGGCCAGGGCGGGGTCCACGCCGGCACCGCTGCTGGCGCCGCCGCAGGTGCGCTGCTGCAGGTAGCCCACCCGCTGCTCCTCGGCCACGTTGTTCTCGTGCTCGTAGCGGATCACCGCCTCCAAGCAGAGCTCGGTCTGCCCGGGGCTGAGCAGGCGGCCGTCCGGCCACTTGCGCAGTTCCACCGCCTGCTTGAGGCTCTGGTAGATGGCCGGGGTCATCTGCTGGATCATGCGCTCGAAGGTCATGTCGCTCATGGGTCGTCTCTCTGTGAACATACGCGATGCCGTGACGGCGAGGTCAGCGCTGCCGGCGCGCCCGCCCGGAATAGTACCAGCCCAGCGCCAGGCCCACGACCAGCCCACCCAGGTGGGCCTCGTTGGCCACGTTGCCGAAGCCCACCGCACCGGCCATGTCGGTCATGGTGAAGACCATCCAGCCGAGCATGAAGACCACCAGCATCTGGGGCACAAAGAAGCCGCTGTGGGGCGCCCGCCGCGACATCAGCCAGACGTAGCCGAGCAGCGCGAAGTCGACGCCGGACATGCCGCCGAACAGCACCGTGCCCGCGGCGTACTGGGCCAGGTTGGCGCCGATGCCGGCGGCGAGCACGATCAGCAGCATGCGCCCGCTGCCCTGCAGCGCCTCCACCTGGCGGCCGAAGTACCACAGCCACAGCATATTGAAGATCAGGTGCATCCAGCCGAAGTGCAGGAAGGCCGGCGACAGCGGGCGCCACACCTGGCCGGCCAGCATCGCCTCCACCAGGCTGCCCACCGCCAGGCTGCCATTGATCACGCCCAGGGGCACGATGGCCAGCGCCGCGATCACGCGATCACCGAACACCGCCATGGCCGCAAACACCACCAGGCAGAGCGCCAGGGTCACGGCGGTGACCGGCGCCAGGCGCAGCGGCGTCAGCAGCGAAGCGGCCGGCAGCCCAGCCGAGCGCGGCCCCCGCTCCCTCGGCATCAGCGGTTCCCCGCGCTGCCACTGTGCCAGCAGTCCCATCATCTCCTGCTGCTGGCGAGGGTCGGCCAGCCACAGGGTCTGCCCCTCGGCGTCCTCGGTGATCCGATGGCCGATCCGGTGAGCCCAGAGCGCACGGCGCAGCTCACGGGTGTCGAGGTCGGGGGGCAGCTGCATCACCCGGTACATGGCGCCTCCTTAAGCGGGGAAACGGGGGTGTCAAACGCGCACAAAGAAAAAGTCCGGCGGAGGGGGCCGCCGGACAAGAGCAAGGGATCATTCAAGGGAACACCTACTCTGAGGGCGGGTGACGCGGAGAGTTCACGCCGTCGAGGAAAAAAAGATGTAATTTTTTGTATCCACCGCTCTGGTCATTCGAAGGTGATCTCCCAGGGCCGCGGGCGCACCTGCTCCTCGCGGGGGACTCGCAGCCAGACGAAGTGGTCCGCATTGAGCTCGCGCTCGCCGCTCCAGCGGTAGGCCACCAGGCGGCCGAACTTCACCGCACTGTAGTCCAGGCAGGCCACGTTGGGCGCCGGCAGGGCCGGGATGCCCTCGCACCAGTAGTGGCCGATGAACAGCGGCGGCTCGTCGGGCCCGTAGTGGGCCAGGCGCGTGCGCTCCTCGTCCGACAGCGGCCGCAGCTCGAGATCACCTGGCAGGTTGTCGTGCTGGAACACCACGTCGCCCCAGGTCTCGGGCGACTGTGCCCAGAAGTGGGTGCGAAAGCTGCGTCGCGTGAAGCCATCGCCGGAGTGGATCTCGACGCCCAGCGGCAGCGGCATCTGGGTGCCACGGGTCAGGCGATCGAGGATGCGAAAGGCGCCGGTGCCGGGCGCCGTGGACTCGATCAGGAAGGTCTCGTCCATGCAGCCATCCGGGCGGCGCCTGCGCAGCTCGTCGATCAGCGGCTGGTCCCAGCAGGCGTGCACCACGCGCAGGCCGCCCTCCTCCAGGCACAGCGGGATCTCCATGAACCAGGCCAGCGCCTCCTCCCACTCCTGGGGGTGGTCGCGGAACTGCTCCAGGGTCTCCTTGATGATGCGGTTGTTGCGGGGGGTATGCTCGCGCAGCCATTCGCGCCCCAGTCCCGTGGGCGCGCGATGGCAGTAGGCCAGGGCGTTGTACTCATGGTTGCCCATGACGATCCGGGCCTCGCCCTCCTCCACCATGCGACGGGCGATCTGCACCGCCAGGCGGATACGCGGCCCGCGATCGATCAGGTCGCCCAGGAAGATGACCCGGCGCCGAGGGTGGCGATAGACACCGCCGCGCTGGTGGTAGCCCATCTTCTCGAGCAGGGCCGCCAGGGTGGCGCCGCAGCCGTGCACGTCGCCGATCAGGTCATACCCCTCGAGTCTCGCCCGTGTCGTCACATCAGTCTCCCAGGCGGTTGCTCCAGCCCAGCTTGCTGCGCAGGACCTCGAAGAAGTTGTGACCGAGCGGATGCACCAGCTGAACGCACTGCGGCTTGCGGCGAATCACCAGCACATCGTCGGGCTTGGCCACGGCGCGGGTCTGGCCGTCGCAGCTGATATGCGGATAGGTCTGGTTGGTCTCGCCGATGTGGATGCGGATCTCGCTGGCCGCATCGATGACGATGGGCCGGCTGGAGAGGGTGTGCGGGAACATCGGCACCAGGGTCACCACGTCGAGCTTGGGGTGCATGATCGGGCCGCCGCCGGAGAGCGAGTAGGCGGTGGAGCCGGTGGGCGTAGCGATGATCAGGCCATCGCTGCGCTGGCTATAGACGAACTGGCCATCGATGAACAGCTCGAATTCGATCATGCGCACCGCCTTGCCGGGGTGCAGCACCACCTCGTTCAGGGCATCGCCGCTGCCCATCAGGGTGCCGTCGCGGTAGAGCTCGGCATCCAGCAGGAAGCGCTCCTCCACCTCGTAGTGGCCATCGAGCACCTCGCCCACGCGGGCCTCGAGCTCGTCTGGCGAGATGTCGGTGAGAAAACCCAGACGGCCGCGGTTGACGCCCAGCACCAGGGTACCGCTGTGGCACAGGGTGCGGGCCGCCCCCAGCAGGCTGCCGTCGCCCCCCACCACGATCACCAGGTCGCAGAGCTGCCCCATGGTGCGCCGGCTCGACTCGACATGGCCGTGGTCGAGAAGCACCGTGGCGGTGCGGTCCTCGATGATCACATGCAGGCCCCGCTCCTCCAGGAAGCGGATCAGGCGCTTCAGGGTATCGACCACCTTGGCGCTGCCCAGGCGGCCGATCAGGCCGATATTGCGGAAGGACGCCTGCTCGTCGCGTCCCTTTGGTGAACTCTTGTCGGATGACATGCACGGGCCTCTCGCATCGCAGCGGCCCATTATGGGGACTGGCCTGCGCCCCGGCAAACGGCCTTGGCGGCGGCCTCAGGCGGGCCGCGGCGTGCGACGCCTGAGCCAGCGCTCGTTGAGCCACAGCGAACCGGCGATGATCGCCCCGCCCAGCGCCAGGCGCACGAGGTCCGCGTCACGGTTCCAGATCACCAGGTTGACCACCAGGCCTGCGGGAATCAGGGCGTTGTTCATGATTGCCAGGGCCCCGGCGTCGACCCGGGTGGCGCCCAGGTTCCACAGGAAGTAGCCCACCCCGGAGGCCACCAGCCCCAGCCACAGCAGCACGCCCCACTGCACCCCGGTGGTGGGCAGCGCACTGACGTTGCCCAGCAGGGCGAAGGCCGGCAGGGCGACGGCCAGCGCCCCCAAGTAGAACCAGGCGAAGACGCTGTGGCGCGGCAGCGAGTCGGGGAGCTCCGCCGAGAGGCGTCGATAGCCCACCTGGCCTAGGGCGAAGCAGAGGTTGGCCCCCTGCACCACCAGGAAGCCCAGCCAGAAGCCGCTGTCCACGCCGTCGTAGCGGATCACCCCGGCCCCCAGCACCGCCAGCGCCGCGGTCAGCAGATAGAAGGGGGTGAAGCGGCCAAACAGGGCGTCGTCGAGCAGGGTGATATAGAGCGGCGTGAAGATGGTGAAGAGCAGCACCTCGGGGACCGAGAGCAGCAGGAAGGACTGGTAAAAGAAGATGTACATCACCCCGAGCTGCACGGCGCCGAGCCCCATTAGGGCCAGGCGCTGGCGGCCGCGCAGCAGCCCCGGGCGCAGGAAGGGCAGGAAGACCAGGGCCGCCAGCACCACCCGCATCGCCACGGCGAAGTAGCTGTCCACCTGGCCGGCCAGGTAGACGCCGATCAGCGAGAACGAGAAGGCCCACAGCACGGTAACGCCGACGAGATAGCCCACGGTCAACTCCAGAAGAAAGCCAGGTTGACGGCGATTATACGCCTACCGCCGGCCCTGCCAAGTCCCGTTCGACGCCCCTGCTGCCTGCCTCGCTCAGTGCGGGGGACGGGTCACCAGGCGCCAGGCATAGAGCACCCCCGGGACCCAGCCCAGCAGCGTCAGCAGCAGGCAGCGCCCGACCCTTCCGTCCGAGCCACGCGCAAGCCCCACCGCCAGGGGTGGCATCAGCACGGCCAGCGCCAGCAGTGCCGTGCGGGGTTCGGCCGGGGCTGGCGCCGCGGAAGACGGCGCCACACCCTTCTCGGCTGGAGGGGGTGCGCCGCGGACCTCGTGGGCGCCGATGCCCGCGGGCGGCGGGTGGTCGAGCAGCCGGCGGTGCGCCTCGCGGTCGATCTTCTGCTGCAGGGTCTCGGCGCCGTCGGCCAGCTCATCGTGGTAGCGCTCCCACTCCTCCCAGTCGTGGGGCGTACCGGAGCGCGGCCGGTGGTCACCGGCCTCGCGGGCCCGGGCCCAGGCCTTCTCCTCCAGGGTGGTGGGACGCTCGGCGTCGCGGTCGCCGTCGAGGCCCTTCCTGGCCAGGTATTCGCGGGCATCCATTGGAGCTCCTGTGTCGTCGGGGGCACACTCTCTTGGAGATCGAGGCGCCGGCTGGGGTTCCAGCCGGGCTTGCACAGCGTTGACGGTTTAACGCCCGCCGGGCTCGGCAGCGGCCGGGGGTCGACTATGCTGTAGGCGAACCGGGCTGATGATGAACCGGCACAAGGAGATACGCCATGCCCAACAAGGCCCCCACCACCGTTCGCGAGATCATGTCCCGTGACTGCTATCGGGTCACCGCCAAGACCGCCGTGTCGACCCTGGCCGAAGGGCTGTCACTGCACCGGCTGCCCGGCGTCCCGGTGGTCGACGAGCACGATCACCTGATCGGCTTCATCTCGGAGCAGGATGTGCTCGGCAAGGTGCTGGAGAGCACCTACCTCAACGAGGAGCCGCCGCTGGTGCGGGAGTTGATGCGCCACGAGGTGCTCACCGTCACGCCCAACAAGAGCATCACCGACCTGGCCCAGGAGATGCTGGGCAGCAAGCCCAAGGTCTACCCGGTGGTCGAACAGGAGCGCCTGGTAGGCATCGTCACGCGCCGCGACGTCCTCAACGCCATTCTCAGCATGCGCCACAAGCACAACCACTGAGCGACTTCCCGCGCGCCTCGCCGGCCCTCCGGCGAGGCGCGCGGCCGTCTCGGCCCCGCCACCGCCCATCCTGTGCCCAAAAAGAAGGCCGCCTCCATGGGGAAGCGGCCAAGCATCGATCGAAAAACTGCGAGCCAGAACAACAGTGTTAGCGACTGCTATCGCGCTGTTGCCTGTGCTAACTCAGACAGTGCTGCGAGAAAAAGTTCGGGAAGGGGCGAAAATTTCTGGCCGGGTCCAGCATCGTCCCGTGCTCGTCGCCCCTGGGCCTGCCGGCAACACGGTGCAAAAACAGCCACTTGCGTCATAATCGTGAAAAAGAGCGCGACGCGGCTTGCAAGGCTAAGCGGTTGGTTTTACTATCGATTCCGCCCAGCGGGTGTAGCTCAATGGTAGAGCAGAAGCTTCCCAAGCTTAAGACGAGGGTTCGATTCCCTTCACCCGCTCCACGTTATTGCAGTACTTTTTTCATTTTATACGTGGGTTCAGGAGCCCTCCCCGGGGGCACTTCTGAGATGGGATCCTTCTCTGGTGGCGCCCATGGCCCTCTTCCTGCTCGTCTTCGCTGTCTGCCTGCTGATCTTCGGCGGTATGGTGGCACTGCTGCTGCTTTCCGGCACGCCGCGCTACCGAACCGAACCCGCCCAGCTGCTCGATCTGATCGATCGCGCCCTGCACAGCCAGGTCGGCGAGACCGAGTGGAATACCATCATCGGCTACCCCATCCGCCATGACGAGACCCTCGACGGCATCCGCCGCCGCGCCCAGCGCCTCGTCGATGAGCACGGCAACCACGGCCGGGTCACCCGCGGCAAGCCGCTGCTCGACGCCACCGGCCAGGAGGAGCTCACCGCCCTGCGCGATCACCTCGCCCGGCACCTGGCCCTCCGGGAGCGTCCACACAGCGTGGAATGAACCAGCTCCGCGAAACGCGTTAAAATGGAAGTTCCTCCCGCCAGAACGGGGCCCGACATGTCGAGTGCCATCCGCCAGATCCCCCTCGATACCGCCACACGTCATCATGCCCACGACTTTCACCAGATCGTGATCGGCCTGGAGGGGCAAGCAGAGTTCGAGATCGAAGGGCTGGGCGGAGCCATCTCCGCCTTCTCCGGCTGCATCGTCCCCGCCAATCATGTGCACTACTACGCCGGCACCGGCCAGAACCGTCAGCTGATTCTCGACCTGCCGAGTGAGGCCCACTGCCTCATCGGTATTCACCACGAGCTGTCGCGACTGTTCGACGCACCGCGCTTCTTTGCCCTGGATGAACCGCTCAAGCGCTACCTGGATTTCCTGCTGCTGGAGCTCGATGTCGCTGGCGGCAGCGAGCCACAGCAGGAGCGCCTGGCGGCCACCCTGCTCGGCTGCCTGAACGACCGCCTGCCCGATGCCCCCGCTCCACCCCGCGGGCGCCGGCTCGACCTGGCCCGCCTGGACCGCTTCATCGAGCGCCATCTGGCAAGCCCCCTCAGCGTCGCCGACCTGGCCCGGGAGGCCTGTCTCAGCGAGGCCCACTTTCGCCTCTGCTTTCGCGAGCAGGCCGGCGTGACGCCCTGGCAGTACGTGCGCACTCGCCGCCTGGAAGCCGCACGGCATCTGCTCACGGGAAGCGACCTGCCGCTTTCCGAGGTCGCCGCCCGGACCGGATTCGCCAGCCAGAGCGCCCTCTCCCACGCCTGCCGGGAAGCCTTCGGCCAGCCCCCCAGCCGCCTGCGACACCCCGGTCGGCTCAACGGTCAGCGCCCCCCCTCGCTTCGATGAGACGTCTCTCGCCACGGACGATCCCCCCAGCACATAATTAGACCAACGTCTAACACCCTGAACAGTCAGGCGCCAGAAACCGCGGAATCAACACGTTCTTCCGCGGAATTCGCAAGCGGCGCCGCAGGCACGCTCCTACCCTCTTGGGCATGGCCGTACCTGCGGCTCCCTACCGCCTGACGACACCACCAGGGAACCTTTCATGCTCAACTCCAACAAGATGCTGGACAACGCCACCTGGCAGCAGGACCTCGACACCCTCTTTGCTCGCATCAGCGACCATTACGTGGTCGACGAGGAGGCCTTCGTAGCCGAGCTGATCAAGGCGCTGGACGCCGACTCCCGCGACTTCCAGCGTATTGCCGACAAGACCGGTGAGCTGGTCCGCGAGGTCCGCGAGATGGATACCGCCGTGGACTCCATCGACGAGCTGCTCCAGCAGTACAGCCTCGACACCCACGAGGGGCTGATGCTGATGTGCCTGGCCGAGGCCATGCTGCGCATTCCCGACACGGCCACCGCCGATGCACTGATCGAGGACAAGCTCGGTCCCGCCGACTGGAAATCCCACCTCGGCCAGAGCGACTCCTGGTTCGTCAACGCCTCCACCTGGGGCCTGCTGATGACCGGCCGGGTGATCAACCTGGACCACCCCAAGGATGGCCGGCCGGCCAGCTTCATCAACAAGCTGGTCAACCGCATGGGCGAGCCGGTGATCCGCCGCGCCATGCGCGAGGCGATGAAGGTGATGGGCAAGCAGTTCGTGCTGGGGCGCGATATCGACGAGGCGCTCAAGCGCTCCCGGCCGCTGTTCGACAAGGGCTACACCTACTCCTACGACATGCTCGGCGAGGCGGCGCGCACCCGCAGCGACGCGGCCAAGTACTTCAACGACTATGCCCGCGCCATCGAGCGGGTGGGCAAGACCAGCAAGGCGCTCTCCGCGAAGACCCCGGCGCCCTCGGTCTCCATCAAGCTCTCGGCCCTGCACCCCCGCTACGAGTTCGGGCGCCGCGACCAGGTCCTGCACGAGCTGGTCGACAGCGTGAAGAAGCTCGCCGCCATGGCCCGCGAGCTCGACGTGGCCCTGACCATCGACGCCGAGGAGGTCGACCGACTGGAGATCTCCCTGGAGGTGTTCCGTGCGGTCTACGAGAGCGATATCGGCAGGGGCTGGGGGCACTTCGGGCTGGTGGTGCAGGCCTACTCCAAGCGCGCCCTGCCGGTGCTGCACTACCTCAACCGGCTGGCCGACCAGCAGGGTGACGAGATCCCCCTGCGCCTGGTCAAGGGCGCCTACTGGGACAGCGAGATCAAGGAGTCCCAGCAGCTCGGCGTCGACGGCTATCCGGTCTACACCCGCAAGGCCAGCACCGACGTGGCCTACCTGGTGTGCGCGCGCTTCCTGCTCTCGGACGCCACCCGCGGGCGCATCTTCCCGCAGTTCGCCACCCACAACGCCCATACCATCAGCACCATCCTGGAGCTGGCCAACGACGCCTCCCGCCCGTTCGAGTTCCAGCGCCTGCACGGCATGGGCGAGGCGCTCTACGACGCGGCCCTGACCCGCGCGCCCAAGGGCACCTACTGCCGCATCTATGCGCCCGTGGGCGCCCACAAGGACCTGCTCCCCTACCTGGTGCGCCGACTGCTCGAGAACGGCGCCAACTCGTCGTTCGTGCACCAGCTGGTGGACCCCGACGTGCCGGTGGCGTCGCTCTGCGTGCACCCGGCCGAGACCCTGCGCCAGTACCAGACCTACGCCAACCCGCGCATTCCCCTGCCGCGTGACATCTTCGGCCCCGGCCGCCCCAACTCCCGCGGCGTGAACCTCAACGTGCGCAGCCAATACCAGCCGCTGATGGACGAGATGGCCGCCAGCATGGAGAAGGAGCACCGGGTCGGGCCGCTGCTGGCCTTCGAGGTGGCCGATGACCCGGCCAGCCAGCACGCGGTCGCAAGCCCCTACGACCGCCGCAAGCGGGTCGGGATTGTGCAGTGGACCAGCGCCGAGCAGGCCGCCCGCGCCGTGGATGCCGCCTGGGCTGCCTTCCCGCGCTGGGAGAGCACCCCGGTGGCCGAGCGCGCCGCCATCGTCCGCCGCCTCGGCGACCTGATGGAGGCCCATATGGCCGAGCTGATGACGCTCTGCTCCCGGGAGGGGGGCAAGCTGCTCACCGATGGTGTCGACGAGATCAAGGAGGCGGTGGACTTCTGCCGCTACTACGCCATGAAGGCGGAGGAGCTTTTCGGCCAGCCCATCACCCTGCCCGGCCCCACCGGCGAATCCAACCAGCTGATGCTCGCCGGCAAGGGCGTCTTTGCGGCGATCAGCCCCTGGAACTTCCCGGTGGCGATCTTCTGCGGCCAGGTGGTGGCCGCCGCCGTCGCCGGCAACACCGTGCTGGCCAAGCCCGCCGAGCAGACCTCCATCGTCGCCCACCGGGTGATCGAGCTGCTCTACGAAGCCGGCATGCCTCGCGACGTGGTCCAGCTGCTGCCCGGCGATGGGCCCACCGTGGGCAGCGTGCTGACCAGCGATCCGCGCATCACCGGCGTGGTCTTCACCGGCGGCACCGATACGGCGCAGATCATCAACCGCGCCTTGGCCGCCCGCGAGGGAGCCGCCCTGCCCACCCTGATCGCCGAGACCGGCGGCATGAACGCC
This sequence comes from Halomonas alkalicola, assembly GCF_030704205.1. Lineage (NCBI taxonomy): Bacteria > Pseudomonadati > Pseudomonadota > Gammaproteobacteria > Oceanospirillales > Halomonadaceae > Halomonas > Halomonas alkalicola. The sequence continues at coordinate 3,298,064 of NZ_CP131913.1, read as the reverse complement.
ATGATCGTCGACTCCACCGCCCTGCCGGAGCAGGTGGTCGCCGATGTCATCCAGTCCGCCTTCCAGAGCGCCGGCCAGCGCTGCTCGGCGCTGCGCGTGCTCTACCTCCAGGAGGAGGTGGCCGACCGGGTCATCGAGATCCTCGAGGGCGCCATGAATGAACTGCGCGTGGCAGATCCCCGCGACCTGGGCACCGACGTCGGCCCGGTGATCGACGAGGACGCCCGCCGCGGGCTCGGGGCCCATATCGAGAGGCTCAAGGCCGAGGGACGCCTGGTCGCCGAGACCCGCCTCGACCCGCGGCTCACCGGCGACGGCACCTTCGTCGCCCCGGTGGCCTTCGAGATCGACGGCATCGAGGCACTGGAGCGGGAACAGTTCGGCCCGATACTGCACATTGTGCGCTACCGGGCCAGCGAGATCGACCGGGTGATCGAGTCGATCAACGGGCGGGGTTATGGACTGACCTTCGGCGTTCATAGCCGCAATGAGTCCTTCGCCGATGAAATAGCGCAGAAGATTCGCGTTGGCAATGTGTACGTCAACCGCAATATCATCGGCGCCGTCGTGGGCGTTCAGCCCTTCGGCGGCCAGGGCCTCTCCGGGACCGGACCCAAGGCCGGCGGGCCGCACTACCTGCTGCGCTTCGCCACGGAAAAGACGGTGACCGTCAACACCGCCGCGCTGGGCGGCAACGCGTCACTGCTTGCGCTGGGAGACGAGTGAGCCCCGCTCGTCTGTAACGACAATAAACTGAAGGAACCCCCTAATGGTTCAGAACAACATGGCCATCGGCTTCACCTTCGTGGTGTACCTGGCACTGATGCTCGGCATCGGCATCGTCGCCTACAAGCGCACCACCAACCTCTCCGACTATATCCTCGGCGGCCGCTCGCTCGGCCCCTGGACCTCGGCGATCTCCGCCGGCGCCTCGGACATGTCCGGCTGGCTGCTGCTCGGCCTGCCCGGCGCGGCCTACGTCAGCGGCATCTCGGCCAGCTGGATCGCCGTGGGCCTGCTGATCGGCACCTGGCTCAACTGGCTGATCGTGGCGCGCCGCCTGCGCCTCTACAGCTTCAAGGTCAGTGACGCCCTGACCCTGCCGGAGTACTTCGCCAACCGCTTCCAGGACAAGTCGCACCTGCTGCGGGTGATCTCGGCGATCTTCATCCTGATGTTCTTCCTCTTCTACACCAGCTCGGGCCTGGTGGCCGGCGGCCGGCTGTTCGAGACCGTGTTCGGCTTCGACTACCGCATCGCCGTCACCATCGGCACCCTGACCATCATCATCTACACCTTCATCGGTGGCTTCCTGGCGGTCTCCTGGACCGACCTGATCCAGGGCCTGATGATGGCGGCGGCGCTGGCCATCGTGCCGATCATCGCCTTCAGCGATCTCGGCGGGGCGAGCGGCGCCGGCGCGGCCCTGGCCGCCGAGAGCGAGTACATGCTGGCCTGGTTCCGCGACGCCTCCACCGGCGAGGCACTCTCCGTCATCGGCATCGTCAGCTCCCTGGCCTGGGGCCTCGGCTACTTCGGCCAGCCCCATATCCTGGCCCGCTTCGCCGCCATCCGCAGCGACCGTGACATCCCCGCCGCCCGCCGCATCGCGGTGAGCTGGACCGCCATCGCGCTGGTCAGCTCCATCGCCGTGGGCCTGCTCGGCGTGGGCTTCGTGCAGCGCGACCTGGCCGACGGCGAGACGGTGTTCATGGTGATGGTCAACCTGATCTTCCATCCGGTGATCGCCGGTATCCTGCTGGCCGCCATCCTGGCCGCCATCATGTCCACCGCCGACTCCCAGCTGCTGGTCTCCTCCTCGGCGCTGACCGACGACTTCTACAAGGCGATCTTCCGCAAGGAGGCCTCGCAGTCCGAGCTGGTGTGGGTGGGCCGCTTCGCGGTGATCGGCATCGCCGTGCTGGCCTACCTGCTGGCGCTCAACCCCCATGCCACCGTGCTGGACCTGGTCGCCTACGCCTGGGCCGGCTTCGGTGCCGCCTTCGGCCCGGCGCTGATCATGTCGCTCTACTGGCGCCGCATGAACAAGTGGGGCGCCCTGGCCGGCATCGTGGTGGGCGGCATCACCGTAGTGGTGTGGGCCGAGCTCTCCGGTGGGATCTTCGACCTCTACGAGATCGTGCCCGGGGTGATCTTCGCCTATATCGCCATCGTGGCGGCGAGCCTGGCCACCGAGGAGCCGACGGACGCCATCACCGCCGACTTCGACACCTTCGACCGCACCTGAGTGCCGGGGGCCTGTCCCCTGCCACCCTGAACCGGAAAGCCGCCCCACGGGGCGGCTTTCTGCATTCCGGCGTGACCTAAAAGCAGGGGCGGGGGAAAGGCTCAGGCCAGCAACGCTCTTCCCACAAGCAGCAGGGCAAACAGCGCGAGCGCCACCAGGCTCCAGGGCGGCGACAGCAGCCGATGACCCCGGCGGCGCGGGGCCTGCAGCGCCAGCGGGCGCAGGAAGGCGGCGCCCAGGGCCCACAGCCCGAGCAGGATGGCCGGCAGCCTCAGCATGAATGGCAGTCCCTGGATCAATGCCGGCTGCAGCAGCAGCCAGACCGCCAGCCCTGCCGCCCCCAGCAGTGAGAGCCAGGGCTCCCAGCGGGCCTGTCCGACACCCAGTACAATAGGCATGACTGTTCCTCCCGAGCGGCCTCCCATCAGTCAAGACGATTTGCCGCCGATGCGCGAATCACGAATGCCACATCGCCACGGTTCCTACTGCAGCGCCCCTCTCGACGACTCCCTCTCTTCTCCTTCAGCCCCCGCCCCTGCTGCGTGATAACGATTTTCACAATTCTTGACGACTTGCTACGGGACATTTGGAAACACTGTTTCCTATAATACCTTTGTCATAGGCCACCGGACATTCCGGCCCGGCCCTAGCGTGAAGCAACAGGAGGATCCCTGACCATGCGTACCACTCGACTGATCACCGCCGCCGCCATCGCCGCCAGCTGCGCCTTCGCCAGCCAGGCCGCCTTGGCCTACAGCGCCGGCGACACCTTCGTACGCGGCGGCTTCGCCAAGTCCGACACCCGCTCCGACAACGGCGCCGCCGACGGGGTCAGCAGCGGCGAGACCGGCTTCACCTTCGGTGCCGGCTACCTGTTCCACGACAACATCGGCGTGGAGCTGAACAGCTCCGAGAAGATCGAGCATGAGATCGCGGGTGATGGCTTTGCCGGCAGCATCGACCGGATGCCGGTCAACCTGCTGGTCAACTACTACCCCCCGGGCGGCATGGACTCCCGCGTCCAGCCCTATGTGGGCGCCGGCCTCAACTACACCCGCTTCTCCGGCGAGCCGGAAGGCGTCGACGCCCGCCGCAGCTATGGCGCCGTGGGCCAGGTGGGCGTGGACCTCGCCATCACCGAGAACCTGATGCTCAACGGCTTCGCCAACTACGCCGACGTGGATTCGCGCATCTCCGTGGACGGCGAGCGCGTCGGCACCGCCAAGATGGACCCGATGACCATCGGCGGCGGTGTGACCCTGCGCTTCTGATGCCGTCCATGGCATGACGCGTGCGGCAACCAGAGACGCCGCCGGGCCCAGCCCGGCGGCGTCTTTTTTTGCCTCTCACCCTTGTGCATCGCAGCACCACTTGACCGGCGTCAAGAAAGCCCCGAGGCGGCCTGATTAAAATTGCCTTAACCCCAACAGGCCAGAGAGTGCCTGTACGACAACGCTGAAACCGGAACGTCAAGGAGCCGCCCCATGCGCAAGCACCTCCCCACCCTGCTGGCCGCCGGCCTGGCCGCCGCCGCCTTTACCACCAGCACCCAGGCCCTGGCCTACGGCGCGGGCGACTTCTTTACCCGCTTCGGCGTCGCCAAGGTCGAGCCCAAGAGTGATAACGGTGATCTTGACCTCAGCCCACTGCTGGGTGATGGCGCCATCGTAGGTACCGACGTTGATGACGATACCCGCTTCGCCTTTACCCTGGGCTATCGCTTCCACGACAAGATCGGCGTGGAGCTGCTGGCCGCAGAACAGTTCAAGCACAGTTTCACCCTGGGTGACGGTGCGGCCTCCGGCTCCACCAAGCATCTGCCGCCGACCCTGACCGTGCAGTACTACCCGCTGGGCGGCACCGCGGCCAGCGTGCAGCCCTACGTCGGCGTGGGCATCAACTACACCCGCTTCTCGAGCGAAGAAGTTGCTCTCGCTGATGGCACCGCACTCGATCTGGATCTCGACGACTCCTGGGGTGCCGCCGGCCAGGTGGGCGTCGACCTGCTGATCAACGACAACTGGGCGCTCAACGCCGCCGCCTGGTATATCGACATCGACTCTGACGCCAAGGTCGAAGGCGTGGACGTCGGCAGTGTCAAGGTCGACCCCTGGGTCATCATGGGCGGTCTCAGCTACCGCTTCTGATCGCCCCGCGCCACTCACGCGAAATGCAGGAGGCCCGCCAATGGCGGGCCTCCTGCGTTGGTCGGGAAGGGCATCGCGCCGGCTCAGCCCTCGGTGACCAGCCGGTCGATCTGCGCCACCGCCTGGCTGATCATCTGCCGCTCGCTGGCCCCGGCCCCGGACTGGGCCAGCCACGCCTCCACGGCGGGGGCCACCTCGCACTTCGCCGGCATCGGTGCCCGCGCCTCCACCAGCGCCTCCAGGCGCACGATGAAGACGAAGCGCAGCCACTGGGGCAGCGACATGGTGTCGGCACAGAAGGGCTCGACGCTCTCGAAAGCGATGGGGTCTGGCCGGGCCATTCGCCACTGGTCGGTGGCGCGCATGGTGGCTTCCAGCTCGCGCAGGGCCGCCGCCAGCTCCTGATGTACGCTCATGGTGACGTCCTCTGGTGCATGAGCCGCCATTATCCCCACCGGCTCCCTCCCCGACCACCCCGCCGCACGCTCATCGCCGGGCGTAACACCCGGCGTTGTGCACAGTTCACAGTTTTCCTGAACGGGGCTGTGGATAAACTCTGGAAAGGCGTCCAGGGGCCACGTCTCACGGGCCTCGCCGCGCATCGTTCAAGAATTGACCAGCCACCCCCTCCCGGCCGCCCCGAAGCTGCTGACAGCAAGGCACGACCAAGGTAGAGTGCACGGTTCGACGACGGGAGAGAGCATGCAGCCCATCAACACCTTACATGACTTCTTCGTGCGCAGCGGCGCCGCGGTACGGCTCTACCATCTGGGCAGACGCGTCGAGCCCTGCGAGATGGCGACCCTGGCGGCCTTCGAGGCGGGCGAGCAGGCCTGGCCGGCCCCCTGGCAGGGCCAGGCGCGTCTCGGCCTGGTGTTCCGCCTGGGTGACATGCCCGAGCCGGTCATCTGGTTCCTCGCCCTGCCCCTGGACGAACAGGGCCAGCTGGTGCCGGCGCCCCGCGACGCCTTCCTGCAGCGCCTGCTGGAGACCCTGGGGCGCAGCGTGCAAAGCGTCGGGCGCGAGGACGGCGAGGCGGTGGACAACCTGATGAAGGACAACCCGCTGGCCTTCACTCCCTCGCTGCCCTTCCAGGCCCTGCTGCATGCCCGCGCCAGCCTCGACCTGGACCTGCCGGCCAGCCAGCACCTGGAGCCGGTGGAGGCCTACCTGAGCGGCCAGCAGGCCATCGACTGGCAGGCCCTGGGCCTGCAGGGGCTGGCGGACTTCGTCGTGCGCATGGACGCCGATGAGCAGGCCCGGCTGGCCACCCGGCTGCCCGAGCTGCCCCACGAAGTGCTCACCTCGCTGTGCTACTGTCTGGAACATGTGGCCATCGGGGTTGGCCTTGTCCGGGCACTGCGCAACCGCGGTGAGGCGGCGGCCCGGGCCGGCGACATCGAAGTATTCTCCGCCTGCGTGCGCGCCGTGGCCGGCGCCGAGGGCGAGCTGGCCGGGGCCTGGTACGACGAGCTGCTGGCCGATGACGACGCCTGCGGCCCCGACCTGCTGGCGGCCATGGCCGGGCGCGGCTGGCGCCACCTGGAGGATGCTGAGCGGCTGCCCAACTTTCTCGGACGGCTGGCCGCCTGCGAGGCCGCCGACTTCATGAGCGTGGCCCGCGACCTCGCGCTGGTGCCGCGGCTGCGGCTGCCGGTGCTGATGACCCTGCGCGAGGCCGCCCCGGAGAGCCCGATCGGCCGCCGGCTGGCCGCCCTGACCCGCTGACAGGCCTGCAAGGATTCCCATGAGCATGAGAGAACTGCCCTACACCCCCAAGGCGGTGATCGGCCGTCGCGAGATGGTGGAACTGCCGGAGATGCACCTGACCCTGTGCGCCAAGGCCGACAGCGGCGCGCGCACCTCGGCGCTGCACGCCGAGGACATCGAATCCTTCGAGGAGGACGGCCACCTGTGGGTCAGCTTCACGACGCGCAGCGGCGGCCCGCACACGCCGCCCCACGTGTTCCGCATGCACCTGCATGACCGCCGCAAGGTGCGCAGCTCCAACGGCCAGGAGGAGTGGCGCTATGTGATCCGCACCACCATGCGCCTGGGCGACCTGGAGTTTCCGGTGGAGCTGACCCTGACCGACCGCCGCAACATGCGCCACCCCATGCTGCTGGGCCGCCGCGCCCTGCGCCGTCTGCTGGTGGCGCCCGGCGCCGCCTTCCTGCACGGCGAACCCTGAAGCGAACGCCACCCCGCCCCCCGGCCACTGGAGCCCCTCGATGCATATCGCGCTGCTGTCACGCAACCGCAATCTCTACTCCACCCGCCGCCTGGTGGAAGCCGCCGAACAGCGGGGCCACAGCATCCGGGTGGTGGATACCCTGCGCTGCTACATGAGCATCGCCGCCCACCACCCCTCGATCCACCTCAAGGGCGAGGAGCTCGAGCCCTTCGACGCGGTGATCCCGCGCATCGGCGCCTCGGTGACCTTCTACGGCTGCGCCGTGCTGCGCCAGTTCGAGATGATGGGCACCTACGTGATCAACGACTCGGTGGCCATCACCCGCTCCCGGGACAAGCTGCGCTCGCTGCAGCTGCTCTCCCGCAAGGGGCTGGGCCTGCCGATCACCGGCTTCGCCCACTCGCCCGACGACATCCCCGACCTGATCACCATGGTCAAGGGAGCCCCGCTGGTCATCAAGCTGCTGGAGGGCACCCAGGGCATCGGCGTGGTGCTGGCGGAGACCAACCAGGCCGCCGAGAGCGTGATCCAGGCCTTCATGGGCATGAAGGCCAACATCATGGTGCAGGAGTACATCAAGGAGGCCCGCGGCGCCGATATCCGCTGCTTCGTGATCGGCGACAAGGTGGTGGCGGCCATGAAGCGCCAGGCCGCCGAGGGCGAGTTCCGCTCCAACCTGCACCGCGCCGGCACCGCCAGCGTGATCCGCATCACGCCGGAGGAGCGCTCCACGGCGATCCGCGCCGCCAAGGCCATGGGCCTGCGAGTGGCAGGCGTCGACCTGCTGCGCTCCAACCACGGCCCGGTGATCATGGAGGTCAACTCCTCCCCCGGCCTGCAGGGCATCGAGACCGCCACCGGCAAGGACATCGCCGGCCTGATCATCGAGCATATCGAGAAGAATGCCGCCCCCAACCGCAAGGCACCGCCTAAACCCAAGGGGTAATTGCCAGAACGCCGCCGGCCAGGCCCAATAGGGGGATATTTATTCCTTCCCGGGGGTAGTAAAACAGTGTTTCCCCGGCCACAATCTGCGTCACCGGAGGAGGTGACCGCTCATGTTTCTCGACAATCGCCAGGTGGCGATGGACAGCGCCCTGGAGGCGCTGGCCGACAGCATCGACTATTTCCAGGACAATCTGGAGCGCCTGCGCCCAGCCCTGCGTGACACCCTGAAGCCTCACAACGAGGCCAGGAGCCGGTCGATGCGCGAGCTTCAGGAGCTGTCACGCAAGCATCTCAACATGCTGCCCCGCGATGCCGACGTGGAGCGCGACGACTACATGTGGCTGTGGAGCCGGCTGAAGAGCTTCGTCGGCAACGAGAGCCAGGTGGTGATCGGCGAGCTCCTCGAGCAGGAGCGGGTGCTGATGCAGGCCCTCTCGACCCTCTATACCCATCCCCTGCCCGATGCCATCGAGCCGGTGATCGAGGAGTGCTGGAAGGGCTGCCGGGCGCTGATCCGCGAACTCTACGCCCAGCAAAAGCCGCGCCGGCGCTGAGCCCGGCGCCTCAGCTTCACCGCACCTTCAGGGCCCCTCACCTTCGGGGCCCTTCACCTTTCGCGCCGTTCATTTTTCGCCCCTCCCCGTCAGCCGCCCTCGCCGGTGATGCCATCGTCTTCCGCGGGAGCCTCGCCGTCGGCAGTGAACAGCCAGGCTTCCCAGGAGCGCGGGGCAATCTCCAGCGGCTCCAGCGGTCCCAGGAAGTAGGGCTCGCGTCCCCACACATAGAGATCCCCCAGGGTGGCCACCCGCGCCACCCACTCCCGCGCCTGCAGACGCCACTCGCCACTCACCCTGCGCGAGGGCGATGGCACCGCACAGCCGGTGACCTCCAGCCCCAGCGCATCGGCGATGAACAGCGCCCTTGGCAGGTGCCAGGCCTGGGTGATCAGCAGCGCCTGCTCGACGCCGAACACCTCCCGGGCCCGGGCCAGGGTGTCGAAGGTGCTGAAGCCGGCGTAGTCCAGGGTCAGGTCGGCATCGGCCACCTGGCGGCTACGCAGGTCGCGCCACATGGTCACGGGCTCGTTGTAGAAGCGGGTACGGTTGTCGCCGGAGAGCAGCAGGTGATCGACGCGGCCCAGGCGCAGCAGCCGGGCCGAGGCGCTCATGCGCGCATCGAAGTAGGGATTGCGAACGCCGCTGCGGGTCCAGTGGGAGGTGCCGAAGACGATCCCCACCCGCTCGCCGCCGCACAGCGGCAGGGTGTGCTCGATGCGCGAGTGGGTCCGGCCCAGCACCCAGAGATTGGCCGCCACGAAAAGCAGGGCCGCCAGCAGCGCGGCGGCCCCCAGGGTCATCAGCAGCCCCCGCAGGGCCTTCCAGGCGGTTCGCTTCATGGCCCTCCCCGGGCGTGTGGCCAGGCCGCCGTCAGAACATGCCGAGTTCGAGCCGGGCCTCTTCGCTCATCATCTCACGACTCCAGGGCGGATCGAAGACGATCTCGGTATGCACCTTGCTGATCTGCGGGGCACCGAGGATCTTGTTGCGCGCGTCGGCGGCGATCACATCCCCCATGCCGCAGCCGGGGGCGGTCAGGGTCATGCGGATGGTGACGATGCGCTCCCCCGAGATCAACCGCTCGATGCGACAGCCGTAGACCAGCCCCAGATCGACGATGTTGACCGGGATCTCCGGGTCGAAGCAGGTACGCAGCTGGTCCCAGACGAACTGCTCGATCTCCTCCTCGGAGGCGTCCTCGGCCAGGGTCGGCCGCGGCAGGGCCTCCAGGCCCAGGGCGTCGAGGTTGGCGCCCTCGATCAGGTAGAGGCGACCCTCGAAGCCGACGCTGACCGTGCTGCCCTTGGCCTGCATCACGCTGACGATGCTGTCCTCGGCCAGGGTGACGGTCTTGCCGAAGGGAATGGAGATCGCCTCCACGTCACGCTGCAGCGGCAGGGTCTGCCCCTTCTCGAGGCTGGCTATCTGCTCGATTTCGCTCATGGGCGTCCTTAGCGCACCATGCCGATGACGCGGGTCAGCGCCTCGGCGAAGGTGTCGATCTCGTCCAAGGTGTTGTAGGCGGCAAACGACGCCCGGCAGGTGGCATCCACGCCGAACTGGGCCAGCAGCGGCTGGGCGCAGTGGTGGCCGGTGCGGATCGCCACGCCGAGCTGGTCGATCAGCAGGCCGATGTCCTGGGCGTGGGCGCCCTCGACCACAAACGACAGCACCCCCGCCTTGCCCGGGGCGGTGCCCAGGATGCGCAGTCCGTCGATGTGTGACACCGCGGCGGTAGCGTGCTCGAGCAGACGGTTCTCCCAGGCGCCGATGGCGCCCAGGCCAACGCCTGACACCCACTGGAGCGCCACGCCCAGGGCGATCACCTCGGCGATGGCCGGGGTGCCGGCCTCGAACTTGTGGGGGATCTCGGCGAAGGTGGTGCCGGCCTCGAAGGAGACCATCCTGATCATCTCGCCGCCGCCCTGCCAGGGCGGCATCGCCTCGAGCAGCGCCGCCTTGCCGTAGAGCACGCCCACCCCGGTCGGGCCATAGACCTTGTGGCCGGAGAAGGCATAGAAGTCGGCGTCGATGTCGCGCACGTCCACCGTCTGGTGGGGGGTGGCCTGGGCGCCATCCACCAGGATCAGCGCGCCCTGGGCGTGGGCGATGGCGGCCATCGTCTTGACCGGGTTGACGGTGCCGAAGGCATTGGAGACGTGGTTGACCGCCACCAGCCGGGTGCGCTCGGTGAAGAGTCCCCGGTAGGCGTCGAGGTCCAGCACGCCGCGCTCGTCCACCGGGATCACCTTGATGGTGAAGCCGAGCTCGGCGGCCAGGAGCTGCCAGGGCACGATATTGGAGTGGTGCTCCAGGCGCGAGATCAGCACCTCGTCGCCGGCCTTCAGGTTGGCGCGGCCCCAGCTGTTGGCCACCAGGTTGATCGCCTCGGTGGTGCCGCGGGTGAAGATGATCTCGCGATGCTCGGCCGCGTTCAGGAAGCCGCGCACCGTCTCCCGGGTGCCCTCGAAGGCCGCGGTGGCCTCATCCGCCAGGGTGTGCAGGCCGCGGTGGATGTTGGCGTTGTAGCGACTGTAGTAGTCGTCGAACGCCGCGATCACCTGCCGCGGGGTCTGGCTGGTGGCCGCGTTGTCGAGATAGACCAGCGGCCGGCCGTGCACCTGGCGGGCGAGGATCGGAAAGTCCGCGCGGATCGCCGCCACGTCCAGGACGGGCGCGTCGGCATCGCGGGTAGCCAGTTCAGTCATGGCGAGTTCCTCGTCAGGGGCGGGCTCACTCGCCGCCCAGGGCCGCGGCGGCTTCCACCAGCCCGGCCAGGTTGAAGCGCTCCGGCAGCTTGCCGGCCACCGCGAGCTCCACGCGCTCGGAAATCGCATCCAGGCCCACCGCCTCGAGCACCTCGCCGGCGAAGGCCAGGGTCAGCAGGCCACGCGCGGTCTGGCGGTCGATGCCGCGAGCGCGCAGGGCGTAGATCGCCTCCTCGTCGAGCTGGCCGGTGGTGGTGCCGTGGGAGCACTTGACGTCGTCGGCGTAGATCTCGAGCTCCGGCTTGGCGTCGATCTCGGCCCGGTCGGAGAGCAGCAGGTTGGCGTTGCTCTGGAAGCCCTCGATCTTCTGGCTGTCGCGCTTGACCACCACCCGGCCGTTGAACACGCCATGGGCGCGGTCGTCGAGGATGCCCTTGTAGTTCTCGTTGGAGTAGGTGTGGGGCGCGTTGTGGTTGGCCACGGTGTGGCTGTCCACATGCTGGCGGCCCTGCCCGTAGAAGAGGCCGTAGAAGTTGGCGGTGGCGCCCTGACCGTTGAGCTCGCTGATCAGGTCGGTGCGGACCAGGCCGCCGCCCAGGTTCAGGTTGAACGAGGTGTAGGTGCTGTCGCGGCCCTGCTCCACGTGGATGCTGGCCACGTGCAGGTCGGCCAGGGGCGCCTCCTGCAGCTTGTAATGGGTCAGGATCGCGCCGCGGTCGAGCATGATCTCCGCCACCAGGTTGGTGAAGTTGGCCGCGGCCTCCTCCCCCACGTGGTGCTCGATCAGGGTCGCATGGCTGCGCCCGCCGGCCTCCACCAGGATACGCGGATGGCTCATCACCGCCCGCTCGCCGGCCCGGGAGAGGAACTGCAGGATGATCGGCTTCTCCACCACGGTGCCCGGCGCCAGGCGCAGCACCGCGCCCTCCTCCATGAAGGCGGTATTGAGCGCCGAGAAGGGCGAGAAGTCGACGCCGGTCAGCCGGCCCAGGGGGCCACCCACCGCCTCGTGGTTCTCCTCCAGCGCCCGGGAGAGCGGCAGCAGCGCCACGCCGGCCGGCAGGCCGTCGAGCTGGCAGAGCACCGCCGAGAAGTGACCGTCGACGAAGGTCAGCCGATGGGCGTCGAGAGGCAGCGTCAGCGCCGCGGCACTGGCCTGGGAGAACTCGGCGTCCTCGGCCAGGGCGAAGTCGCCCCGGGCGATGGCGCGCACGTCGGTGTACTTCCAGGCCTCGTCGCGGCGGGTCGGAAAGCCCAGCGCCTCGAAGCGCGCGGCCCCGGCCTGGCGCCGGGCGGCGATCCAGGTCGGCTCAGGCCCGCGCCGGGCGCCGAGCTCGGCCAGGCGGTCGAGAAAGGTCTGAACATCGCTCATGCAGCGGTCTCCTCCAGCACCCAGTCATAGCCGCGGGACTCGAGCTCGAGGGCCAGGTCGGCGCCGCCGCTCTTGACGATGCGGCCGTCCACCAGCACGTGCACCTTGTCCGGCACGATGTAGTCGAGCAGGCGCTGGTAGTGGGTCACCAGCAGGATGCCGCGATCCTCGGCGCGCAGGCTGTTGACGCCGTCGGCGACCACCTTCATGGCGTCGATATCGAGGCCGGAATCGATCTCGTCGAGCATGGCGAGCTTGGGCTGCAACACCAGCATCTGCAGGATCTCGTTGCGCTTCTTCTCGCCGCCGGAGAAGCCTTCGTTGACGGAGCGCTGCAGGAAGCTGGCGTCCATCTTCATCTCGGCGATCTTCTCCTTGACCAGCTTCAGGAACTCCGGCGCCGGGATATCCTCCTGACCGTTGGCGGCCCGCTTGGCATTGAGCGCCGCCTTGAGCAGGTAGATGTTCTTCACCCCGGGGATCTCCACCGGATACTGGAAGCCCAGCAGCATGCCGGCCAGGGCCCGCTCCTCGACCTCCATCTCCAGCACGTCCTGGCCCTCGAAGGTGATCGATCCTTGCGTGACCTCGTAACCCTCCTTGCCGGCGATCACCGCGGAGAGGGTGGACTTGCCGGCGCCGTTGGGGCCCATGATGGCGTGGACTTCGCCGGCATTGATGGTCAGGGTAAGGCCCTTGAGGATTTCCTTGCCCTCGACCGTGACGTGCAGATCCTTGACTTCGAGCATCTTCATTACCTTTGAATTCTGAAAATGGGGGATTAGCCGACCGCGCCTTCCAGGGTGACACTCAGCAGCGCCTCGGCCTCCACGGCAAACTCCATCGGCAGCTCCTGGAAGACGTCCTTGCAGAAGCCGTTGACGATCATGCTCACCGCGTCCTCCTCGGAGATGCCGCGGCTCTGGCAATAGAAGAGCTGATCCTCGCCGATCTTGGAGGTGGTCGCCTCGTGCTCCACGGTGGCGGTGCTGTTGCCGATCTCCTGATAGGGGAAGGTATGGGCACCGCACTGGTCGCCGATCAGCAGGGAGTCACACTGGGTGAAGTTGCGCGCCCCCTTGGCACGGGGCCCGATCTTCACCAGGCCGCGGTAGGACTGGTTGCTGCGGCCGGCGGAGATCCCCTTGGAGATGATGCTGGAGCGGCTGCCCTCGCCGATATGGATCATCTTGGTGCCGGTGTCGGCCTGCTGGCGGCCGTTGGTCACCGCCACGGAATAGAACTCGCCGATGCTGTCCTTCCCGCGCAGCACGCAGGAGGGGTACTTCCAGGTGATGGCGGAGCCGGTCTCGACCTGGGTCCAGCTGATGCGCGAGCGGTCGCCGCGGCAGTCGCCGCGCTTGGTGACGAAGTTGTAGATGCCGCCCTTGCCGTCCTCGTCGCCCGGGTACCAGTTCTGCACCGTGGAGTACTTGATGTAGGCGTCGTCCAGGGCCACCAGCTCGACCACCGCCGCGTGCAGCTGGTTCTCGTCACGCATCGGCGCGGTGCAGCCCTCGAGGTAGGAGACCTGGGCGCCCTCCTCGCAGATGATCAGGGTGCGCTCGAACTGGCCGGTGTTGGCGGCGTTGATACGGAAGTAGGTGGAGAGCTCCATGGGGCAGGTCACGCCCTTGGGCACGAAGACGAAGGAGCCGTCGGTGAACACTGCGGAGTTGAGCGCCGCAAAATAGTTGTCGGTCACCGGCACCACGGTGCCCAGGTACTGCTTGATCAGCTCGGGATAGTCCTTCACCGCCTCGGAGATGGAGCAGAAGATCACTCCCGCCTCGTAGAGCTTCTCCTTGAAGGTGGTGGTCACCGAGACGGAGTCGAATACCGCATCCACCGCCACGCCGGCGAGTGCCGCGCGCTCGTGCAGGGGAATGCCCAGCTTCTCGTAGGTCTCGAGCAGCTTGGGGTCCACCTCATCCAGGCTCTGAGGGCGATCCTCCGGGCGCTTGGGCGCGCTGAAGTAGGAGATCGCCTGGTAGTCGATGGGCGGATAGTCGAGATGGGCCCAGGAGGGCGGCGTCATCGTCAGCCACTTGCGGTAGGCCTCCAGGCGCCACTCCAGCATCCACTCGGGCTCGCCCTTCTTCTTCGAGATGAAGGCGATGGTGCCCTCGTCGAGGCCTGGTGGCAACGTGTCGCTCTCGATGTCGGTCACGAAGCCTTCCTTGTATTCGCGACGGACAAGCTGTTCCATTTCCTGACTTGCCATGATGTCTCCCCTCCCCGGGCGGTTGGGCCGGCGAGCCAGGCTCGCCGCGTTGGATTCGGTAAGGCGACTCAGGCCGTGTCGGCGGCCAGGGTCACGCTCTGGATGGGCAGCTGCACCGGCAGCTTGATCGGCGCGGTGTCGGCCAGGTGGGCCAGGGTCACGCTGTCGAGCAGGGTACGCACGGCCAGCGACACCCGCTGCCAGTTGTCGGCGACGCCGCAGGTGGCGGCCAGGTCGCAGTCGCCCTCGGCGTGGCTGCATTCGGTCATGGCCACCGGGCCCTCGATGGCGGTGATGATGTCGATGGCGGTGATCCTGGATGCCGGGCGCGCCAGGGAGTAGCCACCCTGGGCACCGCGACGCGACTCGAGGAGACCCGCCTTGACCAGCATCTTGAGGGTCTTGGAGACCGTGGGGTGCGGCAGCTGCACCGCCTCGGCCAGCTCCCCTGCCGCATGGGAGTGCTCCGGATGACGGGCGATCTGGGCCATCACCACGGCGGCGTAGTCGGTCAGCCGCGAAAGCTTGAGCATGCGGCCCTCCTCGGTGGCGCGCGGCCCGAACGGGGCCGCGCCTCGATTGGGGACCATTTTAGTCCTGTATCGAACCGATGTGAAGAGCAGCGGAGGGTTTCGCGGGTTCGGCGGGGAAGATGCCGGCACGTTCGACGCCGATCCCATCAATAACGACAATCGTTCTCATTGGCAGGAGCTATCGGTGGGAGGCCGGCTTGACGCTTAGGCCTTCTTTACGAATTCGGACTTCAGCTTCATGGGGCCGATGCCGTCGACCTTGCAGTCGATATCGTGGTCGCCCTCCACCAGGCGGATGTTCTTGACCCGGGTGCCCACCTTCACGACCAGCGACGAGCCCTTGACCTTGAGGTCCTTGATCACGGTCACGGTGTCGCCATCGGCCAGGGGGTTGCCATTGGCGTCGCGCACCTGGGGGGCCTCGTCGGCCACGTCGGTGGCGGCTTCGCGGGACCACTCGTGACCGCACTCCGGGCAGACATACTGCAGGCCGTCGTCGTAGGTGAAGGCGGAATCACAGGCGGGACAGTGGGGAAGGTCGCTCATGGCGGGCTCCGGCAAGGATTGATGGAAGCGGCCAAGCCTACACCGCCGTGCGGGCGGGCTCCAGCCGTGACCCACCGGACATGACGCCCTACCCCGAGCCTGGCAGGATAGGGACTTTCCCGGCAGCACGAAGGACGCGACATGCAGGAGGCCCCCACCACGGTCGTCGGCGGCACCGGCTTTCTGGGCCGCGCTATCGTGCGCGAACTGGTGGAGGCCGGCCGCTCGGTGCGCATCGCGGCAAGGCGCCCGCACCTGCCCGACTGGCTGGAAGCCGGTGACCGCGTGGAGGCCGTGGCCTGCGACCTGCGCGACGAGCCCCAGGTCGCCGCTGCCCTTGCCGGCAGCGGCGCGGTGATCAACGCGGTGAGCCTCTATGTGGAACGGCCCCGTGCCGGCCTCACCTTCGAGGCGATCCACGTCGCGGGCGCCGAGCGCCTGGCGCGTCTCGCTCGGGAGGCCGGCGTGAGCCGACTGGTGCATGTCTCCGGCATCGGTGTCGCCGAGCGCTCCCCCTCCGCCTATGTGCGTGCCCGCGCCGCCGGGGAGCGTGCCATGATCGATGCCCTGCCCAAGGCGATCCTGCTGCGCCCCGCGGTGTTGTTCGGCCCCGACGACGCCTTCCTCACGGCGCTGGTGCGCCTGGCACGGCTGCCGGCCTTCCCCCTGTTTGGCCGCGGCAGCACCCGGCTGCAACCGGTGCACGTGGATGACGTGGCGCGTGCCGCGGTGCGCCTGAGCGGCGCACGTCCGCTGGAGCGCCGACTGTTCGAGCTGGGCGGCCCGGAGCAGCTCACCTACCGCCAGATCGTCGAGCAGGTCCTGGCCCACCTGGCGTGCCGGCGCCACCTGCTGCCGGTGCCCTTTGCGGCCTGGCGCCTCGTGGCTGCCCTGCTCGCCCCCCTGCCCTCGCCGCCGCTGACCCGGGACCAGGTGATCCTGATGCAGCAGGACACCCTGGTCGGCGAGGACGTGGGCACCTTCGACGACCTGGGCATCGTGCCGCGCACCTTACATGACAGCCTGCCGGCCTGCCTGGCCGCCGGCTGAGCGCACCGCGCCCCCGCATTTCCCCTCGCTCGCCTGCGGGCCGTGATAGGATGCCGCCCAAGCCCCTGCCCGCCTTCTGGAGCCCACCATGACACTGTTGCTGGCCATCCTCGATGTCGCCCTCTCGGCCGCTCCCTGGCTGCTGCTGGGCCTGGGTATCGCCGGCCTGATCAAGGGAGTGATCTCCGAGGCCGCCCTGACGCGCTGGGTAGGCGGCCAGGGGCTTGGCAGCGTGGCCCGCGCCGCGGTGATCGGTGCCCCGCTGCCGCTCTGCTCCTGCGGCGCCATTCCCACCGCCCTGGCCCTGCACCGCGGAGGGGCCGACCGCGGCCCCACCACCGCCTTCCTGATCGGCACGCCGGGCATCGGCATCGACTCCCTGACCATCAGCTACGCGCTGCTGGGCCCCTTCATGGCCCTGGCGCGAGGCGTCAGCGCGGTGCTGACCGCCATCGTCACCGGGCTGCTGGTGGGGCGCACCCACGTCGCCGAGGCAACGGCACCCGCCTCGGCGGCGAGCTGCGGGGGAGGCTGCGGCAGCGGCTGCGGAACCCGGGCCTCGCCCAGTCCGGCGCCTGCCACCCTGGGGCGCCGGCTCCGCGCCGGGCTGAGCTATGCCTTCAGCGACATCCTCGACGACATCAGCCTCTGGCTGCTGGCCGGCCTGCTGGTGGCCGGGGCGCTGATCGCCCTGGTACCGCCTCAGCAGCTTGCCGGGCTGGGCAGCGGCCTGGGTGCCATGCTGGTGATGGCTGTGATCGGCATCCCCATGTACCTGTGTGCCACCGCCGCCACGCCGATCGCCGCCGGCCTGCTGCTGGCCGGGGTCTCCCCGGGCACGGTGCTGGTCTTCCTGATCGCTGCACCGGTGACCAGCCTGGCGACCCTTGGCGTGTTCCGCCGTGAGATGGGCAACCGAGCGCTTGTGGCCTATCTGGCCGGCATCCTGGCAAGCACCGTGCTGCTGGGCCTGGGCGTGGACCTGCTGGCCGGCTGGTGGGAACTCGACATACCGCTCCAGGTGGCCCGGGTTCAGGAGCTGCTGCCCACCTGGCTGGAAGCGCTGGCGCTGATCGTGCTGGTGGTCCTTGCCGTGAGGCCACTGCGTCACCGCCTGGCCGCCCGCCTTTTCCTGCCAAACTGAACGGGGAGTCTCCATGACCCAGCCGCGCATCACGCTCGACGTCTTCAGCGACTATGTGTGTCCCTTCTGCTACCTGGAGATGCCGGAGCTCGACGCCCTGGCCGAGCGCTTCGGGGGGAAGGTGACGATCCGCTGGCGCGCCTTCGAGCTGCGTCCCGCCCCCGAGCCGACCCTCGACCCGGACGGCGACTACCTGCATGACATCTGGGGACGGGCCGTCTACCCCATGGCGACCGAACGCGGCATGACCCTGCGGCTGCCGCGGATTCAGCCGCGCTCACGGCTGGCCCACGAGGCGGCCGCCTGGGCCGAGGCACAGGCGGCCGATCACCCCGGGGCGGGCGACGCCATGCGCAGGGCGCTGTTCCGCGGTTTCTTCGAGGCGAGCCTGGACCTGGCCGACCCCCAGGCCCTCGCCCGGCTGGCCGAGACCCTGGCGCTGGACGGCAGCGCCCTGCACCAGGCGCTGGAGCAGGGTACTTATCACCAGGCGGTGATGGACGACCAACGCACCGCCCGCGACCTCGGCATCCAGGGCGTGCCGGCGCTGCGCTTCAGCCTGGACGGCGAACACGCCGGCGTGCTCGAGGGCGCCCAGCCCCGCCGCCAGCTGTTCCTGGCCACGCAGCGGCTGCTCGACGCCCTGGGGTAGCCCGGAGAGGCCCCCGGAGGATCACTTCACCTCGATCTTGCGCCGGCTGGCCCGTTTCAGCTTCGGAAGGGTCAGCTCGAGGATGCCGTTCTTGAAGCTCGCCTCGCCCCCCTCCGTGTCGATATCGCCGGGTAGCGTCACGGTGCGCGAGAAGGAGCCGCTGGAGATCTCGGAGCGGAAGTATTCCCCCTCCTCCTCCTTGTGCTCCTGGCGGTGCTCGCCCTTGATGGTCACGCTATGGTCGCTGACCGATACCTCGAGATCCTCGCGCTCGAAGCCGGGGACCTCTGCACGCACCAGCACCTCGGCGTCGCGTTCGATGACATCGACCCTGGGCATCCCCTTCTCGAAGGCGGCAAAACGCTCCCACAGCGGGTGATCGCGGCGCAGCATCGGCATCCAGCCCCGATCGAAGACACTGTCGAAGAAACGATCAAACTCGTGGAAGGGACTGACTCCCCGAGATTCCGACTGGACGGCGGGGGAGACTTCCTTCGGCTTCTTGGCCATGGTGGCGCTCTCCTGGTTCCTGGAAAGACATGCTGAGACAAGGCCGGGCCCGACGCCCAAGCCGGTAATGCCCGAGCGGCGTATGCCGCACCAGATAGCGTAGACCAGCGCCGACGCTTCGCCTTGATACAGCTCAATAGCCGACGATGCCCGCCTGGCACGCCGCGTCCGCGTCACACCCCGATGCCGAACAGCGCCTGGGCGAGATGTCCGGTGAGGAAGGCCAGCCCCGCCGCCGCACCGCCCATCATCAGGGTACGCAGTCCGGAGGCGAACACCGGCTGGTGATAGATCAGGCTCTTGCCCATGCCGATCAGGAAGAACATCAACGCCGCCAGCCCCAGGCTCGCCAGGAACTGCCGGGTGATGGACAGCCCCGGCAGGGCGTAGGGCAGCAGCGGCACGGCACCGATCACCAGGAAGGCCGTGAAGGTCACCAGGGCCGAGCGCAGCGGGCTCAGCCCCTCGGTCTGCAGGCCATGCTCCTCGTGCAGCATGGTCTCCACCCAGACCTCCCGGTCAGCGCAGATAGTGTCCACCACCCGCTCCAGGGTCTCGCCCTCGAAGCCCTTGCGCCGGAAGATCTGACGGATCTCCTCGCGCTCGCCCTCGGGCACCACCTCGATATGGCGGTGCTCGTCATCGCGCACCCCATCGACATGTTCCCGTTGGGCCTTGATCGCCTCGTAGTTGCTGATGGCCATGCTGAAGCCATCCGCCAGCAGGTTGGCCAATCCCAGCACCAGGGCCACCGTGGCCGAGAAGCCCGCGCCGAAGGCACCCGACACCACCGCGAAGGTAGTCACGCAACCATCGATGCCACCGAGGATCGCATCGGGCAGGTTCCGGCCCCGGGTCGGCTGGCGCAGCCGGCGTCGGATCGCCTCAGGCCGGTGCGACGCCTCGAGGGACTGGCGGTCCTGACGCTGCATGCTCACCTCCTGGCAGTCTGGGCAACTCGGGTTCGGCGCCTGGCGGACTACTCCCAGCGCCAGCCCTGTCGCTGCCACCAGGCCCGGGCCAGGGCGAGATTCTCGGCGTTGTGGCGCGGGTCCAGCACGCTGCCAAGTTCGAGGGTATCGCCGCCGGTGGCGGCCATCAGCGACGGGTCCTGGGAAGCCAGCATCAGCGCATAGAGCGCCAGCATCAGCTCGTACTCGTCCGAGGACTCGAGCCGCGCGGCCAGCAGGGGAATGGCCGGCTCGCCGATCTGCCCCAGCCGCTCCGCCGCGATATACCAGGGCCGCGGATGCTCCTCCCCGCCGTAGGTGGCAACGAAACGGCGGTCCGGCAGGCGGCTGATATAGTAGTGGGCCTCATCCTCCACCCCGCTGAAGAGTGGCGGGAGCCAGTCGCGCTCCTCGACACCGACACCGGGCACTGCCGCCACCGGGGGCGGCGCCGGCTCAACCGTGGGGCGCTCGGCGGGTGCCGGCGGCGCGCCGGCGCAGCCTGCCAGCAGCAGGGCGGCCAGTCCGAGGGGTAACAGCGGCGACATCCTTGACGACATCTCTGGCTCTCCTTCTCATGCATAAGCGGTTGAGGACAATGCGCAGCATAATAGCCCGACCGATGGCAGGCGTGACAGCCCTTCAGGCGTGGACAGACCGCCGCCGCATCGGGGTGGTAAGCTCCGGGACGATGATCTCACCCCGAAGAGAGAGAACACGATGAGCGATACCCCCTGGACAGAGCCCATGCCCGAGCCACAGTTCGAGCTGATGCGACGCCTCCTCGCGGCGCCAAGCCCCGTGGGCCTGGAGGCCGCCATGACCTACGGCGTGCTCAAGCCCCACTTCGAAAGCTTCGCTCCGGCGAGTTGGCAGCTGCACCAGTTCAAGGGCCATGCCGGCGTGGTGCTGGACACCCACCCGGGCCGCGACGACCTGTTCAAGGTGATGGTGATCGGGCACGCCGACAAGATCCGCATGCAGGTGCGCTCCATCGGCGAGGACGGCAAGATCTGGATCAACACCGACGCCTTCCTGCCCAACGTGCTGATCGGCCACGAGGTCACGCTATTCAGCGAGGATCCCCAGGCCCCCGGTCGCTACCGGCGCATCGAGGGCGGTACCGTGGAGGCGCTGGGCGCCATCCACTTCTCCGACCCGGCCCAGCGCGACGGCAGCAAGGGCATCAAGAAGGAGCAGATCTACCTGGACCTGCAGATCCACGGAGAGAACAAGAAGCAGCAGGTGGTGAACCTGGGCGTGCGTCCCGGCGACTCGATCCTCTTCAACCGCCCCATTCGCCACGGCTTCAGTCCGGACACCTTCTACGGCGCCTACCTGGACAACGGCCTGGGCTGCTTCGTCACCGCCGAGGTGGCACGACTGGTCGCCGAGGCGGGAGGCACCGAGCAGGTGCGGGTGATGTTCGCCATCGCCAGCTACGAGGAGATCGGCCGCTTCGGCAGCCGCGTACTGGCCGGCGAGCTCCGTCCCGACGCCATCATCGCCGTGGACGTGAACCATGACTACGTGGCGGCCCCGGGCATCGGCGACCGTCGCATGCAGCCGCTGGAGATGGGCAAGGGGTTCACGCTGTCGGTGGGCGCCATCGCCAGCGAGCAGCTCAACCGGATCATCGAGACCACCGCCCGGGAGCACGGCATCCCCATGCAGCGGGACATCGTCGGCGCCGATACCGGCACCGACGGCATGGCCGGCGTGCTGGCCGCCGTGGACTGCGTGGCCACCTCCATCGGCTTCCCGATCCGCAACATGCACACCATCTCCGAGACGGGCAACACCCGCGATGTGATGGCGGCGATCCACGCCATCACCTTGAGCCTCCAGGCGCTGGACGCCCTGCCCGACCCCCATCGGGAGTTCCTCGACAACCACCCACGCCTGGACCAGGCCGGTGCGCTGGGCCACCAGGGGGCCGACAAGCCCGAGTCCGACGCAGAGAAGGCGGGCGCCGGCACCCGATAGCCGGCAGGCGCAGGACGCGCCAGGGCCCCGGGGCATGCGCTGCACGGCACGGCGCCGGGGCCACTTCGTTATCGGCATTCCTCATGCCGGCCAGGAATGATGTCGTGGGCGCATGGGCCGTGACACAACGGAATCCGGATTCGCTTACGAGGCCTGCGGCGAATGGCTACCATGCCCGCATATCCACACACCAGCCCATGTGAGCGCCATGAAATCCTTCCTCGTCGACGTCTTCGCCATCCACTCTCGCGGCCAGGAGATGCACCTTGGCGGCGGCCTCTTCCATGCCGCCAGCGCCATCGAGGCCGAGGCCATGGCCACCGAGGAGTTCTGGGCCGCCGATCTCGCCGACCGCGGCTTCGAGATCGGCTTTCGCACCGACACGCCGGAGCGTGGCCAGCAGGTGATGTCCCTGGAGCGCCTTCGGGCCGCTACCGCCGGCGCCCTCTACGCCTGACGGCAGCCGAGCCACTCCCCCGCCCGGGTGACCGGACGAGCATACGCAGCGGGGCACGAGAGAGACTCTCGTGCCCCGCTGGCGTTGTAGCGCCCTCGTTATCGCTGTCGCCCGGCTACGGCCGCGAGCCCAGCACCCCGGCCAGCGCCTCGGCCAGCACCGGCGCCATGGCGATGGCGTTGCTGTCATGGGTAATGCAGTCGGTGCTCCACACCTCCCCCACGCCCGCCTCGCGGATCACCGCCAGGGCATCGCCGGCGAACAGCGCATGGGTCAGCGCCACGTCCACCGAGGCCGCTCCGGCGGCCTTGAGCGCCTCGGCGGCTCGGGCCACGGTATGCCCGGAGCTCGCCACGTCATCCATCAGCACCACCGCCCGCCCCGCCACCGGGGTGTCGGGCAGGTGGATCTCAACGTCGCGGTCGCCGCGGCGCACCTTGCGGCAGGTGGCATGGTCGAGGCCGGTCAGCCCCGCGGCCTGGGCCACCCACTGCAGTGCCTCCTCGTCGGGCCCCAGCAGCAGCGCCCCGGGGCGCTTCTCGGCGATCAGCTCGGCCAGCCGCGGCGCCCCGGAGAGCGCTATGGCATGCGCGATGGGGATCGCCTGGTCGAGCCGCTCGATGCGGTGCAGGTGCGGATCCACGGTGATCACCGCGTCGACGAGCTCCGCCAGAAAGCCGCCGACGATGGTCTGGCTGACGATCTCGCCGGGGTGGAAGGCGATGTCCTGACGCATGTAGGCCAGGTAGGGCGCCACCAGGACCAGGCGGGTCACCCCCTGACGGCGGGCGTGGCGCGCCAGCAGCAGCAGCTCGACCAGCTTGTCGTTGGGCCGGTCCAGGCTGCGGTAGAGCACCAGGGTCTCGGGAAACGCCTGCGCCTCGGCGAAGGGCAACGTGAGCCGCAGCTCCGCGTCAGGGAAACAGTGGCGCTCCACCTCGCGAGCCGCCAGGCCGCAGGCCTCGGCCAGGCGTCGCGCCGGGGCGGCCTCATCGGTGAAATGCAGCAGGGCAGCGTCCATGTCACATCTCCACGTTGAGGCGGGTCAGCTGGTCGCGATGGCCCAGGGTAAAGCCACTGTCGCGCTCGCTGGAGCGGTGGGCCAGCGCCAGCTCGTTGCGGAAGGCGGCATAGACGGTATAGAGCCGCTGCCCCGCCCTGACCTCGTCGCCGATGCGTACCGCCAGGTCGACCCCCGCACCGGTCGCCTTGGGCGCACCGGCCAGCCGCGCGATGCGCGCCAGCTTGAGGTTGTCGATGGCGATCACCACGCCGTCCTCGGGGGCCACCACCTCGAAGGCGTGGGGCGCCAGGGGCGGGCTGTCCGGATCGAAGGGCCTGGCGCCCTGGGCCGCGATGATCGCCTGCATCCGCTCCAGCGCACGGCCGGAGTCGAGGATGTCCCGGGCGATGCCGAAACCGTCGCCACCGCGCACGTCGGGGTCGAATTCGAGCATGCGCCCGGCCAGGCGCAGCGCCTTCTGGCGCAGGTCCATGGGGGCCTCCGGGTGGTTGCTAAGCACCCGCATCACGTCGCGGGCCTCCAGCACCGGGCCGATGCCGGCGCCGATGGGCTGGCTGCCATCGGTGATCACCACGTCCAGGGGCAGCCCCATGCGCGCCGCGACGAATTCGAAGAGCTTGCGCAGGCGCCGCGCCTCGGGCATCGAGCGCACCTTGGCGTGGGGGCCTACCGGGATATCGAGCAGCAGGTGGGTGGAGCCGGCGGCCACCTTCTTGGAGAGGATCGAGGCGACCATCTGGCCGGGGGAGTCGATGGAGAGCGGCCGCTCCACGGAGATCAGCACGTCGTCGGCCGGGGAGAGCTGGCTGGTACCGCCCCAGGCCAGGCAGCCGCGGTGGGTGCGCACGATCTTCTCGAGCTCATCGAAGGGCAGGTCGACGTTGGCCAGCACCTCCATGGTGTCGGCGGTCCCCGCCGGCGAGGTGATGGCCCGGGACGAGGTCTTCGGACAGAGCAGGCCGTGGGCAGCGACGATGGGCACCACCAGCATGGAGGTACGGTTGCCGGGGATGCCGCCGATGCAGTGCTTGTCCACCACCGGGTGCTCGTGCCAGTCGAGGCGACGCCCCACCCGGCACATGGCGTCGCTCAGGTAGTAGATCTCCTCGCGGTCCATCTCCCCCAGGTCGCAGGCCACCACGAAGGCGGTCAGCTCGATCTTGGAGTAGCGCAGCTCGGCGATGTCCTGGACGATGGCCCGGAAGTCCTCGCGGGTCAGCCGCTCGCCGTTGATCTTGCGGTGCAGCGCCGGGATCGAGGCCGGCGGCTCGGCCTGGGAGACGCTCACCGGCTGCCCCTCCTTCACGTTCAGGGCGGCGAAGGCGTCCTCCGAGAGGCCGAGCTGCTGACAGTCGACGATGGCCGGGTCATCCACCACGTTGAGGCTGGCCAGGATGCGCTGGCCGTTGGCGCGCACCTCCACCTTGGAGAGCGCCTGGAAGCCCTCGGCGCGATAGAGATCGCAGTCGCGATGCAGGTAGGCGACGTTCTCGCGGTAGGTGTCGATGCCCACGCGCTTGAGCGTGAGGGGGGAGAGGACATCATCGAGGACGGCCTGGGTCTTGGATCGTGTCATGGGCTCTTCCATGCGGCGTGGCCGACCGGCGCCTGGGCCTCCTGCCACGCGGACTCGAGATGGCCCCATCCTAGCAGCCGCCCCGGGGAGCGTCACCGGCGCAAGGCCAAGGTCGCGATGTGAGACCCGCGATTCGGGTGTAGGCTGTCAGTCGGTCCAGGCAATCACGAGGGAGAGACAATGCGATTGGCGATCATGGGCAGCGGCGGCGTGGGCGGCTACTTCGGTGCACGCCTGGCCGAGGCCGGACACGACGTGACCTTCATCGCTCGGGGCGAGCACCTTGCCGAGATGCAACGCCATGGCCTGCGGGTCGAAAGCATCGAGGGCGACCTGCACCTGGCCCAGGTGAAGGTCAGCGACGCCCCGAGCCGAGTGGGCGCCGTCGATGCGGTCCTCGTGGCCGTGAAGTCCTGGCAGGTGGCCGAGGCGGCGCGGGCGATCCGGCCGATGATCGGCCCGGACACCTTCGTGGTGCCGCTGGAGAACGGCGTGGAGGCCGCCGACACCCTCGCCGGCATCCTCGGCCAGGCCCATGTGCTGGACGGCCTCTGCGGCATCCTCGCCTGGCGCGAGGCCCCCGGGCATATCCGCCACGCCGGCGTCTCACCCTTCGTGCGCTTCGGCGAACGCGACAACCGCCGCAGCAAGCGCGCCCTGCGCCTCAAGGCCGCCTTCGACCAGGCCCGGGGCGTCACCGCCGAGATCCCCGATGACATCCAGGTGGCAGTGTGGAGCAAGTTCCTGTTCATCTGCGCCATGAGCGGTATCGGCAGCGTGACCCGGGCCCCCATCGGGGTGACCCGTACGTTGCCCGAGACCCGCACGATGATCGAGCAGCTGCTGGCCGAGATCGAGGCGGTGGCCCGCGCCAGGGACGTGGCGCTGCCGGCGGATGCCGCGGCCCCCGCCCTGCACTTCATCGACGCCCTGCCCGAGGCGAGCACCGCCTCCATGCAGCGCGACATCATGGCCGGCCTCCCTTCGGAGCTTGAATCCCAGAACGGCGCCGTGGTGCGCCTCGGGCGCGAGGCCGGCGTGGCCACACCGGTCAACGCCATGGTCCACGCCGCCCTGCTCCCCCAGGAAAGAGCTGCCCGGCACATCACCGGGTGATCGACCAGCGGCTCAGGGCAGGCGCCCCTCCCGGGTCAGCCGCCGCCGCACCCAGCCATCGTAGAGCTTGCGCAGCATCGGCTTGAGCCCGGGCAGGCCGATCAGCCAGGCCAGGGGCTTGAGCCGCGGCACCCTGCGCATCAGCAAGATGTAGGCGTCGATGCCCTCCCGAAGGGTCCCGTCGGCCTCCTCCACATGCAGCGAGAGCAGCGCCGCCTGGGGGTCAACGCCCTTGTCGCGCAGCGTCTGCTGGTGTTCGGTCACATCGCACCAGCGCACGCTCTCCCCCAGCTCGCCGGCCCAGCGCTCGTAGCGGGCGCGATCGCGCCGGCAGCCGGGGCAGAGCCCGTCGTAGTAGACCCGAAGCGGGGCCAGCGGGGGCACCCTCGCCTCAGCCGCGTTGATAGATGCCCACCAGGCGGTTCATGCCCAGCAGGTGGGGCTCAACCTTGACCAGCAGATCGTGGATCTTGAGCCCCTCGGGCAGGTCGTCGGTGGGCTTGTCCAGGGCCAGCAGCCAGAAGTAGTAGCGGTGCGCCCCATGCCCCTCCGGCGGCATGGGGCCGCCGTAGCCGAGCTTGCCGAAGTCGTTCTTGCCCCGAGTGCCGACGCGGGTCGCCTCCTCCAGGCTGGTGACGGAGGCCGGGATGTTGTAGAGCACCCAGTGCACGAAGCCATAGGTGCCGTTCTGCACCAGCGGCGCGTCCGGGTCGTGGCAGATCAGCGCAAAACCCCTGGTGCCTTCGGGCGCCCCCTGCCAGACCAGCGCCGGTGAGATGTCGTCTCCCTCGCCGGTGTGCCTGGCGGGAATGGCGCCGCCGTCTTCGAAGACGGGGCTGGTGAGTCGCAGGGTCGACAGGGCAAAGGCCATCGGTGATCCTCCTTGGATAAACCGGGTAAGTGCCGGTTCAGCGTGGGAAACAACGAAGGAGCTGTCAACATGCCCAGGCGCCTGCTGATCGTCACACATGCCCCCTCTCCCAACACCCGGGCCCTGGCGGAGGCGGCCGAGCGCGGCGCCCGCCACCCCGAGATCGAGGGCGTCGAGGTGGTGGTCAAGGCACCGCTCGACACAGGCCCGGACGACGTCCGCGCCTGCGACGCCATCCTGCTCGGCACCACCGAGAACCTCGGCTATATGGCGGGGCTGACCAAGGACTTCTTCGACCGCTGCTACTACCCGGTGCTGGAGGATAAGCAGGGACTGCCCTGTGCGCTCTATGTGCGCGCAGGGCACGACGGCACCGGCACCCGCCGCGCCGTGGAGGGCATCGTCACCGGGCTGCGCTGGCGCTGGGCACAGGAACCGCTGATCCTGCGCGGCGAGTGGCAGGCGGGCTTCGCCGACCAGGTGGAGGAGCTCGCCATGGCCATGGCCGCGGGGCTCGAGGCGGGCATCCTGTAGCCTGTCACCCCACGTGGCCCACAACGACAGCGGCAGCGCCCGAGGGCGCCGCCGCTGTCTGTCGGATGGCCGTAAGCGCCTACTTCAGGCGCTCGAACACCGTGGCCACGCCCTGGCCCATGCCGATGCACATGGTGGCAAGCCCCAGGGTGGTGTCGCGCTGCTGCATCACGTTGAGCAGGGTGGTGCAGATCCGTGAGCCCGAGCAGCCCAGCGGGTGGCCGAGTGCGATGGCCCCGCCGTTGAGATTGACCTTGTCCTCCATGGCGTCGAGCAGGCCAAGGTCCTTGAGCACCGGCAGGCCCTGGGCAGCGAAGGCCTCGTTGAGTTCCACGGTCTGGATGTCATCGGTGGTGAGGCCGGCGGCCTTGAGCGCCTTCTTCGAGGCCGGCACCGGGCCGTAGCCCATGATGGAGGCGTCACAGCCCGCCACGCCGGTGGAGAGCACCCGGGCGATGGGCTCGAGGCCCAGGGCCTGGGCCCGCTCATAGCTCATCACCGCCATGGCGGAGGCGCCTACGGAGAGCGCCGAGGAGGTGCCGGCGGTGACGGTACCGCCTCTCGGGTCGAAGACCGGCTTGAGCTCGGCCATCTTCTCGAGGCTGGCATCGGCGCGAATCACCTCGTCGCGCTTGAACAGGATCCTGAAGCCGCGCTCGTCGTGGCCCTCGACGCCGATGATCTCGTTGTCGAAGTAGCCCTTCTCCATGGCGGCCTGGGCGCGCTGGTGGGAGCGCACGCCGAACTTGTCCTGGTCTTCCCGGGAGATGCCGTGCATCTTGCCCAGGAGCTCTGCGGTCAGGCCCATCATCATCGCCGCCTTGGCGGCATGCTTGCTGGCCGCGGGGTTGACGTCGACGCCATGAGCCATCGGCACGTGCTCCATATGCTCCACGCCGCCGATGACGTAGAAGTCACCCATGCCCGCCTTGATGTTGGCGGCGGCGATATGCAGCGCGGTCATGGAGGAGCCGCACAGGCGGTTGACGGTCTGGGCCGGCACGCTGCGCGGAATCCCGGTCATGATCGCCGCGTTGCGAGCGATATTCATGGACTGCTCGAGGGTCTGGTTGACGCAGCCCCAGATCACGTCGTCGACTTCGCTGGGGTCGAGGCCGGCGTTGCGGGTAAACAGCGCCTGCATCACCGCGGCGGAGAGGTTCTCGGCGCGCACGTGGCGGAAGGCGCCGTTCTTGGCCTTGGCCATGGCGGTGCGTACGCCGTCGACCACCACGATATCTCTCGGGTTCAAGCTCATCGTTCTGTTACTCCTGTTCGTGGTGGTGGGCTCAGGCCTGGGCCGGGGCGGCATAGAAGGTCTCGCCGGCAGCGGCCATCTCGCGCAGCTTCTCGGTGGGGGCGTAGAGCGGCCCCAGCTCCTCGGCGAGGCCATCGGCCAGCTTGACGAAGGCCGCCACGCCCATGGCGTCGACATAGCGCAGCGCACCGCCACGGAACGGAGGGAAGCCGATACCGTAGATCAGCGCCATGTCCGCCTCGGCGGGCGTGCCGACGATGCCGTCCTCCAGGCAGCGCACGGTCTCCAGGCAGAGCGGCACCATCATGCGACTGATGATCTCCTCGTCGGAGAACTCGCGGCTCTCCTTCGCCACGCTCTTGACCAGGGCGATGGCGGCCTCGTCGCTGACCTTCTTCGGCTTGCCCTTGCGGTCCTCCTCGTAGGCGTAGAAGCCCCTGTCGTTCTTCTGGCCCAGACGGTCGTTCTCGAACATCGCCTGGATGGCGCTCTTCTCGCCATTGCCGCCCAGGCTGCCCATCCGCTCCGGGAAGCCCTCGGCCATCACCTCGCCGGCGTGCACGGCGGTGTCCATGCCCACCACGTCGAGCAGGTAGGCGGGACCCATGGGCCAGCCGAACTTCTCCATGACCTTGTCGACCCGCTGGAAGTCGGCGCCCTGCGCCATCAGCTGGCTGAAGCCGCCGAAGTAGGGGAAGAGCACGCGGTTGACCAGAAAGCCCGGGCAGTCGTTGACCACGATGGGGGTCTTGCCCATGGCGCGGGCGTAGGCCACGGTGGCCGCCACGGCAGCGTCAGAGGTCTTCTCGCCGCGGATCACCTCCACCAGCGGCATGCGGTGCACCGGGTTGAAGAAGTGCATGCCGCAGAAGTTTTCGGGACGCTTGAGGCTCGAAGCCAGGCGGGTGATGGAGATGGTGGAGGTGTTGGAGGCCAGGATGGTCTCCTCGCCCACCAGTCCCTCGACCTCGGTCAGCACCGCCCCCTTGACCTTGGGGTTCTCGACCACCGCCTCGACCACCAGGTCGACGCTGCCGAAGTCACCATAGGTCAGCGTCGGGCGGATGTTGGCCAGCTTCTCCGCCATCTGCTCGGGGGTCAGCTTCTTGCGCTCCACCTGCTTGGTGAAGAGCTTGCGTGCCTCCTTGAGCCCCAGCTGGATCGCCTCCTCCTTGATGTCCTTCATCAGGATCGGGGTGCCCTTGGAGGCGCTCTGGTAGGCGATGCCGCCGCCCATGATGCCGGCGCCGAGCACGGCGGCCTGCTTGACCGGGCGCGCCTGCTTCTCGAACTGGCCGCCCTTCTTCTTGACCACCTGGTCGCTCATGAAGAGGCCGACCAGGTTGAAGGCCACCTCGGTCATGGCCAGCTTGGCGAAGGCCTTGGCCTCGATGGCCTGGGCCCGAGCGCGCTCCTCCCCGGCCCCCTTCTGGATCACCTTGATCGCTTCGACGGGCGCCGGGTAGTGGGGGCCCGCCTTGCCGGCCACGTAGCCCTTGGCGGTCTCGAAGGCCATCATCTGCTCGATGGGCCCGAGCCTGAGCGGCTGCATCTTCTCCTCGCGGCGCGCGCGGTAGTCCAGCTCGCCGGCGTTGGCCCGGGCGAGAATGTCCAGCGCGGCAGCCTCGAGCTGCTCACCCGGCACCACGGCATCCACGGCCCCCACCTTGAGAGCGGCATCGGCCCGGTTCTGGGTGCCACCGGCGATCCACTCGATGGCGTTGTCGGCGCCGATCAGGCGCGGCAGGCGCACGCAGCCGCCCCACCCGGGCAGGATGCCGAGCTTGGTCTCGGGCAGGCCGATCTGGGCCTTGTCGCCCATCACCCGGAAGTCGGTGGTCAGGAGCACTTCGCAGCCGCCGCCCAGGGCCAGACCGTTGATGGCGGTAACGGTGGGAAAGGGGAGGTCCTCGATGGCATTGAAGATGCCGTGAACCCGGTGCAGCATCGACTCGAGGAACTCGCCG
This sequence comes from Halomonas alkalicola, assembly GCF_030704205.1. Taxonomy (NCBI): domain Bacteria; kingdom Pseudomonadati; phylum Pseudomonadota; class Gammaproteobacteria; order Oceanospirillales; family Halomonadaceae; genus Halomonas; species Halomonas alkalicola. Next base: position 3,267,492 of record NZ_CP131913.1, on the reverse strand, counting down.
CCCTTGCCGAACATGGCCTGGAACTCGGTGATGTCGGCACCGACGATGAAGGCTTCCTTGGCGCTGGCCAGCACCAGTCCGGCCAGGCCGCTCTCGGCCTGAATGGCCTTGACCGCCTGCTCCAGCTCGGCGATCACCGCGCTGGAGAGCTTGTTGACCGACTCGCCCTGCAGGTCGAAGGTGAGCGTGGCGATATCGTCGCCGCCGCGCGTCACCGTGATGGCATTGCCCTGATAGATCATCCGCGAATCTCCCGATTTCATACGGCCGTTTGAATGCGCACAGCTTGGGTCACGAAAGCCGGCGCGTCAACCCCCCCGTCGCCGATGCCTCGACGCCCCTCTCATCACCCCCGGGTGCTAGGCTTCACGATGACACCCCACAGGGTAGCCGCGCGCCATGCCCCCATCCTCCCCCCCGCCTGACCAGCGACCGGAGGCACCCCGAGTGAGCCAGCTGCAGGCGCGCATCGAGGCGCTGGCCGGAAGCGGGCTCTACGCCTATACGGCGATCCGCGCGCCGCGCGGGCTCAGGGAGGAGGTGTTCCATGTCTGGCGGCAGGAGGGGCAGGAGGTCGATCGCATCGCGCTGACCATCGAGGGCGGCCGGGAGGCGGGCTATCGGGCCTGGAGCCGCAAGCAGAACTTCCCGGACGACCCCGCGGGTCGCTGGCGGATCGACGTGATGACCGACAGCGGTCAGCGCATCGGGGTCATACGCTTCCGGGTGACCGATGACGGGGAGGCCAGCCTGGCCGACGGGCGGGAGCTGCTGAGCGGCGTGCAGGGGCTGGGCCTGCGTCGCCTGGTGCCGGGGCGGCATGACGACGGCCCGGCGGCGGAGCCGACGGCAGACCAGGGCGACACCCCCGCCGGGGCGAATGGCGGCGCCAGGGAAGAGTGACGGGAGGCGTGAAATGATAAGCCCGCTTGCATTCCACGCGTCGAGTTCACAAAATCCAGCGAACGCCCATGGAATGCCCAGACTCATGCATGAAAATATCGGTTTCCAGCTCGGCCGCCTGCCACGTCTGTGGCGCGCCATCATCGACGAGCGCCTGGCGCCCCTGGGCCTGACCCAGACGCGCTGGGTGACGCTCTACCACCTGTGGCGACTCGGCGACGGCCAGCCCCAGTGCGACCTGGCTCGCGCCATCGGCGTGGAGGCCCCCTCCCTGGTGCGCACCCTCGACCAGCTCTCCCGCCAGGGACTGGTGGAGCGGCGCCCCTGCGACCAGGACCGCCGCACCAAGCGAGTCTTTCTCACCCCCGAGGCCACCCCGCTGCTCGAGCGGATCGACGCCGTGGTACGCGAGGCCCGCAGCGAGATGTTCGCGGGCATGAGCGACCAGGACCTGGCGACACTGGCCGAACTGCTCTCCCGCATCGAGGACAACGGCCTGACCATCCAAGCCCGCGACGCCGAGGAGAAGGCCCGGGGCTAGACTCGGGGCTAAGCCCGGGGCTAAGCCCGGGGCTGCCCTAGGGGCACCGAGACGGCGCCGTCGTCCGGTCGCCCGGCCAGGGCATCACGCAGCGCCACGAAGTCCTCCAGGTAGGTGGAGAAGCGCGGGAAGTCCTGAGACTCCCACCACCACAGCGTCAGCGCATGCCGGTGGGACTCCACCACGATGGCATCCTGAGGCAGCCGCTCCAGCAGCGCCTTGAGGCGGACCTCCAGCGCCTCGGGCAGCGGGCGCAGCGGCTCCCGCCGCCAGCGCCAGCCGTGCGCGAAGGCCTTCAGCGCCGCGCTGGCGTGGTCGTCTCGTACCAGCACGAAATCGGGACCGGGGCGCTCCTGGGGATAGCGCCAGCGATAGGCGGGCATGGTCGTCTCGATGCCGTGCAGCGGCGGTTTCTCCAGCTTGACGGTGAGCCCGGTCTTGATCGCCGCCGTGCGCAGCGCCGAGATGCGCCGCTGCCGCGGACTGGGCTTGAGCCACATCACCGGCGAGACCACCAGCAGCAGGGCAAAGAGGATGAAGAACCAGGTCATCGCCATCTCCAGATCGGGTTGATGCGTGAGTCTTGATACAAGTCGTTGTCTTGCCGTGTCAGGCGGCCTAGAGTGAAGGCATCCTGCTTCATCTCGATATCCACTAGGAGCCCTGCCATGAGCAACGAATACCGCCACGTCCTGGTCGCCGTGGACCTGACCAAGGACTCCCACAAGGTCCTGGAGCGCGCGGCCCAGATCGCCGAGCGCAACCAGAATGCAAAGCTCTCCATCATGCACACCCTGGAGCCGCTGGGCTTCGCCTACGGTGGCGACATCCCCATGGATCTCACCAGCATCCAGGACCAGCTCGACGAGCATGCCAAGCAGCGCCTGGCCGAGATCGCCGACCCGCACGTGGCCAAGGAGAACCAGCACGTGCTGGTGGGCATGCCGGACACCGAGATCCATCGCTTCGCCGAGGAGAATGGCGTGGACCTGATCGTGGTCGGCTCCCACGGCCGTCACGGCTTCGCCCTGCTGCTGGGCTCCACCTCCACCGGCGTGCTGCACGGCGCCCAGTGCGATGTCCTCGCCGTTCGGGTGGGCAAAAAGGGCGAGAGCGCCGAGTAACGGAAGCGCTGCTTGTCTGCTGCGCTCGATATCCTGGCCGCCGGCGGTGCTCGCTCTCCTCATGTAGCGAGCTACACTCCGGGAGCTGCGCTCCGGCGGCGACCAGCCTATCTTCGCTCGCGACGCCAATCAGCGCATCCTTATCTTTAATAAGGCTTTGCCTTGATTACTCCCCGGCGGCGAGGGCCTCCAACTCCATCCACCGCTCCATGGCGGCGTCCAGCTCGGCCTGCAGGGCCCCCAGCGCCTCCAGGGTGGCCGTGACCGTCGCCGCGTCCTGCTGGTAGAAGGCCGGATCGCCCACCTTCGCCTCGAACGCGGCGACCTCTCCTTCCATCCGCTCGATCTCGGCCGGCAGGGCATCGAGCTCGCGCTGCAGCTTGTAGGAGAGCTTGGCCGGCTTTTTCCCTCCTCCCGCTGAGGGCTCCTGCGCCGCTGCCGCCTTCGAGGTCGGCGGCGACTGCTCGGCCATCTCCTCGGTGGTCCGGGACGGCTCGACCCGCTGGCGGGCGGCTCCCTCCCAGGGCGCCGGGGGCAGCTTGCCGCCCTGGCGCACCCAGTCCGTATAGCCGCCCACGTACTCGCGCACCCGTCCCTCCCCCTCGAAGGCCAGTACGCTGGTCACCACGTTGTCCATGAAGGCGCGGTCGTGGGAGACCAGCAGCAGGGTGCCGTCGAAATCGAGCAGCAGCTCCTCGAGCAGCTCCAGGGTCTCCACGTCGAGGTCGTTGGTGGGCTCGTCGAGCACCAGCACGTTGGCCGGCTGGGTGAACAGCTTGGCCAGCAGCAGGCGGTTGGACTCTCCCCCCGAGAGCGCCTTGACCGGCTGGCGGACCCGCTCCGGGGTGAACAGGAAGTCCTGCAGGTAGCTCATTACATGGCGGTCGCGACCGCCCACCGTGACCCGATCGCTGCCCTGGGCCACGTTGTCGTAGACGCTCTTCTCGGGCTCGAGCCCCCCGCGCAGCTGGTCGAAGTAGGCTACCTGCAGCTTGGTGCCGAGCTGCACCTTGCCCTCGCTGGGCGCAAGCTCGCCGAGCAGGATCTTGAGCAGGGTGGTCTTGCCGGCGCCGTTGCGGCCGATGAAGCCGATGCGGTCTCCGCGCTGGATCTCCAGGGAGAGGTCGCGGATCACCGCCTCGTCGCCGAAGCGCTGGGTGACGTGCTCCAGCGCCACCACCCGCTTGCCGCTGCGCTCGCCGCTGTCCACGCTGAGGCTGGCCTTGCCCTGGCGCTCGCGGCGCTCACCGCGCTCGCGGCGCAGCTGCTCCAGGGCCCGCACCCGCCCCTCGTTGCGGGTGCGCCGCGCCTTGATGCCCTGGCGGATCCACGCCTCCTCCTGGGCGAGCTTCTTGTCGAACTCGGCATTCTCGCGAGCCTCCACTTCCAGCTCGTGGGCCTTCTGGGTCTGGTATTTCGCGTAGTCCCCCGGGTAGCGCCCGAGGCGCCCGCGGTCGAGCTCGAGGATGGCCGTGGCCAGCTTCGACAGGAAGGCGCGGTCGTGGGTGATGAAGAGCACCGCGCCGTTGAAGGCAGCCAGCTGCTCCTCGAGCCAGGCGATGGTGTCGAGATCCAGGTGGTTGGTGGGCTCGTCGAGCAGCAGCAGGTCGGGCTCCGCGACCAGCGCCCGGGCCAGCGCCACGCGCCGGCGCCAGCCGCCGGAGAGCGCGGCCATCTCGGCGTCCTCGGGCAGCCCCAGGCGGGTCAGCACCACGTCGATGCGCTGGTGGAAGGACCAGCCGTCGATCGCCTCGAGGCGCGTCTGCAGCTCGGCCATGCGGCGCATGTCGGGCTCGTCCTCGTGGATCAGGTGATGGTACTCGGAGAGCAGCTCGCCGGCCTCGGGCAGGCCGCCGGCCACCACGTCGAAGATGGTCTGGCCAGAGGCCTCGGGCAGGTCCTGGGCGAGCACGCCGATCTTGAGCCCCGGGGCGCGCCAGATATTGCCGCCGTCGGGCAGGATCTCGCCGGACACCAGCTTGAGCAGCGTCGACTTGCCGGTGCCGTTGCGCCCCACCAGGGCCAGCCGTTCCCCCCTCTCCAGCACCAGGTCGGCGCCGTCGAGCAGGACATGGGTACCGTAGGCCAGTTGCAGCTGTTCCAGACGTAGCAGGGTCACGCGCACACCTCATCGAATCGCGAAGGCGGCTAGTGTAGCGCAACTCCGGCCCGACGTGGCCGTGCCGCCATGGTGAGCGCTCGCGATCCCGAGTACACTGCGCCGCGCCGCGACATCCCGGACATCACGACCACAGGAGCTACCCCTTGGCTGACCCGACCGCCCCCTTCGATGACTTCCTGCCGGAGGCCCTGCGCCTGCGCGCGGCGGCGCCGCTGGTGGACATCGGCGCCAACCTGACCCACGAAAGCTTCGCCCGTGACCTCCCCGCGGTGCTCGGCCGCGCCAGGGCGGCCAACGTCACCGCCCTGATCCTCACCGGCACCGACCGCGAGCATGCCGAACAGGCGGTGGCGATGGCCCGCCGGTGCAGCGAACCGGGCCTGGCCCTGTATGCCACCGCCGGGGTGCACCCCCACGACGCCAGCCGCTGGGATGCCGGCCTCGCCGCTGCCATGGCCGACCTCCACCGCCAGCCCGAGGTGGTGGCGGTGGGCGAGTGCGGGCTCGACTTCAACCGCAACTTCTCCACCCCCGCCGAGCAGGAGCGCGCCTTCGAGGCCCAGCTGGGCCTGGCGGTGGAGTGCGGCAAGCCGCTGTTCCTGCACGAGCGCGACGCGGGCCGGCGCATGCGCGAGATGCTCCACGCCTTCCGCGACGATATCGGCGACGCCGTGGTCCACTGCTTCACCGCGGACCGCGACACCCTCTTCGGCTACCTGGATCTCGACCTGCACATCGGCCTGACCGGCTGGCTGTGTGACGAGCGCCGTGGCCACCACCTGCGTGAGCTGGTCGGCGAGATTCCCCTGAACCGCCTGATGGTGGAAACCGACTGCCCCTACCTGCTGCCGCGCAATTTACCTGCCAAACTCAAGGGCAGACGCCATGAGCCGGCGCTGCTGCCGTGGATCGTGCGCGAGATCGCCCACTGGCGCGGCATCGATGAGGAAGCACTGGCCAGGGCCACCAGCGACACCGCCCGCGCCTTCTTCCGCCTGCCGGCCGCCCGGCCCTGACCCCGACACACCAGGAGACCTGAACATGCCCGACCTGCCCGGCTTTATCGCCGTGGAGACCGGCGAGGATGGCGGCCTGCCACTGGCCATCGCCTGGACGCTGCCCGACGGGCGCGTCAAGCACACCCTGATACAGCCCGAGGACGACTGGCTCGACGCCGAGATGATCTCCCTGGGGGAGTACAGCCTCGAGGAGCTCAACAGCATGGGCGTGAGCCCGCTGGATGTGATCCGCGAGCTGGAGAACGACCACTTCAGCGACACCCTCTACACCGCCGGGGTCAGCGACGACGAGGCCGCCCTGTCGCGGCTGTTCGACACCTACGGCCTCGACCCCTTCGTGGAGCTGGCGCCCGCCGAGAGCCTCTACAACGGCATTCCCCCCGGCGAATGGTCCCGGGCCCGCGGCGAGATGTTCGGCGAGCTGGGCCTGGAGCCGCTGCGCCCGGAGCACGAGGTGGAAGTGATGCTGCACCTCCACCAGCGCATGAGCGGCGCCGACCTCGATGGCACCATCGACAACGACTTCGACATCGACGACAGCCAGGCCGGCGACGACGAGGCCTGAGCCGGCGTCAGGCCCCGGCCAGCAGCTCCCGGGCGCGCTCGATGATCCTCGCCCGGGAGGGCAGCGTCACGGTGGCCGCCGGCCCCAGCGGGATGAAGCTGTCCTCCGCGGTCAGCCGCGCCAGACGCTCGCTCGCCATGCCCCGCTCCACCAGGCCGGTGATCAGCTCCTCGCTGGGCGAGCCCGAGCGGCGGCACTCGTCGACGACCAGCACCCGCCGGCAGCCGGCGACCGCCCGGTGCACGGCGTCGTGGTCGATGGGGGTCAACCAGCGCAGGTCAACGATGCGCAGCCGCTGACCCGCCGGGTCGATCTCCGCGGCCGCCTGGCGGGCCAGGTAGACGCCGTTGCCATAGGTGATGATGGCCAGGTCGACGCCCTCGCCCCACTGGCCGAGTTCACCCACCGGCAGGCAGTGCGTCGGCCCCGGATCGGGGAAGCACCAGCCATCGTCTCCCTCCTCCAGCAGGTCGCGCGTATGGTAGAGCGCGATCGGCTCGATGATGACCACCACCCGCTGCGCCTCGTCGGCCAGACGCACCGCCTCCTGCAGCAGCCCCACGGCGTCGGCGGCATTCGACGGGCAGGCCACCAGCAGGCCCGGGATATCGCGCAGCACGGCGATGGCGTTGTCGTTGTGAAAGTGCCCGCCGAAGCCCTTCTGGTAGCCGAGCCCGGCGATGCGCACCACCAGGGGATTGGTGAACTGGCCATTCGAGAAGAAGCTCAGCGTTGCCGCCTCCCCGCGCAGCTGGTCCTCGGCGTTGTGCAGGTAGGCCAGGAACTGGATCTCCAGCAGCGGCACCAGGCCGTTGTGGGCCAGGCCGATGCCGAGCCCCAGGATGCTCTGCTCGTCGAGCAGGGTATCGATCACGCGATGTGGGCCGAAGCGGGCCTGCAGCCGCTGGGTCACCCCGTAGACGCCCCCCTTGCGGCCGATATCCTCGCCGGCCATCACCAGGTGGGGGTAGCTGGCCATCAGCCGCTGCAGGGCCTGGTTGAGCAGCTTCGCCATGGTGCCCGGGAGGGGCGCCGACTCGACCTCGACCGGGTCCGTCAGCCGTCGCCCGGGACGCGAGGGTGGCACGATGCTGGCCATCACCTCGGCGGCCGAGACCAGCTTCGGGCGGCGAATCGCCTCCTCGGCGAACCGTGCCACCTCCTCGCCGATGCGCCGGTAGCGGCTGGCGATCTCGTCCCGGGAGAGCACCCCGTGACGACGCAGCAGGCCGGCGCCGTAGAGCAGCGGGTCGCGGGCCTCGTCGGCGGCGATGCGTGACGGCGAGAGGTAGGCCTGCTGGGCATCGGAGCCGGCGTGACCGAACAGCCGCACGCAGCGCATATGCAGAAACACCGGCTGCTTGCGGTGGCGCGCGATGTGCGCGGCCTCCCGGGCGGTGCGCCAGGTGTCGATCAGGTCTAGACCATCGCAGGCCAGGTAGTGGAAGCCGGGACGGGTGCCCATGCTCGCCTCGATCCAGCCGGAGGGCGTGGGCGTGGAGATGCCGATGCCGTTGTCCTCGCAGACCATCACCAGCGGCAGCGGGGCGCCCTGATAGGCCGCCCAGCCGGCGGCATTGAGCGCCCCCTGGGCGGTGGAATGGTTGAAGGAGGCGTCGCCGAAACTGCACAGCACCAGGCTGTCGGCCGGCCACTCGCCGCCGCCGCCCAGGCGACGCCACAGCCCCAGGCTGTGGGCCGCGCCCACCGCCTTGGGCAGATGGGAGGCGATGGTGCTGGTCTGGGGCGGCACGTTGAGCCCCCGGGAGCCCAGCACCTTGTGGCGCCCCCCGGAGATCGGGTCGTCCCGCGATGCCGCAAAGCTGAGCAGCAGGTCCCGAAGCGGTGCCTGGCCGGGCCGCTGGCGGCTGCGCTCGATCAGGAAGGCGGCGTCACGATAGTGCAGGAAGGCGGGGTCGGTGGGTCGCAGGGCCCGGGCAATCGCCGCATTCCCCTCATGGCCGGCGCTGCCGATGGTATAGAAGCCTTCGCCTCGGGCCTGCATGCGACGGGCCTGGAGGTCCAGATGGCGACTCATCAGCTGGGACTCGAACAGCTCGACCAGCGCCTCGGGGGTCAGGGCCGCCTCGTCGAGGTCCCCGCCATGCCCGGTCGCGGGCCAGCGGTCCTGGTCGAGGGCGTCGAGAAAGCGCTGCTCCTGGGGCAGCGGGTCGGGAGAAGGCAAGGAAGGTGTGGCCACGGCGGACTCCGGCTGCCAGGGGGAACGCCTTCAGCCTAGCCGACTTCGCCCGCCACGGACGGCCGCTGTCACACCACCACTTCCCCCTCGGGCGCCAGGAGGCGACCTCCCGCGGCGATGGCGGTCGCAAGGCCTACGCCCTCCCGGTAGTAGCCCTGCAGGGCGCAGCGGAAGGCCGCGGCGCGGCGCGGCAGTCCCTCCCGCTCGTAGCGTTCGGCCCTGGCCTCGACCCGCGCGCGGAAGGCCTCGCGATCCACCTCGACGTCGCCGCCCAGGTTGTCGACGCTGATATGGAAGCGCAGACCACAGGCCCGCGAGAAGAGCAGCTCCAGCGCCTGGGGCGCTACCTCCACCGCCTCGAAATCGCGCTGTTCCCGGGCATCGCGGCCGTCCGGCAGGTACCAGTAGCCGTAGTCTTCCCGCTGCCGGCGCGCCTCGCCGGCGATGCACCAGTGGCTGATCTCGTGCAGGGCGCTGGCATAGAAGCCCCGGGCAAAGATCACCCGGTGGAAGGGCGTGTCGGCATCGGCGGGCAGGTAGAGCGGCTCATCGCCACCGCGAACCAGGCGGGTACGGAAGGTCTCCTGGAACAGGCCATCGAACAGGGCGATGACATCCTCGAGTCGGTGAGTCACGCAGGCTCCACGGGCATGGGGGGACCGCCATTATAGGCGGCTGGCGCCGCGGGCCAAAACCCCTGGGCATTGCTATAGTGAGCGGTTTCCCCGCCCGGCCTGACCCCTGATCGCATGGAGCGCCCGACCTTGTTCACCCCCCTCGCCCGCCTGCTCACTACCGGCCGCCGGGAAACGCGCCCGCTGCTGGCCCTGGCGCTGCCGATCTGCGGCGCCCAGCTGGCCCAGGCTGGCATGAGCGTGGCCGATGTGATGATGACCGGCCGGCTGAGCGCCACCGACCTGGCCGCCGTCTCGGTGGGCTCGAGCCTGTGGCTGCCGCTGATGCTGTTCATGACCGGCACCCTGATGGGGCTGACGCCCATCGTGGCGCAGCTGCTGGGGGGGCGGCGCCTCACCGAGATTCGTCCCAATGTGCATCAGGCCCTGTGGGTGGCGCTGGTGCTGGGCATCGCGGCGGCAGCGCTGCTGTGGTTCGCCGTCCAGCCGATCTTCGTGCTGATGGCGGTGCCCGAGGAGGTGGCCAGCCGCTCGGCGGCCTATCTGGCGGCCGTGGCCTTCGGCATGCCCGGGGCGGCGCTGTTCCAGGCGCTGCGCGCCTTCTCCGACGGCATGAACCATACCCGCCCCTCGCTGTGGATCAGCCTGATCGGCCTGGCCGTCAACATCCCCAGCAACTATGTGCTGATCCACGGTGGCGACGGCCTCACCGCCCTGTTCGGCGACGGGCTGCCGGCCTGGGTTCAGGCGCTCCCGGCACTGGGCGCCCTGGGCTGCGGCATCGCCACGGCGCTGTCGCTGTGGACCATGTGCCTCGCCATGGCCCTCTATACCCGTCGCGCCTCGGCCTATCGGGAGGTCTCGCTGTGGCACTCGCCCACCCCGCCGCGTCTGAAGATGATCGGTGAACTGCTCCATGTGGGCGTGCCCATCGGCGTGGCGATCTTCGTCGAGGTGACCCTGTTCACCGTGATCGCGCTGCTCATCGCCAGCCTCGGCGAGATCACCGTGGCGGCCCACCAGGTAGCGCTCAACTACACCTCGATCCTCTTCATGCTGCCGCTCTCGCTGAGCATGGCGCTGACGGTACGGGTCGGCAATACCCTGGGGCAGGGGCGGCCGGCCCTTGCCCGCCAGGTGGCCACCTTCGGTATAGCCGCCAGCGTGATGGTCGCGCTGCTCAACAGCGCCCTGCTGTGGTTCACCGCGCAACCGGTCATCGCCCTCTATACCCACGACGCGGCCGTGCAACGACTGGCCCTTTCGCTGGTCCTACTGGCCATGATCTTCCAGCTTTCGGACTCCCTGCAGGTGAACCTGGCCGGCGCCCTGCGCGGCTACCGGGACACCCGCATCATCATGCTGATCACCCTGGCCTCCTACTGGCTGGTCGGGCTGGCCGGGGGCCACTGGCTGGGCACCCGCGGCCTGCTCGGGGTGATCGAGCCGATGGGCGTGCACGGCTACTGGGTCGGCCTGATCGGCGGCCTCACCGTGGCGGCCCTCCTGCTCGGCGAGCGCCTCAGGCGGATCAGCGCGGCAGCGGCGGAGGGCAGCTACGATGCGCTGGGCGTTCGTTAACGGCGGCCCTGCCCGGCTGCTGGTCGCGGGGCTGGGTGGCCTGCTGGCCGCCTGCAGCGGCGGCGGCGACAGCAACGACCGGCTCGTCGACTATCAGCGCGAGCTGGCTCGGCGCCTCGACCTGGCGCCCCCCACCCCGGCCGCCCCCGACAAAATCGGCGCCTTTCCCGGCCCGCGTGAGCGTCTGGTGGTGATCCCCGAGACGCGGGAGGGGCTGCTCAACGTCTTTGCGCTGCGCGAATGCCATATCACCACCCTCGTCGCGGAGCGCAACAGCACCCTCGGGCGGGTGGCGCCGGCAAGCCAGGTGTGGCGCTACGAATTGACGCTGTGGCAGCGCCTGAGCGACTGCCTGGAGAGCAAGGTCCCCGAGCGGCTGGCCGATGCGGATCGCGAACGGCTCGAGCGCCTGACCAGGACCAAGACGGAGCAGCTGCCCCGGGCGGCCTGGAATGGGCTGTTCGGCTCCGAGGAGTGGGCCGGCAGCTTCTCGCGGGTGAGCGCGCCGCTGCCGGCGGACGCCCTGGCGCCCCCGGAGGCGCAGCTGGCAGCGCTTGCCTATCTGCAGGCGCTGACCGACCTGCCAGCGCAGACCGATAGCGCAGCGAACGACGTCCCCCCACCCGACCCGGAGGCCCTGGAGGGACATCTGCGCGCCCTCAACGAGCGGCCCTACACCGCCGAACTGCTGCGCACCCTGGTGCTCGCCACCCAGCGCCTGGAGGAGGCCTCGGCGCTGGCCGAGCGTGCCCTGGCGCGCCATGACGGCTGCCTCACGCCGGCCCTGGAGGAGGCCGAGCACGACGAGTGGCTAGCGCAGTGGCTGGAGGCGCTCAGCGGCGCTGCACAGGCCTGGCTGGCCGGGCTCGAGCCCCTCTTCGGCTCGCTGGACTCCCCTCCCGACGCGGTCAGCGCCTACCACCGGGAATGGCTCTCTCGGGAGTCTGCAGCGGCCCCCCTGCCCGCCTTCGAAGCCGCCCGCGATCACCATCAGGCCCTGCGCAGCACCCTGGCAGAGCGCTGCCGGTGAGGCAGCGGATGTGCGACAGGGCTTAACCTCCCCCACCGTCTGTGCTATTGGTGGAAGCCAGAGTGACGCAGTGCGCTTCCGAGCGGCCGTGGAGCCTGGCTCCCCGCGCCGATGCCGTGATCACGCAGCATCTGGAGAGACGTCATGGGAATCCCGCTGTCACACCGCCCCGCCCGGGTCATCGACCTGGAAACGATGCGCCAGCGCCTGCAAGCCAGGCGGCGGCTGATTCGCCTGGCGCCTGAGCTTGACGGCCTCGAGATGGTCTATCGCCTGGCCTCGAGCCCCGACACCCTCTACGGCATGCCGCTGCTGGCCTGGGGCCTGCGCGAGGATGGAGAGGTGGTCGGCATGGTGCCCTGGATGGAGGCTCTGACCCCTTGCCATCGCCTGGATGATCCGGAGCACGGCAGCTTCGTCGGCTATCGTGACCCCGAGACCGAGGAGCTGTTCGAGCAGGCGCCCGAGCACAAGGTGTTCGAGCTCGAGCACGCGGCCGCCTACTTCGACTACGAGGAGACCGAGCAGGTCACCCTCATCCAGCAGATCCCCGAGACCCAGGGCACCCACGCCCTGTGCATGGACGAAGGCGATGCTCCCTGGCAGCTCAAGCAGGTGTTCGGCTGGCGGCTCTACAGCGACGGTGGCGTCGAGGCGCTGCTGGCCGATGAGCGCCTGGTGGAGTCAACCCCGATCCTGCCCGGCGATCCCTGCCTCTACCCCGGCCATAGCCGCCACCGCGTGGTCTACTTCTTCCAGCGCCAGATCGCCAACCGCATTCGTCGCGAGGATCCTGCCACGCTCGAGGCACTGGCGCTGATGGTGATGCCGGAGCCCGGCGACACGCCGCCGGGCTGAGCCGCGGGACAGAATTAGCCCAAGCGGATAAAGTAGCGGTAGCTGCCCTCGAGCTCCTCCTGGCGAACCAGCTCATGGCCCAGAAACTGGCAGAACTTCGGCACATCCCGCGTAGTGGCGGGATCGCTGGCAATGACCTTGAGCACCTCGCCGGAGCGCATGTCACGCACCTTGTTGTGCATCAGCATGATCGGTTCGGGGCAGTAGAGCCCGGTGGTGTCGAGCTCGACCTGAAAGTCGGGCGCCGCCTCGGGCTGGACGTCACGGGAATCAACCATCGATGGCCTCGTCGTTGGGAATAACTCTGTTGGGAGCAAGCTAGATGATCAAGATCATTATCGAACGCCGGATCATGCCGGGGCTCGAGGAGGAGTACGAGGAAGCCGCCCGGGAAGCGATGCGGGAATCCCTCGGCGCGCGCGGCTTCGTGGGCGGCGAGAGCCTCGTCGAACTCGGCCACAGCGAGCGGCGCCTGATGATCACCAAGTGGCGCGACCTGCGCGCCTGGAAGGAATGGTACACCAGCGAGGAGCGCTCCCGGGTGATGCAGCGCCTGCTGCCGCTGCTCACCGAAGAGGAGCGCATCCGCATCTACGAGCCGACCACCCACTGACGCTGGCGGCCAGGGTCGCCCCGGCTGTCGCTCAACGGGCAGCCGGGGGGCTAGTCACGCAGCCGCACGTGCACCGTCACCTCTTCCCGGTCATGGTAGAGGTGACGACAGCTCACCTCCGCGGCAACCCCTGCACTGGCCAGCGCCTGCTCCAGCCGCCCCAGGCAGGCCACCACCTCGGGCCAGCGACGCTTCATCGGCAGCTTGAGATTGAACACCGCCTCGCGGCACCAGCGCCGCACCAGCCAGCGCTCCATCATGGCCTCGACCCGGGCCGGCTTGTCGACGATATCGCATACCAGCCAGTCGAGCCGGTAGGGCGGCTCCCACACGAACCCGTCCTCGCGCAGGTGCTCCACCTGACCGGTCGCCATCAGGGCCTTGTCCATGGGACCGTTGTCGATGGCATAGACATGCATGCCGCGATGAACGAGCTGCCAGGTCCAGCCGCCGGGCGCCGCCCCCAGGTCGGCGGCCTGCATCCCCTCGGCCAGGCGCTCGTCCCACTCTGCGCGCGGCACGAATTCATGCCAGGCCTCCTCGAGCTTGAGCGTTGAGCGACTCGGGGCCGACCTGGGAAAGCGCAGGCGACGGATCCCGCCTGGCTCCTCGCTGCGATTGCCGGGAAAGCTCATGCCCAGTTGGACGCAATCACCGGCGCTCCACAGCAGGTGCAGCCGTCGCCCCCCGGCCTTGCGACGCAGCGCCCCGCGCTTCTTAAGCAGCGACTCCAGCGGCCGCGACAGCGCCTTGGCCAGCCCGGCCAGCGCCTTGCCATCGTTGGTATCCGGCGTCTCGTGCCAGATGCTCTCGAAGCTCCAGCCGGACTCGACCACCTGCTCGGTGATCGGCGAGAGGCGATCCTCCCTGTCCAGCGCCAGCGGCGGTAGCGCCACAAGGCTCTGGCGAGCAAACACCAGCGTGGTGAGCGGCAGGGCACGATGCAGCCCATTGGCCGGCTCTCCATTCGCCACGCAGAAACGAACGAAGCCCCCGCCCACCCCCTGCACGGCCTCACCTGCCCAGCCCGCCGCGGCGACCTTGTCGACCAGCTCCTCGGCCAGGTCGCGCTCGAACCCGGGACGGCAGTAGAGCAGCAGCTCGGATGGCACCCTGCTCATGCGTCACCTCCCCGGCGCCCGGTGCGGGGATTTCCCGCGCTCAACAGATCCTCGATGTCCTGAAGCTGCACGTTCAGGGCATTGGTGGAGATCTGGATTTCCCAGAGCGAGTAGATCAGCGATACCGACAGCGTCACCAGGCTGACCCCGAACAGCACCATGCCGGTGAGCTGGAGCGACAGGAAGAGGGCGAACATTGACAGGGTGCAGAGCAGAAAACTAAGCACCCCGGCCAGCTGCATGCGCTTGGTCAGGGAGATCCGCCGGCGCAGCAGCAGGATCTGCCGCGTGTTGGTCTCCTGGTGCTGGTTGCGCTCCTCGTCGGCCAGCTTGCGGATCAGCTGGGCAAGCACCAGGAAGCGGTTGGTGTAGGCCAGCAGCAGCAGCGAGATGGCCGGAAACAGCAGCGCCGGCGTGGTCAGGGTCAAGGGGAGGCACTCCACAGCGAATGATGGCCCCATGATACCAGCGGGGCGGCCAGCGGCACGAGATACCGCTAGCGTTTAATCACCATTTTTGAAAAGATTCTAATGTATTTATTTGGTGCGAAAGAAAGCGGCAGTTTCAAGCTAATTCGGCTCATATCAATGTCTAACCAACGCATAGCCTATACAGTTGCTGCATAATGGTGCATTGCTTTATATTGTGAATCCCGTGGAAACCACTTCCAGGCTGTCTGCCCGATTGGCGGACACGAAGTCACCTTGCAACACAGGAACACGCCGATGCCCTACGTTCACGACACCCTCGAACGCCTTCGCAAGAGCAGCCCCGCGCAGACGGAGTTCTATCAGGCCGCCGAAGAGGTTCTGGAGTGCCTTCGCCCGCTGTTTCAGCGCAGTCCGCATTACCTGGACCACAGCATCATCGAGCGCATCGTCGAACCCGAGCGCCAGATCATGTTCCGCGTCTGCTGGACCGATGATGATGGCAAGGTACAGGTCAACAAGGGCTACCGCGTGCAGTTCAACTCCGCACTGGGCCCCTACAAGGGCGGGCTGCGCTTCCATCCCAGCGTGACCTCGGGAACCATCAAGTTCCTGGGCTTCGAGCAGATCTTCAAGAATGCCCTGACCGGCCTCGCCATCGGCGGCGGCAAGGGCGGCTCCGACTTCAACCCCAAGGGCAAGTCGGATGGCGAGATCATGCGCTTCTGCCAGTCCTTCATGAACGAGCTCTACCGCCACATCGGCCCGACCACCGACGTGCCGGCCGGTGACATCGGCGTGGGCGCCCGCGAGATCGGCTACCTGTACGGCCAGTACAAGCGCCTCACCGGCCGCTACGAAGGCGTGCTCACCGGCAAGGGGCTGAACTGGGGCGGCTCCATCGGCCGCAAGGAAGCCACCGGCTACGGTGCGGTCTACTTTGCCCAAAACATGCTCGAGGCCCGCGGCGAGAGCATCGAAGGCAAGACCTGCCTGGTCTCCGGCGCCGGCAACGTCGCCATCTACACCATCGAGAAGCTCTACGAGCTGGGTGCCAAGCCGGTCACCTGCTCCGACTCCCGCGGCACCGTCCATGACGCCCGCGGCATCGACCTGGAGCTGCTCAAGGAGCTCAAGGAAGTCAGGCGCGCTTCCCTGGAGGAGTACCTGGCCACGCACCCCGAGGCGGAGTACATCCCGGCCAACCGCTATCCCGAGGATGGCCATGCCGTCTGGCGCTTCAAGGCCGACGCCGCCTTCCCCAGCGCCACCCAGAACGAGCTGACCATCGCCGATGCCCGCGCCCTGCTGGATAACGGCGTCACCTGCATCAGCGAGGGCGCCAACATGCCCTCCACCGCCGAGGCCGTCGACCTCTTCCTCGAGGCCAAGATCGCCTACGGCCCGGGCAAGGCGGCCAATGCCGGCGGCGTGGCCACCAGCCAGCTCGAGATGGCCCAGAACAGCAGCATGGAGCAGTGGCCGCTGGAAAAGGTGGACGCCAAGCTCAAGGAGATCATGGCCAACATCCACAAGCAGTGTGCCGACACCGCCCAGGAGTTCGGTGAGCCGACCAACCTGGTGCTGGGCGCCAATATCGCCGGCTTCCGCAAGGTCGCCGACGCCATGATCGATCAGGGCGTGGTGTAAGCCTTCTCCCGCCAGTCGACAGAAAGAAAAAAGCCCGGGCTGTGAAGCCCGGGCTTTTTTCATGATTCTCCTTCCCCCCTGTGAGAGATGCACAGGAGGGAGAGGCACCGATCAGACGTACGGAAGGTACTCACGGCCGGCCTGGGCCCGGCACTGAGCCTCGGCCATCTTCATCATTGCACGCCACACGCCGCGCAGCAGGGGCATGATGACGGGACGCTGGTCGCTGGCCAGATCCCAGATGGTCGGATAGATCGCCTTGGCATTGCTCATGGGAAAGGACCTCAGGACATGTTCACATTGTCGAGCATTATACCTTAGTCTTTATACCAAAGTCTAATCCCCTGCCCTCTTCCCTCAATGGCGAACCCCCGGCTCGATACGCTGCCGCCATGCGAAAAACCCCGACCATCTCACGATGATCGGGGCTTTTCTCTATAAGTGCCTGACGATGACCTACTCTCACATGGGGAGACCCCACACTACCATCGGCGCTGAGCGGTTTCACTGCTGAGTTCGGCATGGGATCAGGTGGTTCACGCACGCTATGGTCGTCAGGCGAAAAACGGTGAATCATGCTGACGTCGAGACGTCTCGTGCGTATCCGCTGTCATCTGTCATCGACAGACCACTTGGGTGTTATATGGTCAAGCCTCACGGGCAATTAGTATCGGTTAGCTCAACGCCTTGCAGCGCTTCCACACCCGACCTATCAACCAGCTGGTCTCGCTGGGGGCCCTTCAGGAGGCTCAAGGCCTCAGGGAAGTCTCATCTTGAAGGGGGCTTCCCGCTTAGATGCTTTCAGCGGTTATCCTGTCCGCACATAGCTACCCGGCAATGCCACTGGCGTGACAACCGGAACACCAGAGGTGCGTCCACTCCGGTCCTCTCGTACTAGGAGCAGCTCTTCTCAAACTTCCAACGCCCACGGCAGATAGGGACCGAACTGTCTCACGACGTTCTAAACCCAGCTCGCGTACCACTTTAAATGGCGAACAGCCATACCCTTGGGACCGACTTCAGCCCCAGGATGTGATGAGCCGACATCGAGGTGCCAAACACCGCCGTCGATGTGAACTCTTGGGCGGTATCAGCCTGTTATCCCCGGAGTACCTTTTATCCGTTGAGCGATGGCCCTTCCATACAGAACCACCGGATCACTAGAACCTACTTTCGTACCTGCTCGACGTGTCTGTCTCGCAGTCAAGCACCCTTATGCTCTTGCACTCAATGCACGATTTCCAACCGTGCTGAGGGTACCTTCGTGCTCCTCCGTTACGCTTTGGGAGGAGACCGCCCCAGTCAAACTACCCACCACACACGGTCCTCGATCCGGATAACGGACCTGAGTTAGAACGCCAATGATGCCAGGCTGGTATTTCAAGGTTGGCTCCACCCGAACTGGCGTCCGGGTTTCAAAGCCTCCCAGCTATCCTACACAAGCAACATCAGCGTCCAGTGTGAAGCTATAGTAAAGGTTCACGGGGTCTTTCCGTCTAGCCGCGGGTACACAGCATCTTCACTGCGATTTCAATTTCACTGAGTCTCGGGTGGAGACAGCGTGGCCATCATTACGCCATTCGTGCAGGTCGGAACTTACCCGACAAGGAATTTCGCTACCTTAGGACCGTTATAGTTACGGCCGCCGTTTACCGGGGCTTCGATCAGGAGCTTCGCTTGCGCTAACACCATCAATTAACCTTCCGGCACCGGGCAGGCGTCACACCCTATACGTCCGCTTGCGCGTTTGCAGAGTGCTGTGTTTTTAATAAAAACAGTTGCAGCCACCTGGTATCTTCGACCGCCTCGTGCTCCGGGAGCAAGTCCCTTCACACTAACGCGGCGTGCCTTCTCCCGAAGTTACGGCACCATTTTGCCTAGTTCCTTCACCCGAGTTCTCTCAAGCGCCTTGGTATTCTCTACCTGACCACCTGTGTCGGTTTGGGGTACGGTCCCACTGTATCTGAAGCTTAGAGGCTTTTCCTGGAAGCGTGGCATCGATGACTTCCTGACCGTGGTCAGTTCGTCTCGCCTCTCGGCCTTAGGATCCCGGATTTGCCTGAGATCCCAGCCTACTGGCTTTCACCAGGACAACCAACGCCTGGCTCACCTAGCCTTCTTCGTCCCCCCCCATCGCAATACAGTGAGGTACGGGAATATTGACCCGTTTCCCATCGACTACGCCTTTCGGCCTCGCCTTAGGGGCCGACTCACTCTGCTCCGATTAGCGTCGAACAGAAACCTTGGTCTTCCGGCGGGGGGGAGTTTTTCACTCCCCTTGTCGTTACTCATGTCAGCATTCGCACTCGTGATACCTCCAGCAGACTTCTCAATCCACCTTCATCGGCTTACACGACGCTCCTCTACCGCTCATCCAGAGGATGAACCCGTAGCTTCGGCACCTGGTTTGAGCCCCGTTACATCTTCCGCGCAGGCCGACTCGACTAGTGAGCTATT
Source organism: Halomonas alkalicola (assembly GCF_030704205.1). Lineage (NCBI taxonomy): Bacteria > Pseudomonadati > Pseudomonadota > Gammaproteobacteria > Oceanospirillales > Halomonadaceae > Halomonas > Halomonas alkalicola. The sequence goes on along the minus strand of NZ_CP131913.1, from coordinate 3,248,645 downwards.
ACGCTTTCTTTAAAGGATGGCTGCTTCTAAGCCAACCTCCTAGCTGTCTGAGCCTTCCCACCTCGTTTCCCACTTAACCAGGATTTCGGGGCCTTAGCTGACGGTCTGGGTTGTTTTCCCTTTTCACAACGGACGTTAGCACCCGCTGTGTGTCTCCCACGCTGCACTCACCGGTATTCGGAGTTTGCCTCGGGTTGGTAAGTCGGGATGACCCCCTAGCCGAAACAGTGCTCTACCCCCGGCGGTGATACGTGAGGCGCTACCTAAATAGCTTTTTCGAGGAGAGACCCAGCTATCTCCGGGCTTGATTAGCCTTTCACTCCGATCCACAAGTCATCCAAATCTTTTTCAACAGATCCTGGTTCGGTCCTCCAGTTGATGTTACTCAACCTTCAACCTGCTCATGGATAGATCGCCCGGTTTCGGGTCTATTCCCAGCGACTGGTCGCCCAGTTAAGACTCGGTTTCCCTACGCCTCCCCTATACGGTTAAGCTCGCCACTGAAAATAAGTCGCTGACCCATTATACAAAAGGTACGCGGTCACAGAACAAGTCTGCTCCCACTGCTTGTACGCACACGGTTTCAGGATCTATTTCACTCCCCTCTCCGGGGTTCTTTTCGCCTTTCCCTCACGGTACTGGTTCACTATCGGTCAGCCAGGAGTATTTAGCCTTGGAGGATGGTCCCCCCATATTCAGTCAAGGTTTCACGTGCCCCGACCTACTCGATTTCACATGATCAGATTTTCGACTACGGGGCTATCACCCACTATGGCCGCGCTTCCCAGCGCGTTCGTCTAATCAGTCACATGCTTAAGGGCTGGTCCCCGTTCGCTCGCCGCTACTGGGGGAATCTCGGTTGATTTCTTTTCCTCGGGGTACTTAGATGTTTCAGTTCCCCCGGTTCGCCTCCCAACACCTATGTATTCAGTGTGGGATACCCTGCTTATGCAGGGTGGGTTTCCCCATTCAGAAATGCCCGGGTCACAGGTCGTTTGCCACCTCGCCGAGCCTTATCGCAGGCTACCACGTCTTTCATCGCCTCTGGCTGCCTAGGCATCCACCGTGTGCGCTTCATCGCTTGACCATATAACCCCAAGGGGTCTGATCTGCGATGACAGTTTGACAATTGCCGGATACGCTTGAGACGTATCTCATGTTCTTCCTGAATCTCTCCAGGAAGGAACGTTTGTCAGCATGATTCACATTGTTAAAGAGCAGACTGTCAATCGACAGTCATAAACCGGTCATTGCGAAGTGCAAGGATGGCTTATGACTGCGGATCCGATCAGGTAATGACTGTTGTGGGGGAGGATGGTGGAGCCAAGCGGGATCGAACCGCTGACCTCCTGCGTGCAAGGCAGGCGCTCTCCCAGCTGAGCTATGGCCCCACTGATTACCCAACACTGGGCAATTTTATTCAGACCAAGGCATTTTGTGGCGACGCATAGCCTGCTATGCGAGTCACAAAATAACGCAGGACTGGATAAAATTTGGTGGGTCTGGGCAGATTTGAAACAAACCCCGCGACCTCACCCTTCTCTTCACAGAACTTCCGGGGGTGCGCTCTAACCAACTGAGCTGCCCGGTCGTTCAGAGAATGGTGGGTCTGGGCAGATTTGAACTGCCGACCTCACCCTTATCAGGGGTGCGCTCTAACCAACTGAGCTACAGACCCATTGGTCACGCTGGGCCTATACCCAAACAGTCTTTGCTCTGGTCGATCAGGTAATTCATTGTGAGCACTTGCCGCGTGTCGGGACGTCGTCGATAAGGAGGTGATCCAGCCGCAGGTTCCCCTACGGCTACCTTGTTACGACTTCACCCCAGTCATGAACCACACCGTGGTGATCGCCCTCCGAAGTTAGGCTAACCACTTCTGGTGCAGTCCACTCCCATGGTGTGACGGGCGGTGTGTACAAGGCCCGGGAACGTATTCACCGTGACATTCTGATTCACGATTACTAGCGATTCCGACTTCACGGAGTCGAGTTGCAGACTCCGATCCGGACTGAGACCAGCTTTTCGGGATTAGCTCCACCTCGCGGCTTCGCAACCCTTTGTACCGGCCATTGTAGCACGTGTGTAGCCCTACCCGTAAGGGCCATGATGACTTGACGTCGTCCCCACCTTCCTCCGGTTTGTCACCGGCAGTCTCCTTAGAGTTCCCGACATGACTCGCTGGCAAATAAGGACAAGGGTTGCGCTCGTTACGGGACTTAACCCAACATTTCACAACACGAGCTGACGACAGCCATGCAGCACCTGTCTGTGCGTTCCCGAAGGCACCAAGGCATCTCTACCAAGTTCGCACGATGTCAAGGGTAGGTAAGGTTCTTCGCGTTGCATCGAATTAAACCACATGCTCCACCGCTTGTGCGGGCCCCCGTCAATTCATTTGAGTTTTAACCTTGCGGCCGTACTCCCCAGGCGGTCGACTTATCGCGTTAACTGCGCCACAAAGCTCTCAAGGAGCCCAACGGCTAGTCGACATCGTTTACGGCGTGGACTACCAGGGTATCTAATCCTGTTTGCTACCCACGCTTTCGCACCTCAGCGTCAGTGTCAGTCCAGAAGGCCGCCTTCGCCACTGGTATTCCTCCCGATCTCTACGCATTTCACCGCTACACCGGGAATTCTACCTTCCTCTCCTGCACTCTAGCCTGACAGTTCCGGATGCCGTTCCCAGGTTGAGCCCGGGGCTTTCACAACCGGCTTATCAGACCGCCTACGCGCGCTTTACGCCCAGTAATTCCGATTAACGCTCGCACCCTCCGTATTACCGCGGCTGCTGGCACGGAGTTAGCCGGTGCTTCTTCTGTGGGTGATGTCCTTCCTCGAGGGTATTAGCCCCAAGGCTTTCTTCCCCACTGAAAGTGCTTTACAACCCGAAGGCCTTCTTCACACACGCGGCATGGCTGGATCAGGCTTTCGCCCATTGTCCAATATTCCCCACTGCTGCCTCCCGTAGGAGTTCGGGCCGTGTCTCAGTCCCGATGTGGCTGATCATCCTCTCAGACCAGCTACGGATCGTCGCCTTGGTGAGCCATTACCTCACCAACAAGCTAATCCGACATAGACTCATCCGATAGCGCAAGGTCCGAAGATCCCCTGCTTTCTCCCGTAGGACGTATGCGGTATTAGCCTGGGTTTCCCCAGGTTATCCCCCACTACCGGGCAGATTTCTATGCATTACTCACCCGTCCGCCGCTCGCCACCAGGAAGCAAGCTTCCCGTGCTGCCGCTCGACTTGCATGTGTTAGGCCTGCCGCCAGCGTTCAATCTGAGCCATGATCAAACTCTTCAGTTTAAGATCGTATAGTCCTTACCCTTCAAAGAAGGAAGCGGACCAAACTTGGCTCAAGGTTCAAACGTTCTCAAAAAGATCCGAAGATCTTTGACGAGTCGCTTGCCTTGATGTTTCAGTGACTGGTCACCGACACATCGACAAGCGCCCACATGAATTACCTGATCGATTGTTAAAGAGCGGCTCCCGTCTCGACATTCGAGTGGAGCGTCTCGCTTGCTGTCGGTGAGAGTGAACTCTCTGTCGCCAGCGCCCTGCGAGGAAGGCGCATTCTACCGATTCGCTTCAGCGTGTCAAGCGGCGATTGGCGGTGCGTGGCACCCCGTCCGATTTTCGCTGACTGCCCGCCTCATCTTGCCGAGGCGCTGCGAATAGAGCCCTCAGCGAGCCCTGCAGAACAAGTGGTGCGCATTCTAGCGAATCCGCGGTGAGTGTCAAGCGAGAAGATTTTCGAAACTTTCAAAAATCTCAAGCAGAACAAGCACTTCTACCACCTTTCACCGCCTGCAACCTTGCTGGTCACCGGCAGCGGATGCGTACTTTACGGCTTTCCCCCGAGGGGTGCAACCCCTTCCGCTAGAAAAATGTAGCTCAACGACACGCAAAGGGCCATGACCCATATCAAGATATCGCTCGGCGAAGCCAGGGACCCGGAGCTCAACGAGGCTCCGGGCTCCTGGCACCCACAGGCAGATCGATCAGAAGCTGTCGCCGGGAATACGTACGAAGCCCTCCATCAGCACCCGGGCGCTGCGGCTCATCACCGCCTCGTCGATCACCCAGCGACCGTCCACCAGGCTAGCCGCGGCACCCACCCGCAGGGTGCCGGAGGGGTGGCCGAAGGTGACGGCGTTGCGCTTGCCGCCGCCGGCGGCCAGGTTGACCAGGGTACCCTCGATAGCCGCGGCGGAGGCGATCGCCACCGCCGCGGTACCCATCATGGCGTGATGCAGCTTGCCCATGGAGAGCGCCCGCACCAGCAGGTCGATGGATTCAGCCTCGACCGCCTTGCCACTGGAGGCGCTATAGCTCGCCGGGGGCGCCACGAAGGCGACCTTGGGAGTGTGCTGGCGAGAGGCCGCCTCGGCCACGTCCTTGATCAGCCCCATCTTCACCGCGCCGTGGGCGCGGATCGTCTCGAAGCGCGCCAGCGCCTCGGCGTCGCCGTTGATCGCCTCCTGCAGCTCGGCGCCGGTGTAGCCGATCTCATCCGCGTTGACGAAGACGGTGGGAATGCCGGCGTTGATCAGGGTGGCCTTGAGGGTGCCCCCCTCCACCACATCAGCCGGCACCTCCAGCTCATCCACCAGGTTGCCGGTGGGGAAGATCGCCCCCCCGCCGTCGGCGGGGTCCTTGAAGGCCACCGGCACCTCGGCCGCCGGGAAGGTCACGCCGTCGAGCTCGAAGTCGCCGGTCTCCTGCACCTCGCCGTTGGTGATGGGCACCTGGCAGACGATGGTCTTGCCGATATTGACCTGCCAGATGCGCACCTCCACCACGCCGTTATCGGGGATGCGCGCCGAGTCGACCAGGCCGTTGGCCACGGCAAAGGGCCCAACGGCGGCAGAGAGGTTGCCGCAGTTGCCGCTCCAGTCGACGAAGGCCTTGTCGATGGCGACCTGGCCGAAGAGATAGTCCACGTCATGGTCGGGGCTCTCACTCTTCGAGAGAATCACCGTCTTGCTGGTGCTGGAGGTGGCCCCGCCCATGCCATCGATCTGCTTCTGGTAGGGGTCGGGGCTGCCGATCACCCGCATCAGCAAGCGGTCCCGGGCCTCACCGGGCTTGCGCGCCGCCTCGGGCAGGTCGTCGAGCCGGAAGAAGACGCCCTTGCTGGTGCCGCCGCGCATGTAGGTGGCGGGAATACGAATCTGGGGAACGTGAGCCATGAAGGTCGCTTCCTTGAAGGTAAATAGGATAAAGAGGCTGAAGAAGGTAAAGATCGACCCGGGCCTTGCGGCGCCGGGTCGATAGGGATCTACCTAGTCAGGCGTTCACCCGGCGTCAGCTTGTCGCCTCGGCCGTGGACTCCAGGAAGTCCTTGGCAAAGCGCTGCAGCACGCCACCGGCGGAGTAGACGGTGACCTCTTCCGCGGTATCCAGGCGGCAGGTCACCGGCACCCGGTCGACTTCGCCGGTCTTGCGATGGATGACCAGTTCCAGGGTCGCGCCCGGCGCCGCCTTGCCTTCCACGTCATAGGTCTCGGTGCCGTCGAGCTGCAGGGTGTGGCGAGTGGTGCCCTCCTGGAACTGCAGCGGCATCACGCCCATGCCGATCAGGTTGGTACGGTGGATGCGCTCGAAGCCCTCGGCCACGATCGCCTCGACCCCAGCCAGCGCCACGCCCTTGGCCGCCCAGTCACGGGACGAGCCCTGACCGTAGTCGGCGCCGGCGATGATGATCAGCGGCTGCTTGCGGTTCATGTAGGTCTCGATGGCCTCCCACATGCGCATCACCTGGCCTTCCGGCTCGACCCGCGCCAGCGACCCCTGCACCACCTCGCCTGCGTCGTCCCGCACCATCTCGTTGAAGAGCTTGGGGTTGGCGAGCGTCGCCCGCTGGGCGGTGAGATGGTCGCCGCGGTGGGTGGCGTAGGAGTTGAAGTCCTCCTCCGGCAGGCCCATCTTGTGCAGGTACTCGCCCGCCGCACTGTCCATCATGATGGCATTCGACGGCGACAGATGGTCGGTGGTGATGTTGTCCGGCAGGATCGCCAGGGGCCGCATGCCCTTGAGCTCGCGCTCGGCCGCCATGGTGCCTTCCCAGTAGGGCGGGCGGCGGATGTAGGTGCTCTGCGGGCGCCAGTCGTAGAGCGGGCTCTCGGCCTTCTCGAAGGCGTCCAGGTCGAACATCGGGATGTAGACCTGCTTGAACTGCTCCGGCTTGACGAACTCGCCGACGATGGCGTCGATCTCCTCGTCGGAGGGCCACAGGTCCTTGAGGGTGACCGAGTTGCCGTCCTTGTCGGTGCCCAGCACGTCCTTCTCGATGTCGAAGCGCACGGTCCCGGCGATGGCGTAGGCCACCACCAGCGCCGGCGAGGCCAGGAAGGCCTGCTTGGCGTAGGGGTGGATGCGGCCGTCGAAGTTGCGGTTGCCGGAGAGCACGGCGGTGGCGTAGAGATCGCGGTCGATGATCTCCTGCTGGATCTTGGGATCCAGCGCCCCGGACATGCCGTTACAGGTGGTGCAGGCGTAGGCGACGATGCCGAAGCCGAGCTTCTCCAGCTCCGGCAGCAGGCCTGACTCTTCGAGATAGAGCCGCGCGACCTTGGACCCCGGGGCGAAGGACGACTTCACCCAGGGCTTGCGAATCAGGCCGAGCTCGTTGGCCTTCTTGGCGAGCAGGCCCGCTCCCACCACGTTGCGCGGGTTCGAGGTATTGGTGCAGCTGGTGATGGCGGCGATGATCACCGCGCCATCGGGCATCCGGCCTTCCTTCTCCTCCGCCTGGGCCTTGTCGTAGTCCACGGCGATGCCGCGCTCGTGCAGCGCACTGGTGGGCAGGCGGCGGTGCGGGTTGGAGGGGCCGGCCAGGTTGCGCTCGACGCTGGAAAGATCGAAGGTCAGCACCCGCTCGTACTGGGCGTTGGCCAGGCTGTCGGCCCACAGGCCGGTCTGCTTGGCGTACTTTTCCACCAGCTCGACCTGCTCCGGCTCGCGGCCGGTGAGCGTCAGGTAGTCAATGGTCTGCTCGTCGATGTAGAACATCGCCGCGGTGGCCCCGTACTCCGGGGTCATGTTGGAGATGGTGGCGCGGTCGCCGATGGTGAGACTCTTGGCCCCCTCGCCGTAGAACTCGAGATAGGCGCCGACCACGCGCTCCTTGCGCAGGAACTCGGTGATCGCCAGCACGATATCGGTGGCGGTGATGCCGGGCTTGGGCCTGCCGGTCAGCTCCACGCCGACAATGTCGGGCAGCCGCATCATGGAGGGACGGCCCAGCATCACGGTCTCGGCTTCGAGGCCACCGACGCCGATGGCGATGACGCCCAGGCAGTCGATGTGCGGCGTGTGGCTGTCGGTGCCCACGCAGGTGTCGGGATAGGCCACGCGCTTTCCATTCTCATCCGGGCGCGCCTGGACCACCGGCGACATCTTCTCCAGGTTGATCTGGTGCATGATGCCGTTGCCGGCGGGGATCACGTCGACGTTCTCGAAGGCGGTCTTGGTCCACTCGATGAAGTGGAAACGGTCCTCGTTGCGACGATCCTCGATGGCGCGGTTCTTCTCGAAGGCGTCCGGCTCGAAGCCGGCGTGCTCCACAGCGAGCGAGTGGTCGACGATCAGCTGGGTCGGCACCACCGGGTTGACCTTGGCGGGGTCACCGCCCTGCTCGGCGATGGCGTCGCGCAGGCCGGCCAGGTCGACAAGCGCCGTCTGGCCGAGGATGTCGTGGCACACCACCCGGGCCGGGTACCAGGGGAAGTCCAGGTCACGGCGGCGCTCGATCAGCTGCTTGAGGGCATCGTTGAGCAATTCCGGCTCGCAGCGACGCACCAGCTGCTCGGCGAGCACCCGGGAGGTGTAGGGAAGGGTGTCATAGGCACCGGGCTGGATCTCCTCGACGGCCGCACGCACGTCGAAGTAGTCCAGCTCGGTGCCGGGAAGCGGTTTACGGTAGTCCGTATTCATACTCAACCCCGATCCTCGATGGGCACCCACTCGCTCTTCTCCGGGCCGACGTAATCGGCGCTCGGGCGAATGATACGGTTGTTGGCGCGCTGCTCGAAGACATGAGCCGCCCAGCCGGTAACGCGCGAGCAGACGAAGATCGGCGTGAACAGCTTGGTGGGGATGTCCATGAAGTGGTAGGCGCTGGCATGGAAGAAGTCGGCGTTGCAGAACAGCTTCTTCTCGCGCCACATCACCGCCTCGACGCGCTCGGAGACCGGGTAGAGCACCGTGTCACCCACGTCCTCGGCCAGCTTCTTCGACCACTCCTTGATGATGGCGTTGCGCGGGTCGGACTCGCGATAGATCGCATGGCCGAAGCCCATGATCTTCTCCTTGCGCTCGAGCATGCCCATGATCTCGCGCTCGGCCTCGTCGGCGGAGGCCCAGTTCTCGATCATGTCCATGGCCGCCTCGTTGGCGCCGCCGTGGAGCGGACCGCGCAGCGAGCCGATGGCGCCGGTCACGCAGGAGTGCATGTCGGAGAGAGTCGAGGCGCAGACGCGCGCGGTGAAGGTCGAGGCGTTGAACTCGTGCTCGGCGTAGAGGATCAGCGAGACGTTCATGACGCGAGCATGCAGCTCGGAGGGGGCCTCGCCGCGCAGCAGGTGCAGGAAGTGGGCACCCACGGAGTCATCGTCGGTCTCGGTCTCGATGCGCACGCCGTCGTGGCTGAAGCGGTACCAGTAGCAGATGATCGAGGGCAGCACGGCCAGCAGGCGGTCGGAGACATCCTGCTGCTCGTCGAAGCTCTGCTCGGTCTCCAGGTTGCCCAGCATGGAGGCGCCGGTGCGCATCACGTCCATGGGGTGGGCGTCCTTGGGGATCTGCTCCAGCACGGTCTTGAGCGGCTGCGGCAGGCCACGCAGGCCCTTGAGCTTGGAAATGTAGGCGTCGAGCTCGGCCTGGTTGGGCAGCTTGCCCTTGAGCAGCAGGTAGGCCACTTCCTCGAACTTCGCCTTTTCCGCCAGCTCCTTGATGTCGAAGCCGCGATAGGTCAGGCCGGAACCGGTCTTGCCCACGGTACACAGGGCGGTGGTACCTGCACTCTGGCCACGCAGGCCGGCGCCGCCGATGGGTTTATCAACCATGATCTCTCTCCTCTTGTAGGTATCCGAAGTGACTGGCGGGCGCGACTCAGGCGTCGCTGCCCTTCTCGGCAAAGAGCGCATCGAGCTTCTGCTCGAAGCTGTGGTAGTTCAGGAAGTCGTAGAGCTCGTCGCGAGTCTGCATCAGCTCCACCACGTCGCGCTGGTGGCCGTTGGCATGGATGCTCTGATAGACCTTGAGCGCCGCGGCGTTCATGGCGCGGAAGGCGGACAGCGGATAGAGCACCATGCGGCAGCCCACCTCGCCCAGTTCCTGCTGGGAGAACAGCGGCGTGGCGCCGAACTCGGTGATGTTGGCCAGGATCGGCGCGTCGACGCGCTCGCAGAAGGCCTTGTAGTCGTCCAGGGTGTGCACCGCCTCGGCGAAGATGGCGTCGGCGCCGGCCTCGATGCAGGCCTGGGCACGTTCGATGGCGGCATCCAGCCCATCCTTCTGGAAGGCGTCGGTGCGGGCGATCAGGTAGAAGTCCGGGTCGATGCGCGCATCGGCGGCGGCCTTGACGCGGTCGACCATCTCCTGCTGGGAGACGATGGCCTTGTTGGGGCGGTGGCCGCAGCGCTTCTGGGCGACCTGGTCCTCGATGTGCACGGCGGCAACGCCCGCGCGCTGCATCTCCTTGACGGTGCGGGCGATGTTGAAGGCGCCGCCCCAGCCGGTATCGATATCCACCAGCAGCGGCAGGTCGGTGGGGCCGCAGATGCGGTGGGCATTCTCGACCACGTCGTTCATGGTGGTCATGCCGAGATCCGGCAGGCCGAAGGAGGCATTGGCCACGCCGCCGCCGGAGAGATAGATGGCCTGGTGGCCGACGCGCTTGGCCATCATGGCGGTGTAGGCGTTGATGGTACCGACGATGGGCAGCGGGCGATTGGCCTCGAGGGCGGCACGGAAGCGGGCGCCGGGGGTCTGCTGGGTCATGGTCTCTCTCCTGTAGGGGGCTGGCCTGGAAGGTCCGGGCCGCGGGGGTTCGGTTCGAATCAGGATGTGGTCTCGGCCGCCTGACGCAGGGTGGCCGCATAGCGGTCGACCACATTGGCCCGTGAGGCGCTGACGTGACGCCGCATCAGCAGTTCGGCAAGCTCGGCATCGCCGGCCTCGATGGCATCGACGATGCGATGGTGCTCGACGAAGGCGCGCTGAGGCCGCGAGCCGCTGGCGCTGAACTGGGTGCGATAGAGCCGCACCAGGTAGTAGAGGTCGTCGCACAGCAGGGTCACCAGCATGCGATTGTGGCTGCCCTGGACGATCCGGTAGTGGAAGTCCAGATCGCCCTCGCGCTGGAAGTAGGCCTCGCCCTTCTTGAGGTCGGCCTGACGCTCATGCATCGCCAGGAGCTCGCGCAGCCCAGCGATCTCCTCGGCGGTCATGTGCTCGGCCGCCAGCCGGGCCGCCATGCTCTCCAGCGCCTCGCGCACGTCGAACAGCTCCAGCAGCTCCTTCATGGAGAGCTTCACCACCCGGGCACCCACATGAGGCACCCGCTCGATCAGGCGGTGCGCCTCGAGGCGACGCATCGCCTCGCGCAGCGGGCCGCGCGAGATGCCGTAGGCCCTGGAGAGGCCCGGCTCGGTGATCTTGCTGCCCGGCGCCAGCTCGCCGCGCACGATGGCGTCCTGGAGCTGCTGGAAGACGCGCTCCGCCAGGGTGCGCACTTCCGGGGGGGTGGTTTCGGTTTCGACTGAGGTCATGGCAATTGTCGACAATTATTCGGTGAAGAGAGAGTAGCCACTCCCCAGAATGGGGTCAATACGCAGAAACCCCGGAAAGCTTCACCTTTGGTTGTAGACAACCCCCCTGCCATCGAAGGGGCTGTCGACAATGTCAGCACAGCGCTGGCCCCCGCGGCGGGCAAGAACAGGGACAAGACCCGTCGAGACGCCTAGAATGGGCCGCCTGTTTTCGCAAGGCCCGGTCATGAACGCATCCCTTCAGATCACTCCCCTGCCCTATCAGGAGACGCCGCTCGAGCACTTCGCCCGCCTGCGCAGGCGCCCCGGCGCGGTGCTGCTCGACAGCGGGCGCCCCTCTGCCCCCGCAGGGCGCTTCGACATCCTCTCCAGCGATCCGCTGGCGACGCTTGCCGTCGATGCCCGGGGCCGCGTCAGCGGCGTTCCCGAGCTTGCCGGGCTCTCGCCCTTCGCCGCCCAGCAGGCGCTGCTGGAGCGCCTTCCGGTGCCCGACGCGGCAAGCGAGCTGCCTTTCCTGGGGGGTCTGATCGGCTACTGGAGCTATGACCTGGGGCGGCTGCTGGAGCCGGTGGGCGAGTGCGCCCGGCCGGTGGTCGACCTGCCGGCGAGCCGGGTCGGCCTCTACGACTGGGCGCTGATCCAGGACCATGAGCGGCGCGAGAGCTGGCTAGTGGCCACTGCCGAGCGCCGCCGGCAGGTGGAGGGCTGGCTGGCGGCAGCCGCCGCAGAGGCCGGCGGGTTTCGGCTCACCGCCCCCTTCACCGGGGAGCTCTCCCGCGCCGACTACCTCGCGCGCTTCGCCGCCGTGCAGCGCTATATCCGCGCCGGTGACTGCTACCAGATCAACCTGGCCCAGCGCTTCAGCGCCCCCTACGCGGGCGACCTGTGGGCAGCCTATTGCCGCCTGCGCCAGGCCACCCCGACCCCCTATGCCGGCTATATGGCATGGCCCACCGCCCACGGCGAGCAGGCGCTCCTCTCGCTCTCGCCGGAGCGCTTCCTGGAGTGCCGCGATGGTAAGGTGGAGACCCGCCCCATCAAGGGCACCCGCCCCCGGGGGGCGACGCCCGCCGACGACCGGCGGCTGGCCAACGCGCTCGCCGCCAGCCTCAAGGACCGCGCCGAGAACGTGATGATCGTCGACCTGCTGCGCAACGACCTGGGCCGCGTCTGCCGCCCCGGCAGCGTGCGGGTGCCCCAGCTGTGCGGCCTGGAGAGCTACGCCAACGTGCACCATCTGGTCAGCGTGGTCACCGGTGAGCTGGCCCCGGGGCGCACGCCCCTCGAGCTGCTGGCCGCCGCCTTCCCCGGCGGCTCCATCACCGGCGCCCCCAAGGTGCGCGCCATGCAGATCATCGAGGAGCTGGAGCCGAGCCGGCGCAGCGCCTACTGCGGCAGCCTCGGCTATGTGGACGTGCGCGGGGGCATGGACACCTCCATTGCCATTCGCACCGCCGTGGCCGACGACGGCCGGCTCCACCTGTGGGGCGGCGGCGGCCTGGTGGCCGACTCCGAGGGCGAGGCGGAGTATCAGGAGACCCTCGACAAGATCGGCCACCTGATGGCCGCCCTCGCGGACAATGAATTGGCAGAAAATGCATAAGAACCTTGCCTCTTGCTCCCCAAAGGAATAGATATCCAAGAAATCGGTATTGGGGGCGGCGGGCTCGGCCTTGTTAGGGTAACGGCCATCGAGCCCAAGGAGGCCAGCATGGCAAGCTTCGACCCCAACCGTTTCGTCCTGGAGCACGACCAGGCGACCCCCAAGGAGATCCTCCGCGCCGCCTACCAGGCCTTCGGCGAGCTGACGCTCTCCTTTTCCGGCGCCGAGGACGTGGTGCTGATCGACCTGGCCCTGAAGGTCGCGCCGAAGGAGGCCGTCCATGTCTTCGCCCTGGATACCGGCCGGCTGCATCCGGAGACCTACGCCTTCATCGAGCGGGTCCGCGAGCATTACGGCATCGCCATCGACGTGCGCTTCCCCGACCCCGAGGCGGTTCAGGCACTGGTGGGCGAGAAGGGACTCTTCAGCTTCTATCGCGATGGCCATCAGGAGTGCTGCGGCATCCGCAAGGTGGCGCCGCTGCGCGCCCGCCTCGCCGGCCTGCCGATGTGGGTCACCGGCCAGCGCCGCGACCAGAGCCCCGGCACCCGCTCGAGCCTGCAGATCGCCGAGCACGACCACGGCTTCGGCAGCGAAGCGAGCCCGCTTTACAAGATCAATCCGCTGACCCACTGGTCGAGCGAGGAAGTGTGGACCTACATCCGCATGTTCGACGTCCCCTACAACCCCCTGCATGAACGCGGCTTCGTCAGCATCGGCTGCGAGCCCTGCACCCGCCCCACCCTGCCCGGCCAGCACGAGCGCGAGGGGCGCTGGTGGTGGGAGGAGCAGGGCGGCAAGGAGTGCGGCCTGCACGCCACCAACCTCCCCTCCTCCGCCCCCCGCTGAGCGGAAGCGGAGCAGGGAGCAGGGAGCAGAGAGCAGAGAGACGAAGGGCGCCCCGCGGGGCGCCCTTCGTCGCTCAAGGCCCCACCGCCCCTTCCGGGGGGTGGGGGCCCTGCGAGGCTAGCGCACCGGCAGCGTGAGCCCCTCGAAGAGCGGCGCCTCGTGCCGTGGCCCCGCCGCCAGGGCGGCATCGACCAGGTCACGCTCCAGGTGCGGGGCGAAGCCCTGCAGGAAGTCGTACATGTAGCCGCGCATGAAGGTGCCGCGGCGGATGCCGATCTTGGTGGTGGAGCTCTCGAAGAGGTGGCCGGCATCCAGCGCCACCAGGTCGGTGTCGTGCTCCGGGTCCACCGCCATATGGGCGACGATGCCCACCCCCATACCGAGGCGCACGTAGGTCTTGATCACGTCGGCGTCGGCGGCGGTCAGCACCACGTTGGGCGTCAGCCCCCGGGCCCGGAAGGCGTCGTCCAGCTGGGAACGGCCGGTGAAGCCGAACACGTAGGTGACCAGCGGATAGCGGGCCAGGGCCTCCAGGGTGAGCTCGGGCTCGTCGGCCAGGGGGTGCCCGCGGGGGACCAGCAGACAGCGGTTCCAGCGGTAGCAGGGCAGCAGCACCAGGTCATTGAAGAGTTCCAGGGACTCGGTGGCGATGGCGAAATCCGCCTGGCCGTCGCTGACCATCTGGGCGATCTGCTTGGGGGTGCCCTGCTGCATGTGCAGGGCCACATCGGGATACTTGCGGGTGAACTCGCTGATCACCGGCGGCAGCGCGTAACGCGCCTGGGTATGGGTGGTGGCAATGGCCAGGCTGCCGCGCCGCTCGTCGCTGAACTCCTGGGCCACCTCCTTGATGTTCTCGGTCAGGCGCAGGACCTCGCCGGCCAGTTCGACGATGGCCTGCCCGGCCGGGGTCACCCGGGTCAGGTGCTTGCCGCTGCGGGCGAAGATCTCCACCCCCAGCTCGTCCTCCAGCAGGCGAATCTGCTTGGAGATCCCCGGCTGGGAGGTGAACAGGCTCTGGGCGGTGGCCGAGACGTTGAGGTTGTGGCGGGTGACTTCCCAGATATAGCGCAGCTGCTGCAGCTTCATGATGACAAACTCCCTGGCCGCCGCCCCGGTCACAGGCGCTGGCAATGCCAAATCGCGATAAGCAAAAAATCTCTAATCACTTTGAAGTATATACAAGGAGGCGGTGTCCCGCCTAGCCGTATCATGGCGCCATTTGCCAGCGCAGCGGCCGACCGCTAACATCAGCCGGCCGGGCACGCCCCAGGCGTGCCGTGAATACGCTCGATGCAGCGCAACGAAACTGGAGAACCCCATGGCCAATAACGTCGATGTCACCAATGCCAACTTCGAGCAGGAAGTCCTCAAGGCCGACACCCTGGTGCTGCTGAAGTTCTGGGCCCCCTGGTGCGGTCCCTGCAAGGTGATGTCACCGGTGGTCGACGAGGTCGCCGAGGAGCGCCAAGGCAACCTCAAGGTCGTCAGCATCAACGTGGACGATGCCCCGGAAATCGCCGCCGAGCAGGGTGTGCGCGGTGTGCCCACCGTCATGCTGTTCAAGTCCGGTGCCAAGGTCGCCTCCCTGGTGGGCGCCCAGTCCAAGTCGCAGCTGACGCAGTTCATCGACCAGAACGCCTGATCGCGGCGCTCACTTCAGCGCAAGCGTAACGCCCCGGCCCTGGCCGGGGCGTTGTCGTTCAGGTCTCCTCATCCTCGGCGTCGCGCTCCGCGATCGGACGCTCGGGACTTGCCTCGGGGGCCTCCTCCCCCGGCCCCAGCAGATGGGCGATCCAGCGGGTCTGGGGATGGCTGTCCAGGGCAATCTTCAGGGTCATGGTCAGCACCACCGAGAGCAGCATGCCCACCGTGCCGAAGATCCAGCCCCACACCACCAGCGACAGGAAGGCCACCAGGGTCGACAGTCCCAGCGCGCGCCCCATCACCCTTGGCTCGACGATGTTGCCCAGCAGGAAGTTGATCCCCAGGTAGGCCGCGGAGAGCAGCAGGGCATCGACCAGCCCGCCCTCCGGCGAGACCAGCAGCAGCAGCACCGGGGGCACCGCAGCGATGGCCGAGCCGATGTTGGGAATGTAGTTGAGCGCGAAGGCCAGCACCGCCCACAGGAAGGGAAAATCGACCCCGACCAGCAGGCAGGCCACCCACACCAGGGCGCCTGTGACCAGGCTGATCAGAGTCTTGACGGCCAGGTAGCGCTTGAGGGTCTGGCTGAACTCGCTGAAGCGCTGAAGGCTCGGCGCCGGGTTGGCCAGGGCGCGGGAGACCTTGTCGCGGAAGTGCAGCATCTCGAACAGCATGAACAGCACCAACAGGCCCACGATGGTGCTCTGCACCAGCAGGTTGCCGATCTCGCCGAGCAGGGCGGGGATCCAGCCGCCCAGCTCCTCGACGTCCAGCAGACCGGCCAGCCGGTCCGGGTCGATGGCTAGCCCCAGGCTCGCCAGGCCATCCAGCAGCCCGACATAGTAGGCCTGCAGCTTCTCCTCGATGCCCGGCAGCGCCTCCGTGAAGGTGCCGAAGCTGTTGACCAGCAGCAGTCCCACCAGCGAGAAGAGCACCCCGATCACCACCAGGGTCAGCCACACGGCCGCCCGCAGGCCAAGCCCCAGCCGGTTGAGCCACTGGATCGGCGCGGTGCAGACCACCGCGATAAAGATGGCCAGCAGCATCGGTACCAGCAGGCTCGCACCGGCCTTCATGCCGGCCACGATCACCACCAGCGCGGCCAGGCCGAGCATGAGGTTGAGCGGAATGATGCTCGGGGCATCCGGTTCATGAGCCGACATCGTGCGTTCCTGTCCTCCCTGGCCAGCCCCCATCATGCCTTCGCGCCGGGCCAGCAACAATGATGGCCGCCGCGGGAACCTTTGCACCCGGCCCACCTCGAAGCGGGGTGGCAGACGGCCACGCCATCATTGCAAGGAGGCCACCATGAGGCTGTTTCGTCCCGCCCGGCAGCTGCTGCTGGGCACCCTGCTCGTCGCCACCCCGCTGCTGGCCGGGCAGGCGCTGGCCGAGGCCACCCCGCCCCGCCAGCTCCACGTCCAGGCCGAGGCCACGCTGGCGGTGGTGCCTGACCGCGCCACCCTCACGGCCCGCCTCTGGGAGCGCACACCGGCCGTGTCCCAGGAAGAGGACCGGGGAGGAGACCCCGACGCGCTGCGCGAGGCCCGCGAGCGGCTGGAAGGCCGTGCCGGCGAGCTGATTCGCACCCTAGAGGCCGCCGGGTTCGAGCGCGACGCCATCAGCGCCGGCTCGCTGGCCGTGCAGCCGGAACACCTCGCCGGTAGCCGTCACGAGGACGGCGAGCGTCAGACGCTGGTCCGGACCCGCCTCGAGCGCGCCTTCCGGATCCAGCTCGACGACCTGGAGCGGCTGCCGGGGCTGCTCGACGCCCTCACCGAGGCCGGCGTCAATGCCCTGGACGGCGTCAGCTATGACCTCGCCGACCGCGACGCCGCCACCGACGAGGCGCTGGTCAAGGCGCTGGAGAAGGCGCGCCACAAGGCCGAGCTGATGGCCGACACCCTGGGCATCACCCTGGGCCCGGTGGCCAGCGTCAGCGAGACCCGCTCGCCGGTCTTCCAGCCGCGCATGCTGGCCATGGCCGCCGATGCCCGGGAAGGCGCTCCCCAGGCGGAGTACCGCCCCGGCACCCTCGAGATCGAGGCCGGGGTCAGCGTCACCTGGGAGATCGAGTAGCGAGGCGCTTCCGACCTCCATACAAGAAACCCCCGGTGGCTGGCGCCAGCGGGGGTTCGCGTCAAGGGCGGGGGCCCTGGCCTGGCGGCATCAGCCCGGGAGGTTGATCACCTCGATGCCGCCCATGTAGGCGCGCAGCGCCTCGGGTACCGTGATCGAGCCGTCGGCGTTCTGATAGTTCTCCAGCACCGCCACCAGGCAGCGCCCCACCGCCAGGCCGGAGCCGTTGAGGGTGTGCAGCAGCTGCGGCTTCTTCTGCTCGGGGTGGCGGAAACGCGCCTGCATGCGCCGCGCCTGGAACTCCTCGCAGTTTGAGACCGAGGAGATCTCGCGGTAGGCGTTCTGGCTGGGGATCCACACCTCCAGGTCATAGGTCTTGGCAGCGCCGAAGCCCATGTCGCCGGTGCACAGGGTCACCACCCGGTAGGGCAGCTCGAGCGCCTGCAGGATCGCCTCGGCGTGGCCGCGCATCTCCTCCAGGGCCGCATAGCTGGTGGCCGGGTCCACCAGCTGCACCATCTCTACCTTGTCGAACTGGTGCTGACGGATCATGCCGCGGGTATCGCGACCGTGGGAGCCCGCCTCGCTGCGGAAGCAGGGCGTGTGGGCGGTGAGTTTCAGCGGCAGCGCCCTGTGCTCCAGGATCTCGTCCCGGGCGAAGTTGGTCAGCGGCACCTCGGAGGTGGGGATCAGGTGGTAGCCGCGCTCGTCGTCGAGTCGGAACAGGTCCTCGCCGAACTTGGGCAGCTGGCCGGTGCCGCGCAGGGAGGCCTCGTTGACCATGTAGGGCACGTAGCACTCCTCGTAGCCGTGCTCGAGGGTCTGCTTGTCCAGCATGAACTGGGCCAGGGCACGGTGCATCCGCGCGATGGGGCCTCGCATCACCGCAAAGCGCGCGCCGGTCAGCTTGGCCGCCAGCTCGAAATCCAGCTTGCCCTGCAGGGCGCCGAGGTCGACGTGATCGCGCACCTCGAAGTCGAACGCCCGGGGGGTACCCCAGCGGTGCAGTTCGACGTTGTCGGCCTCATCCTTGCCCTCGGGCACGCTCTCGTGGGGCAGGTTGGGAATGCCGCTGACCGCGTCATCCCACTCGGCCTGCACCTCGGCCAGGCGCGTCTTGGCCGCATCCAGGCGATCCCCCAGGTCCGAGACCTCGTCGAGCAGCGGCTGGATATCCTCGCCGGACGCCTTGGCCTTGCCGATCGCCTTGGAGCGGGTGTTGCGCTCGTTCTGCAGGGACTCGGTCTCGGCCTGCAGCTCGCGACGCCGGGACTCCAGCGCCTCGAGACGGTCGGTATCGAGAGCGAAGCCTCCCTTGGCCAGTCGTTGAGCGACCAAATCGAGGTCGCTGCGCAGCAGTTTGGGATCGAGCATGGAATCCGGTCCGTTGCAGTCGGTGATGAAGAAAAAAGAAGACGGGAGTGAAACAGGCCGCCCATTGTAGGCAAAAGGCATCAGGGGCGCCACGCGCCCGCCGCCGACCCCGCCCGCGGGGTGCGCCCCACCGCCCTCTCGCGGTAAAGTAGAGGGATTCCCCGCTTCCCCATGAAAGAGTGCCATGATCGCACGACTGGACACCGCCGACGCCAGCACCATGCCGGGGCTGGCCGCCCCCTACCTGCGTTTCCTGGAGGCCCTGCGCGACGCCGGCTTCGAGGGCGAGATCGCCCCGGACTACGCCGACCGCACGGTACTGGCCACCGACAACTCGATCTACCAGCGCCTGCCCCAGGCGGCGCTCTACCCCCGCCACGGCGAGGACTTGGCGCGCATCGCCCACCTGGCCGGCCAGGTGGAGCACCGCCAGGTGGCGCTCACCCCCCGGGGCGGCGGCACCGGCACCAACGGCCAGTCCCTCACCGACGGCCTGGTGGTGGACGTCTCCCGCCATATGAACCGGATCCTCGAGATCGACGTCGAGGCCCGTCGCGTGCGGGTCCAGGCCGGGGTGGTCAAGGACCAGCTCAACGCGGCGCTCAAGCCCCATGGGCTCTTCTTCGCGCCGGAGCTCTCCACCTCCAACCGCGCCACCATCGGCGGCATGATCTCCACCGACGCCAGCGGCCAGGGCAGCTGCGAGTACGGCAAGACCCGCAACCACGTGCTCGAGCTCGAGGTATTGCTGCTGGGCGGCGAGCGCCTGACCAGCCGCCCGGTGGAGGAGGCCGAGCTCGACACGCTCTGCAAGCGCCAGGACGCCACCGGCCGCGCCTTTCGCACCGCCCGGGAGATCATCGACACCCAGGGCGCGCTGATCGCCGAGAAGTTCCCGCCCCTCAACCGCTGCCTGACCGGCTACGACCTGGCTCACTTGAGAGACGACCAGGGTCGGCTCGACATGAACAGCCTGCTGTGCGGCGCCGAGGGCTCCCTGGGCTTTCTCGACGAGGCGGTGCTCAACGTGCTGCCGATCCCGAAGCACTCCACCCTGGTCAACGTGCGCTACGCCGGTTTCATGGATGCCCTGCGCGACGCTAGAGCCCTGATGTCCAGCGGCAGCTCTTCACAAGATCGGCCACAGGCGTCCCCCACCTCCATCGAGACGGTGGACGACAAGGTGCTGATGCTGGCCATGGAGGACTTCGTCTGGGACAGCGTGGCGGCGTTTTTCCCCGCCGGCGACACCCCGGTGCGCGGCATCAACCTGGTGGAGTTCAACGACGACGACCCCGAGCGCCTGGCCGAGCGGGTCGCCGCCTTCTGCCGCCACCTGGAGAGCGACGCCAGCGTTCAGCGCCTGGGCTTTACCCTCGCCGAGGGCCGGCCGCAGATCCAGCGCGTCTACGCCATGCGCAAGCGCGCCGTGGGCCTGCTGGGCAACGCCCGGGTCGATGAAAAGGGCGAGAAGCGCCCCATCCCCTTTGTGGAGGACACCGCGGTGCCGCCGGAGCACCTGGCCGACTTCATTGCCGAGTTCCGCGCCGCCCTGGATGCCCGGGGCCTCGCCTACGGCATGTTCGGCCACGTGGACGCCGGGGTGCTGCACGTGCGCCCCGCCATCGACATGAAGGACCCCGAGCAGGAGCGGCTGATCCGCGAGGTCTCCGACGAGGTGGCCGAGCTGACGAAGAAATATGGCGGCCTGCTGTGGGGCGAGCACGGCAAGGGAGTGCGCTCGGAGTATGCGCCGAGGTTCTTCGGCGAGCTCTACCCCAGCCTGCAGCGGGTCAAGGCGGCCTTCGATCCGCACAACCAGCTCAACCCCGGCAAGATCGCGACGCCTCTCTCCTCATCTACCCCACCCGCCCCCGTGGGGAGCCCGCCCGAAGCCGCGGGTACTGCTTCCATCCCGCCCGAAGCCGCGGGTACTGCTTCTATCCCGCCCGAAGCCGCGGGGAAGGCGCCTGACACCACGCAGGCAGAGACAGTGAAGCTGGTCGACCCGGGCCTGCTGAGCATCGACGGCGTGACCACCCGCGGCCAGCTCGACCGCACCATCGACGAGCGGGTGTGGCAAGCCCACGCCGCCACTGTTTACTGCAACGGCAACGGCGCCTGCTACAACTACGACCCCAACGACGCCATGTGCCCCTCCTGGAAGGCGACCCGGGACCGAGTGCACTCCCCCAAGGGGCGCGCCAGCCTTGTCCGCGAGTGGCTGCGCCTGCAGGGTGACGCCGGCATCGACCTGGTCGAGGAGTCGCGCAGGAAGAAGGCCGAGGGCGCCTGGGGCTTCGTGAAGAGCTTCCCGAAACGCACCCTCAACACCCTGCGCCGCAAGCGCGAGGCGGACTTCTCCCACGAGGTCTACGACGCCATGGCCGGCTGTCTCGCCTGCAAGTCCTGCGCCGGCCAGTGCCCGGTGAAGGTCAACGTGCCCGACTCCCGCGCGCAGTTCCTGGAGGTCTACCACGGCCGCTACCTGCGCCCGCTGCGCGACTACCTAGTCGGCACCACCGAGTTCCTGCTGCCGACCCTCTCACGCATCGCGCCCGCCTACAATGCGCTGATCGGCAACCGCCTGGTGGATCGGCTGCTCGCCGGCCCCGTGGGCCTGGTGGACAGCCCGCGACTCTCCCGGGCCAGCCTGAGAAAGACCCTGGCCGCCTGGGGCGTGGCCCAGGCTACCCCCACTTCGCTGGGCAGGCTCACCGAGGCCCAGAAGGCCCGCAGCGTGGTGATCGTCCAGGACGCCTTCACCAGCCACTTCGAAGCCAACCTGGTGCTGGATATCGTCGAGCTGCTCGGCCGGCTGGATATCCGGGTCTTCGTGGCGCCCTTCTCCCCCAACGGCAAGCCGCTGCACGTCCAAGGCTTCCTCGGTGCCTTCGCGCGTACCGCCGATAAGCAGGCCAGGCGCCTGCGCACGCTGGCGGAGTTCGACGTGCCGCTGGTCGGCATCGACCCGGCCATGACCCTCACCTACCGCCAGGAGTACGTGAAGGCGCTGGGGCCGGAGGCCGTGCCCGAGGTGCTGATGCTGCAGGAGTGGCTGGTGACCCGCGCGGCCAGCCTGGTGCCCGGCGGCCTGACCCTGGACGGCGCCGGCATCCAGGATCCGGGCTATCGGCTGCTCTCCCACTGCACCGAGAAGACCAACGCCCCGGGCAGCCCCAAGGCGTGGCAGCAGCTGTTCGCGGCCTTCGGCCTCGAGCTCGAGTTGGTGGCCACCGGCTGCTGCGGCATGTCCGGTACCTACGGCCACGAGGGGCGCAACCTGGCGACCTCGAAGACCATCTACGCCCAGTCCTGGCAGCCGGTGGTGGAGGACGAGACCAACGCGGGGACCCTGCTGGCCACCGGCTACTCCTGCCGCAGCCAGGTGAAGCGCTTCTCCGATGCCGCCCTGCCCCACCCGCTGCAGGCCCTTCTCGAGGTGCTGCGCCGGGCCAGCTGAGCCGGCACCACAGTGTCCGAAAACGCCCACCGGGGAAGGTCTCCGATGGGCGCACTCTCCATCGTCGATAGGCTTTGCTACGACAGGAGGCTAAGTCATGAACCGCACGCTTATCGTGATCGGCCTGATCATCATCGCCGTGGGCCTGCTCTGGCCCTGGCTCTCCCGGCTACCCTTCGGCCAGCTGCCGGGGGATATCGCCGTGCGTCGGGAGGGGTTCTCGTTCTTCTTCCCGATCACCACCATGATTCTGGTCAGCGTGGTTCTATCGGCGCTGATGTGGCTGTTTAACCGCTGACCGCGCCGGAACCTCCATGCACGGTTTTCGCTTGCTGACGAGCTGACCCAGGCGCTGGGGCCGGCTGAAGGTGAACTTCTAGCCGAGCGGCAGCGCCGCTGCCGACGTGCAACGGGAGCGCTTTTCGTGCTTCTTTCCCGCCAACGCCATGATTATCATCGAAGCCAGCTCTCGGCGTGATGCGCCAGCTCCGCCGACAGCCCCCACGCCCCCGCTGGAGACCGCCATGTTCGAACGCCGCCTCGGAGTCGCTCTGCTCGCGTTAACCCTGCTGGCGGTGATTCAGGGGGGCGTTGCCATCTGGGCCATCGACGGCGCCCGCCAGAAGGTGGCGCTCGGGCGCGTCTCGAGCGATCTGCACGCCGGCTTTCTGGCGCTCTCCGACAGCAAGCACCGGCTGCAGACCTGGCTCTCGCGGGCCCAGTACGAAGCCGACGCCGACCCGGAGCAGCGCGATGCTCTGCTCCAGGAGATGCGCTCCCATCTGGCACGGCTGCAGCAGCTCACCCGGACTCTGGCCACTGGCGCACCGACCGAGCTGGAGCAGCCCGCCAGCCTGATCACGGAGCGTCAGCAGGCGCTCGACCTGTTCGATGACTTTCTGCAGCGGTTGGAGAGCCAGGACCCCGGCGGCCCACACTATGCCCCGCTGGATGACTTCAACAAGTTCGAAGGCCGCGACCTGCGCCTGACCATGGCCGACACGCTGGCCCGCGAGCGCACCCTGCTGGCCAAGCAGCGCAGCGAGGCCGACCGTTCGCTGCACCAGCTGATGCTGATGGCCGCACTGACCACTCTGGCGCTCAGCCTGATCATCCTCTGGGTCTTCTGGCACTTTGCCCGCGCCCTGCGCCGCCCGATCGGCGAGCTGCTGCGCGGCGCCCAGGCCCTGCAGCGCGGCGAGCTGAGCCACCGCCTCGATGACAGCCTGCAGGACGAGTTCGGGCGCATCGCCGCGCATATCAATCAGATGGCCAGCGAACTGGATCAGCATCGCCGCACCGAGCGCGACCGCCAGCGCCACCTGGAAGACCTGGTCGACACCCGCACCCGCGAGCTGGAGCAGGCGCTGACCCGGCTCAACCAGCTCTCGAAGCAGCGCCAGCAGCTGCTGGAGGACATCAGCCACGAGCTGCGCACGCCCGCCACCTCCATCCGCGGCGAGGCGGAAATCACTCTGCGCGGCCAGCCCCGCAGCGAAGCGGAGTATCGCCAGGCGCTGCAGCGCATCGCCGACGATGCCGCTCACCTCAGCGGTGTCATCAGCGACCTCTTGACCATGGCACGCAGCGATATCGCCGAGTGGCAGGTACAGCACCGCCCGCTTGACCCTCTGTCCCCCCTGCGCGATGCCATCAGCCAGGCCTCCACCCTCGGGCGTCTGCGCGGTATCCGCATCCGGGTGGCCCACCTGGAAAGCGCCCTGCTGCTGGGCGACGCTCAGCGCCTGAAGCAGGTGTTCGGCATCCTGCTCGACAACGCCGTGCAGTACTCGCACCCCGGCGGCCAGGTCGACGTCGAGGCCAGCCTGGTCGAGCACCAGGGCACCGCCGTCTGGGAGCTGCGCATTCGCGACCGGGGCATCGGGCTGCCCGACCGGGAGGCCGCCCGCATCTTCGAGCGCGGCTACCGCAGCCCGGAGGCCCGCCGCCACCGCCCGGACGGCCAGGGGGTGGGGCTCGCCATCGCCATGCTGCTGATGCGGCTGCATGGCGGCCAGCTGCAGCTCGACAGCCTGCCCGAAGGGGGCTGCCAGGCGCTGCTGCGCCTGCCCGTTCACACTGCCAATGACCACATTGCCAATGACCACACGGAGCCGAGCGATGCACATCGTGATCGTTGAAGACGACCCCCGCATTCGGGACTTCCTGCAGCGCGGCCTGACGGCGGAGGGCCATCGGGTGGAGAGCTTCAGCGAAGGGCAGCCGGCGCTGGTGCATCTGGTACAAACGGCACGCCAGCCGGCGTCCTCGCCGCTGCCGGTGGTGATACTGGACCGCCTGCTGCCGGATATCGGCGGGCTCGAGGTGTGCCGCAGCCTGCGCACCGCCGGGGTCGACTGCCCGGTGCTGATGCTCACCGCGCTGGACAGCGTCGAGGACCGCGTCTCGGGGCTGGACGCCGGCGCCGACGACTACTTGATCAAGCCCTTCGCCTTCGAAGAGCTACTGGCCAGGCTCGGCGCCCTCGCTCGGCGCCACGCCCGCCCCGGCATGGCGGAGCCGCAGCGGCGGCTGCGGGTCGGCGAGCTGGAGCTGGACCGCGACCAGCGCCGCGTGACCCGTGCCGGCCGCGCCATCGAGCTGACGCCCAAGGAGCTGGCCATTCTCGAACTGCTGATGGCCTCGCCCGGCAAGCTGTTCAGCCGCGAGCGCATCCTTGCCAGCGTCTGGGGCAGCAGCGAGGATCCTCTCACCAACGTCGTCAACGTCTATATCCGGCGCCTGCGCCGCAAGCTGGACGACGGCCACCCGGGGGGCTCGCTGATCACCACCCAGCGGGGCTTCGGCTATCGGCTGGAGGCCCCTCCCGAGGCTCACCGGTGACGTTCACCTTGCGTTCATCTTCCCGGCCATGAATCTTCACCCCGGCACACCCTTACTTGAACGGTGATTCGCGTTAGTCTGGACCTGCATCAGAACAAGACGCTCTGACACTTCCCGGCTTTTCAAGGAGAGACACGATGAAGCTCAAGACACTGGTTACCGCCACCGCTCTGGGTATGGGCCTCGGCGCCGCCGGCCTGGCCAGCGCCACCGAAGTGACCCACATGGGCGGCGACATCACCGAAGCGCAGGTGCTGGAGGCCCAGCAGGCCTGGGGCGATGCGCTGGTCGCCATCTCCAACACCTACGAGGAAGAGGGCATCGACGCCGCCCGCGCCCTGGCCGAGGAGATCATCGCCGGCGCCTATGGCCACGACATGGGCGCGGTGCTCTTCAAGCCGACCCTGGCCGAAGCGCCCCAGACCTTCCGCACCACCCCCGAGGGGGCCCTGGCCTACTTCGTCGGCCACAGCGACGAGTACAGCGCGGACAGCGGCTTCGCCCTGAAGGGCTGGCAGGAGGTCACCATCGACAACGCCGCCATCTTCATCAGCGGCGACATGGCGCTGACCATGGGCAACGTCTCGATCCTGGATGCCGACGGCAACACCACCGTGGTGGACAAGAGCTGGGGCTACCATCTGGACGACGACGGCGACCTGCGCATCGTGCTGCACCACTCATCGCTTCCCTTCACCGGGGACGAGTAAACGGCAAGGCGCCCCGGCGAGCGCGAAACGCGCCCGTCGGGGCGGCCAGAATGTTGACATATGAAAGAAGGCCGGCGGTAGTCCCGCCGGCCTTTTGGTGTCTGGTGCTCGAGCCATGCCAGGTGACATGCCTTTTCTACCGATAGCTTTATACCAGAGGAG
This sequence comes from Halomonas alkalicola, assembly GCF_030704205.1. NCBI lineage: Bacteria > Pseudomonadati > Pseudomonadota > Gammaproteobacteria > Oceanospirillales > Halomonadaceae > Halomonas > Halomonas alkalicola. The sequence goes on along the minus strand of NZ_CP131913.1, from coordinate 3,223,135 downwards.
CTTAAATAGGACGGATGTCTACCAGTTCTCGGCGGACAACGGCAAACTGTTTAGCTCATCACGCGCCTCCCGCCAACCGGGAAAACACTCATCCAGTAGCGCAATGAAGCGCTCATTATGATTAGCCTCGACCAAGTGCAGCATTTCATGCACAACGATATATTCGAGCAGGTCCTTCGGCTTTTTAACCAGTTCCGTGTTCAGTCGAATATTACCCTTCGATGGATTGCAGCTTCCCCACTTCGTCTTCATACGTTGCAGATGATAAGCCGACACACGCACGCCCAAGCGAGGTTCCCATCTTTCGATCAGCGGGGGAACGGCGTCATGCAGCAACCGCTTGTGCCACTCGTGCATCACCTCGGCGCGCTTTTCCCGATCGCTTCCCGGTCGCACACTGAGGGTGATGCGCTTGTGATCGATGCGGACACCGGGACGGGACTCCCTCTCTTCAACATTCAGCAGGTAGCGTCGCCCCCAGAGATAGTGACTCTCCCGCTCGACGAAACGGCGTGGCGCCTCTCGCGCTTGGGCATGGAGCTTCGCTTGTTGGTCGCGTATCCAGCCGAGCTTGGCAATCGCATAGGCACGCGCCACTTCCAGGCGGGTCGCACGCGGTGCTACCAAGGTGACCCGCCCGTCCGGCGGATGCACGGAAAGATGCACGTTGCGGACATTCTTGCGCATCACCTCGATGGGGATATCCCCTAATGTGATCGTCTCGGTCACGGGTAACCCGCCTGCTGCTTGACCAATTCGAAAACCGCCTTGGTGGCCTGTCGATTCCTGTCCAGGATTGGATGTAAGGCGTTGAGCACCTGCCGCTCGCGCGCATCGTCGCCCCGCCAGCCAGCCGGCGCCTGCTCGCGCATCGCCCGGTCAATGGCCAGCGAGAGTCGCAGGCGCTGCTCATCAGCGTCGGGGGCAGGCTCCTGCACCTCGCCTACCGAGCGCGACGCGGCCAGAATATCCGGGAGATTGTGATAGATCACCTGTGCCTCGGGGCGATTGTCCAATTCCGGGGGCAGCGCTTCACCACGCTGGCCCTGTGCCATCTGCTTGACCAGTGTTTCGGCGCGCGCCAGGAACTGCTGATAGGAAGCCGTATCACTTCGCCAATCCGCGATCAGATCGTCCAGCAGCTTGGATAGCTGTTCGTAGAAACGTGGATCGGTGAGCTGGTCACGGATGATGGTCTTGCGCACGTTATTGATGATGCCTTCGGCGACTCCGTTCTTCGACGGTTTTCCCTTCTGATTGAGCTTCCTGGCGATGGCATCATGGATGCCGGTCTCGACGATTAGATCCACAAGGGAGTAATTATCCACCGAGCCCAGTTTGCTCGCCGGGTCCGCCTGGATATAGGTGTTGATGAGGTGGCGCATGTCCGCCTCGAAGGGCTTGATATCCAGCTCCTCGCCGGAATGGCACTTGATGGCGGCACGCACCTCGCTGAAGAAGGCGACCTCGTCCTGCAGGGTGGCGATCTCGTTCGTCGTGTAGCCGATGGCATCCAGCTCTTGGACGATGGCGGAATAGGCCCGCACGAAGCTGGCCACCGCCTTGTAGAAGGAGATCCGCAGCACTTCGGTGTCGTTCAGCGCCTCCGGCGTACCGGCATCACCGCAAAAGTAGTGCAGGTAGTGCTCGATATCACGAGGCGGCGGCACCGGCTCGCAGAGGTACTTGAGCGCCTCGCGAGCCGTATCGAGCTTCCTGCGGCCCTCCTTGCGCCAGTCCTTCAACTCGATGTTGTTCTCGGATGATCCGCCGTCGTCCAGGTCCAGCTCGTCGGAGCTGTAGACCGCGATCACTTGCTGCACATCGCCGAAGAGCTGCTTGAAGTCGACGATATGACCGTAATCCTTGTCGTCGCCGTCCAGGCGATTAGTCCGGCAGATTGCCTGGAACAGGTTGTGATCGCGCAGCTTATTGTCCAAGTAGATGTAGCTGCACGAAGGGGCATCGAAGCCGGTCAGCAGCTTGCTCACCACGATCAAGAGCTTGGTGTTGGCTGGCTCCTCGATGAAGCGGCGCTTCACCTCGGCCTCGTACTGGCTAGTACTCTGTCCATCCTTCAACACATGCTGCGTATAGGTGTCGAACTTGTAGCGTTCATCGCTGCTGGAGGGCTCCCGGGAGATGGCGTTGTGGTTGGGCTCGAACGAGGTGATGATCCCGCAGTAACGACCGAATGGGGTGTTCTGAAACAGCCGGAAGTAGTGGCATGCATCATAGATCGAGGCGGCCACCAGAATGGCAGTGCCACGATCGTTGTTCAGACGTGGCTTGAGGCCGAAGTCCTCGATGATGTCCGCAACGATGCGCTGCTTGCGCTCGCCGGCGCTCATCAGCTCCTCCAGCGTGGCCCAGCGCTTTCGCAGCACTGCCTTCTGGTAGTTGTTGAGGTTCCGTGTCTTCTGCTCGAACCACTTGTCGATGGCCTGGCGGGAGGTCAGACGCTGCGGCACGTCGCGTGCCTCGTACTTAAGGTCCAGCACCACGCCGTCGGCCACCGCTTCGGGAAACTTGTAGGTGTGGATATAAGTGCCAAAGACCTCGCGGGTGGTCTGCTTGTCCTTGCGCAACAGTGGGGTACCGGTGAAGCCGATAAAGATCGCATCGGCGAGCCAGCGCTTCATCTGACGGTTCATGGCACCACCCTGGGTGCGGTGGCACTCGTCGACGAAGACATAGAAACGCCCGTGCACCGGTGGCGGATCGCCCTTGAGGTCGCCCGGGGCGAACTTGTGCACCAGGGCACAGAGCAGTCGCGGCGTAGTCGCCCCCAGCTTCTCCATGAACTGTGCCCGTGAGGTGATACGCGGCGAGGGGGCTTCCTCGCCCACCACTCCGGCATTGCGCATCACGCCGACGATCTGTGTGTCCAGCTCGTCGCGGTCGGTCACCACCAGGATGCGTGCCGCCGGATCGTGCTCCATGATCCACTTGGCCAGCAGCACCATCAGGATGCTCTTGCCGCTGCCCTGGGTGTGCCAGATCACCCCGCCTTCGCGCTGGGCAATGCGCTGCTGGGCCGCCTTGACGCCGAAGTACTGATGGGGCCGGGGCACCTTCTTCTGCCCTGCATCGAAGATCACGAAGTTGCGGATCAGGTCCAGCAGGCGTTGCTTACCGCACATCTGCACCAGCGGTCTGTCCAGCAATACCCCGGGCGACGCCGCGCGGCTGCCCTCCTCATCCTTCCACTGCACGAAGAACTGCTCCGGCGTGCCGGTAGTGCCGTAGCGCAGCCCCTGGGCATCGCTGCCGGCAAGCAACAGCTGCACGGTGGTAAAAAAGCCCTCGTTGAAGATCGGCTCCTGGTTGGTGATGAGCTGGCGCACCCCGTCGGCCACCTCCACGGAGCTACGCTTGAGCTCGATCACCGCCACGGCGATGCCGTTGAGGTAGATCACCAGATCGGGGCGGCGCTCATGCCCACCCTTGAGGGTCACTTCCTCGGCCAGGGCGAAGTCGTTATTCTCCGGGTGCTCCCAATCGACCAGATGCACATCCTCGTGCGGCTTCCCCGGCGAGAGGAGCACCTTCACGGGGTAGCGCAGCAGGTTGTAGGTGCGCAGATTCGCCTGGTAGAGCGTCACTCCGGTGACATCGGCTGCCGCCTGCAGCTTATGCAGGGCGGCGGCAATATGCGCCTCGGAGTAGCCGCGTTCGCTCAGGTTGTCGCGCAGCAGCTCGGGCTCGATGGCGCGATTGCCCTCCCGGCGGCTCCAGTTGCCGAGCCAGCGGTAGTCCAGGCCGTTCTCCCCTTCAGGCCTGGTCAGCAGGTGGATCACGCGGTTCTGGGTCAGGCGCTCCGGGCGTGTGGCATTCAACATCTGGCGGGCTCCTTGCGTGGCTCAGTCGGTCGGCTCGTCCTGGCCTCCCTGCAGCCGCGCCCTGGCGGCGGCGATGGATTGATGCAGCTTGGCCTGCAGGGCCTCTCTGGAAGGCAACACTGTCAGGTATTCGGCAACATGGATGCCGCTCTTGTCCAGTTCCAACAGTTCAATCTGCTCGCGCTGCTTGCCGGCACACAGGATGATACCCAACGGCGGACTCTCACCCACCTCCTGCTCGTGGCGCGCCAGCCAGCGCAGGTAGAGCTCCATCTGGCCCTTGTACTCGGCCTTGAAGCGCCCGAGCTTGAGGTCGATGGCCACCAACCGCCTGAGCTTGCGGTTGTAGAACAGGAGGTCGATGTAGAAATCCTCGTCATCGATATGGATGCGCTTCTGGCGCGCCACGAAGGTGAAACCCGCGCCCAGTTCCAGCAGGAACTGCTCGATCTCGCGCAGGATGGCGTCTTCCAGGTCGCGCTCGAGGTATCGGTCGTTGAGGCCGAGGAAGTCGAGCAGGTAGGGGTCCTTGAGCAGCAGCTGCGGCGAAGGTTGCCCGGTGTCATCCAGGCGTTGTAGCTCATGGCGGATGGTCTCTTCGGGCTTGCGGGAGATCGCGGTGCGTTCGAAGAGCAGGGTCTCCTTACGCTCCCGCAACCTGCGCACGCTCCAGCCTTCCTCCTGACACAACCGAACATAGAACTCCCGAGCCAGGGGCTCCTTCAGGTAGATCACCTCCAGGAAATGGCTCCAGGACAATTGTCTCGACAGCGTCGAGACAATGTTCTCCTCAGGGAACACCTCGGCGAAGCGAATCATGTGGCGCAGGTTCTTGGTCGAAAAGCCCCTGCCGTACTCATGGGTCAACTGTCTCCCCAGCGCGGAGACAATCTCTTCGCCATAACCGGCCCGCTTGCCCGCCAGGACCTCCCGGTGGATACGGCGCCCGATCTGCCAGTAGAGCAGGGTCAGCTCGGCGTTGACCGCCACCGCCGCACGCTGGCGGGCACCATCGATGAGCTGGCGAAGATCGGCGACCAGCGCCGGATCGGTGACGGCCCTGTCGCTCATATCAGCCGCGTCCTTCCTGTCAGCAGTTCCTGCATCAATGCCTGTTTAAGGGCAACGGTCTTGGCGCGGCGCTGTTCCAAGGCTTCGATCTCGGCGTCCATATCGGACAGGACACCAGAGATGGCCACTTGCTCCTCGAATGGTGGGATTGTAAGCTCAAGCTCGCTTACATCTTTGTTGCTTATTGCCGGATAGTTAGACCCGGCAATCAACGCTTCAATTTGCTTATTTATCGGGTGCGCAAAAAAATGCTGAAACACGTACCCGGGGTGTAATAACTCTTGCTTGCAACGAATAACACAGAAGCCTGTCGAACAAACCCACTCGCCACCAGCCCTATTGAAATGCAAATGTGCTTTAAGGTTAGGCCGCACCGTTGCCACAAGAATATCACCATACCGCAACTTTCGCTTTGCACGCGATGGCGCAGAAGAGAAAGTGATCTCAGAGTGACTCTCTAGGTTTCCAATGTTCACGTCTTCAAGTGCGATGTAATTAAACGCGTAGGCGGGATGAGTTGAGCTGCCCAAGTTCTCTGGATCCATCTCAGCTACTTCGCCTAGCCGCTTCACCCGCCATTTCCCCTCAAACCCCGGCAGTCGGGCCTCGCCGGTAAGGAGCTGCTGCATGGCGGCCTGTTTGATATCGCGCTTCTTGGCGATCAGTCGGTCAAGCGACTCCAGCAGGGAGTCCACATCGCTAAGGGCGGTGGCGATAGTACGCTGCTCAGGTGCTGGAGGCAATAAAACCGGTAGCTGCCCGAGGGATGTTTTGTTTATCGATGCAAGGTTAGTCGTCTGCCTTCCGGCAATCAAAAAGTACTTTTTTGCCCCCTCACCAGCAGACCAGAATGCAAGATACTCAGGGTCCACCACTTTTTTTGGCCTAACCACAAATACATGATTTTGATGAACACAAGGCTGATATTGGCCACGCCAGACTGCACCTCGGCCTAGCTTATCTCGATCACCACCCTCATTCATGAGGACATCACCAAGCTGCACAGAGAATCGTTCCAGATCTGAGCGCGAAATGGTCAACTGGCTCATCTTTGAGAGGTCAAGGTATCCATCTTGAACATTCGCAACTCGAAGGTAGTGAACGCGAATAGGGTCTTGGACCTGGGCTGCGGAGTTTTTCGCGATGCCAGAACGAATCTGAGCGATCTCACATAGCTGCTTTAACTCCCAACCTTTCGGAATCACCCCATCCTCGGTCTGCTTGTAACCTTCCGGCACCGCCGGCCTATCCACCTGCGGAGCATACCCCGCCGAGGCATCGCGCACTTCCATCGCCTCGTCCGTCATTCCCACGCCACCCCCATCGTCATCAGGTGGTCTTCCACCCGGGCCGAGAGCGCTTCGACTTGGCGGCTCAGCTGGGGAAGCGGGGTGGCGTAGCGGTCGGCCAGCTCGCGCACGCGGGAGGTAAGCGTCTGGGAGACGCGCTCCAACTCCTCCTGGACGGTGACCTGCAGGGCGGCGAGCCACTTGTCGTCCACCACCAGGGTCTTTATCTCTTCCTCGTCGAGTTGTGGGTACTTCTCGTAGGCGAGCAGGTCAAGGGCAGCATCCGCCTCCTTGACCTCTGCCTTGAGGACCGCCTGCCGATCGCTAAGCTCCAGGTAGCGGGAAATGGCATGCAGATCAGTCAACGCGTCTGGCAGCGGCTCCTGCTGCAGGCGCTCACGGTAGTGCACCTCGGCCTCGGCAAGCAGGCCTGCGGTCTCCCTGTCGGTGGCCTTCAACCGCTTCTCCAGGCCGAGATAGCGCTGCAACGCCTTGTGCTCCTCCACATCGGTGGTGGCGTCGAGCCGGCCCTTGATCGCCTTCTGGGTCAGCTTTCCCGTGGGGCTCTTCAGCAAGGATAGGTAGCCGCCTTCGGCGAGGGCATGCAGCTCGGCGGCATGCTCCTCGGCCTGACTCGTCAGGGCACGGTAGCGGCCGCAGGCCTCAGGTTCTTCTTCATGCCAGACTTCCACCAGTGCCTGGGCAAAGGCGTCCTGGGCATCGCTCTTCGACGAGACATCCCTGAGCGGGCCCTCTTCGCCGCCATGCTCCTCGGTGAGCTCCGCCAGGCCGGTGCCAACGCTGTCCAGCTCTCCGCGCAGGGTATCCAGCTCGGCCTGCTCAGCGGTAAAGTAGCGGGCCACGATATAGGGCTTGGGAATCAGGTCGCAGGTCCAGCCCTTGTCCTTCATATCGCCCTTCTTCTTTCCAGACTTGACCTCTTCCAGCACGCGGCGCGTCTCCGCCACCCAGCCGTCGGCGGCGATCTCGTAGGCGTCGTCTTGAAGGATCTCGTACCAGTAGTCCATCAGGTGCTGGTAGATGTCGTAGGGGTCGAGCAGGGGAGCGGCGCGGAAGGTGTTCAGCAGGTCCTCGCCCACCCGGGTGATCAGGGCCTTGGGCTGGTCATCGATACCAAAGTCCTTGAGCACCGGCCGGTTCCGCGTGCGCCAGTCGTCGAACAGGGCAAAAGTCCGCTCACGGAAGGTGGCGAACTCGGTGTGCTCGAGGATGGCGGTTCTCAGCGATTGGGGGGCTACGGCGAGATCGACGTAGCCGGCGTGCGGGGTAGGTCGAAATAGCGATGCCCGCAGGCCAGGGAAGACGCCCCAGTAGGCGGCCAGGCCGGGCACCGGCGGGTTGGCGGCGCGGTCACCGTCGATATCGCGTACGGGAATCCCACCGTTCATGTGGGCGTGGAGATCGTGGCGGTCTTCCGGTTCGCTGGCATCGATGTAGCGCGGCAGGTTGAGGTTGAAGTCATTCCTGGGCGAGGCGATCTCGTCAAGGGGCACCATGCGGGCGAAGCGGGGCACATCGACCTGCTTGCTGAAGGTATCGACGATGCGGTGGATGTCCTGCTCGCGCAACCGGTTCTTGTTGCCATCCTTGATGAAGCCCCGGGCGGCATCGATCATGAAGATCCCCTTCCGCGCCTGGGCGTTCTCCTTGTCCAGCACCAGAATGCAGGCGGGAATGCCGGTGCCGTAGAAGAGGTTGGCCGGCAGGCCGATGATGCCCTTCAGATACCCCGACCGCACCAGCCGCCGGCGAATGCCCGCCTCGGCGTTGCTCCGAAACAGCACACCGTGAGGCAGGATCACCGCGCCCTTGCCGGTGCTCTTCATCGAGCGAAGGATATGCAGTAGGTAGGCGTAGTCACCCTGCTTGGCGGGCGGCGTGCCCCAGCCGAAACGCTCCCAGGGGTCGTTTTCCGGCGTGAGGCCCGCGCTCCAGCCCTTGTCCGAGAAAGGCGGATTGGCGACCACGTAGTCGTAGGTGCGCAGCTGCTCACGCCCCCCGCCCTGCTCCTTGAACTTGGGGTTGGCCAGGGTGTTGCCCTGCACCACGTTGGCGGTGGGGAAGTCATGCAGGATCATGTTCATGCGCGCCAGACCGGCGGTGGTGACGTCCTTCTCCTGCCCTTCCAGGGTGATGTGTGTGCCTGCCTCGGCGGCGACCTTGAGCAGCAGCGAGCCCGAGCCACAGGTGGGGTCATAGGCCGTGGTGGCCGCCACCGCCGACTCCGGCGAGATGCCGATGACCTGCGCCATGATCCGGCTGACCTCGGAGGGCGTGTAGAACTGTCCCTTGCTCTTGCCACTCTCCTGAGCGAAGTGACGCATCAGGTATTCGTAGGCGTCGCCGAGGATATCGTCGTGCTCGGCGCGGTTCTTGGCGAAGTCGAGCTCCGGTTTCTGGAAGATGCTGATCAGGTTAGTGAGGCGATCCACCATCGCCTTGCCTTCGCCGAGCTTGTTGGGGTCGTTGAAGTCCGGGAAGTCGCTTCGCGCCAGGCGCTGGTTGGCATCGATCAGGGGCTGGATGATCTGGGTGTTGATCCTGTCGCCGATGTCGCTCTTGCCCTTGAGCTTGACCATATCAGCGAAGCTGGCACCCTCGGGGATGATTACCGGCGGCGAGAAGTCGTCGGAATCGGCGTACTTGTCCGAGATGTACTTGATGAACAGCATGAACAGTACATAGTCCTTGTACTGCGACGCGTCCATGCCGCCGCGCAGCTCGTCACAGCTGGCCCAGAGCGAGGAGTAGAGTTCGGATTTCTTAATCGCCATGATGAGTCGCTTTGTTTCCCGTCAGCAAAGTCCCCGTACAGAATATTAGGTACTGCAAAGGACCCTGCCGAATAGTTATAGGGAGGCCTGCGGCCTCCCTTCGTCGAATCGTTGCCCGCCGGCAGAACCAGCCTCCCACTCTTAGCCGCTCTTGGAGCGCGGCGCCAGCCGGTCGGCCTCAGAAGAACAGCCGGCGCAGCGCCTCGCCGGGGTCGGCCTCGCGCATAAAGGCCTCGCCCCCCAGGAAGGCGTTGACGTCGTGCTCGCGCATGCGCAGCACGTCGCCGCGGGTGTGGATGCCCGACTCGGTCACCACGGTCACCTCCTTCGGGATGCGCGGCAGCAGCTCCAGGGTGGTGTCAAGGGTAGTGTCGAAGGTGTGCAGGTCGCGGTTGTTGATGCCCACCAGGGAGAGGTCCAGCCTGAGCGCGCGCTCGAGTTCACGGACGTCGTGCACCTCCACCAGCACGTCCATGCCGAGCTCGATGGCCTGGCGGTTGAGGTCCGCCATCTGCGCATCGTCCAGGGCGGCGACGATCAGGAGGATGCAGTCGGCGCCGATGGCCCGGGCCTCGCTCACCTGGTAGCCGTGGGTGATGAAGTCCTTGCGGATCACCGGAAGCTCACAGGCGTCACGGGCCTCGATCAGGTAGTCCTCGTGGCCCTGGAAGAAGTCGGCATCGGTGAGCACCGAGAGGCAGGCGGCGCCGCCCTTGGCGTAGCTCGCGGCGATCTCGGCGGGGTGAAAGTCCTCGCGGATCACCCCCCTGGAGGGGGAGGCCTTCTTGACCTCGGCGATCACGGCCGGGTCGCCGGCGGCGATCATGCGCTGCATGGCCGCCACGAAGCCGCGCGGTGCGCTCTGCTCGGCGGCCAGGCGCAGCAGCTCGGCCTCGGGGACGGCGCGGGAGCGCTCGGCCACCTCCTCGTCCTTGCGCGCCAGAATGCGGGTCAGGATGGTGGGGGTCGCCCCAGGGGATGCGCTCATGATGTGACTCCTTGTAGGCGGTGCGCTGAGACAGGGGGTGCGCCGAGAGAACGGGGCGCGCTCACTGCAGGAAGACCCGGGTGAAGTTGGCCAGCTCCCTGAGCTTCTCCAGGGGCAGCCTGGAGGCCTGGGCGTCCTGGGCCAGGGCCACGCCCTCCTTGAGGCTGTCGGCGATACCCGACGCATAGAGCGCCGCACCGGCGTTGAGGGCGACGATATCCGCCGCCGGGCCTTCACCCACCAGCGCCTGCTCCACCAGCCGCAGGCTGTCCTCGGCGGACTGCACCCGCAGCGGGTCCAGGGATTGACGCGGGATGCCGAGCTCCTCAGGGGTGATCACGTACTCGGTGATCTTGCCCTCCTTCAGCTCGGCCACCAGGGTCGGCTGGGCCAGGGAGATCTCGTCGAGGCCATCTTGCGCATGCACCACCAGCACGTGGCGGCTGCCCAGGCGGCGTAGCACCTCGGCCATCAGCGGCACCAGCTCCGGGGAGTAGACACCCAGCACCTGGTTGGGGGCGCCGGCGGGGTTGGTCAGGGGGCCGAGGATATTGAACAGGGTGCGCACGCCCATCTCCCGACGCGGCCCCACCGCATGGCGCATGGCCGGGTGGTGGTTGGGGGCGAACATGAAGCCCACGCCCACCTCGGCGATGCAGCGCGCCACCTGCTCGGCGTCGATGTCCAGGTGGATGCCGGCCACAGCGAAGAGGTCGGCGCTCCCCGACGAGGAGGAGACGCCGCGGTTGCCGTGCTTGGCCACGTGGCCGCCGGCGGCGGCCACCACGAAGCTGGCCGCGGTGGAGACGTTGAAGAGGTTGGCGCCGTCGCCGCCGGTGCCGACGATGTCCACCACGTTCTCGAGCGCGGCCGGCAGCCGCACCGGCTTCATCAGCTCGCGCATCACCTGGGCGGCGGCGCTGATCTCCTCGGCGGTCTCGCCCTTCATGGCCATGCCCATCAGGAAGGCGGCGATCTGAGCGTCGCCGGCCTCCCCGGTCATGATCTGGCGCATCACCTCGTGGGTCTCGGCGAAGCTGAGGTTCTCGCGGCGCAGCAGGGCGCCCAGGGCATCTCGCATCTGCATCATGGCTCTCCTCGACTCAGGCACGGCCCAGCGGCGCTTGAGGACGACGCTGTAGAAAGTTGGCCAGGAGCTCATGGCCCTGGCGGGTGAGGATCGACTCCGGGTGGAACTGCACCCCCTCCACGTCGAGCTCCCGGTGGCGCAGGCCCATGATCAGCCCCGGGGTGACGTCATCGTCAGCGGTCCAGGCGGTGATCTCCAGGCAGTCGGGCAGCGAGGCGCGCTCCACCACCAGCGAGTGATAGCGGGTCACCTCCAAGGGGTCATCGAGGCCTGCGAAGACCCCCAGGCCCGAGTGGCGAATGGCCGAGGTCTTGCCGTGCATCACCTGGGGGGCGCGTACCACCTCGCCGCCGTAGACCTGACCGATGGCCTGGTGGCCCAGGCAGATGCCAAGTATCGGCAGCCGGCCGGCGAAGTGGCGAATGGCCGCCATGGAGATGCCCGCCTCGTTGGGGGTGCAGGGCCCCGGCGAGATCACCAGATGGCTCGGCGCCATGGCCTCGATCTGCTCGAGGGTGATGGCGTCGTTGCGGTGGGTGATCACCTCGGCCCCCAGCTCGGCCAGGTACTGCACCACGTTGTAGGTGAAGCTGTCGAAGTTGTCGATCATGCAGACTTTCATGGGATCTCTCCGGCGCCTTATTCGAGGTTGTCCAGGCCGCGCTCGGCCATGGCCACGGCGCGGAACAGGGCGCGCCCCTTGTTGAGGGTCTCTTGCCACTCCATCTCGGGCACGGAGTCGGCGACGATGCCGGCACCCGCCTGGACGTGCAGCTGGCCATCCTTGATCACCGCGGTGCGGATGGCGATGGCGGTGTCCATGTTGCCGTGCCAGGAGAGGTAGCCCACGGCGCCGGAGTAGATGCCGCGCTTGACCGGTTCGAGCTCGTCGATGATCTCAAGCGCGCGGATCTTGGGCGCCCCGGAGACGGTGCCCGCCGGGAAGGTGGCGCGCAGGGCGTCCATGGCGGTAAGCCCCGGCGAGAGCCGGCCGGTGACGTTGGAGACGATATGCATGACGTGGGAGTAGCGCTCCACCACCATCTCCTCGGTGACCTTCACCGAACCGGTCTCGCTGATGCGCCCCACGTCGTTGCGGCCCAGATCGATCAGCATCAGGTGCTCGGCGCGCTCCTTGGGGTCGGCCAGAAGCTCCGCCTCCAGCGCCTGGTCCTCCTCCTCGCTGCGGCCGCGCTTGCGGGTCCCGGCGATGGGGCGCACCGTCACCTCGCCCTCCTCCAGGCGGGTCAGAATTTCCGGCGAGGAGCCGGCCACCTGATGATCGCCGAGGTCGAGGAAGAACATGTAGGGCGAGGGGTTCAAGCTGCGCAGGGCGCGATAGAGGTCCAGAGGGGCGGCGCGATAGGGAATCGACATGCGCTGGGAGGGCACGCACTGCATCACGTCGCCGGCCAGCACGTACTCCTTGATGGTCTCCACCGCGGCCTTGAAACCCGCCTCGGTGAAGCCGGAGGTGAAGTCCCCCTCCTCCACCGCGGCGCCACCGGTACCGGGACTGATGGTATTGAGGGTGGCGCTACGCAGGCGGATCTCCAGCTCTTCCAGGCGCTGCACCGCCCGGGGGTAGGCCTTTGGCTCGGCGGGGTCGGCATGGGTCCAGAGCGCCAGGCGCCCGGAGAGGTTGTCGAAGACCACCAACTCGTCGCACACCATCAGCAGGATATCGGGCACGCCCAGCGGGTCGGGCTTGGCGGCGGCGGCCTCACTGCGAAGCCGCGGCTCGATATAGCGGATGGTGTCGTAGCCGAAGTAGCCCACCAGGCCACCGTCGAAGCGCGGCTGGTCGTCCAGGCGCGGCACCCTGAAGCGGGCCTGGAACTGTTCGATCCACGCCAGCGGGTCCTCCACCTCGGCCACACACTGCTGCTCGCCGTCGACGATATGGCTCACCGTGAAGCCGCGCACCTCGATGCGCTCGCGGCTGGGCAGGCCGATGATGGAGTAGCGCCCCCACTTCTCGCCGCCCTGTACGGACTCCAGCAGGAAGGACCAGGGGGCATTGGCCAGCTTGAGGTAGGTGGAGAGCGGGGTGTCGAGATCGGCCAGCACCTCGCGGGTGACCGGAATACGGTTGTAGCCGGCGTCGGCCAGCTCGCGGAAGCGTTCGGGAGTCATCATGCCCGGGAATCCTCGGTGTAACGGGTTGGCGATGGGGCGCAGGGCGGCGCGACCTGAAGGTAGCCAGCGCCGCGGCTCAACATGGAAGGAGCGTCACCATCGCCAGCCGCCGCGGAGCGGCGAGCGGAGCGGCGAGCGGCGCAGGCGGGGCTCGGCGGCCGGGGCGCCACCGAAGGCAGGGCAGGTGTCCGACAGGGTGCGGCTGTTCATCGAGAGGCTTCCGCTTCTTATAGCAATAACATATTGATTAGGCCGCGCTTATAGCATTAGCCGAATTCACGTTAAACGAGTTCCACCAGCGATTCAACCACGCCATCCGGGCCGCTCTCGCGCACCGGCTCGCCGTGGTTGTAGCCGTAGGGCACCGCCAGGGTACGAAAGCCCGCGGCCTGACCGGCGGCGATATCGTGACGGGAGTCCCCCACCATCAGGCAGGCCCGAGGGGCCAGGCCGAAGTGGCTGGCCACGTGCAGCAGCGGCGCCGGATGAGGCTTCTTCTCTGGCAGGCTGTCGCCACCCAGGCAGAGGGCGAAGTGCTCGGCAAGCGCCAGCCCCTCCAGCAGCGGGGCAATAAAGGCATAGGGCTTGTTGGTCACCAGCGCCAGCGGCAGGCCGCGCTCACGCAGGGCATCCAGGCACTCGCGCACGCCGGGGTAGAGCCGGGTATGGGCGCCGGGGTCGCGGCCGTAGTGCGCCAGAAATGCCGCGTGCGCGCGCTCCAACAGGGTAGTGTCGACAGCTTGCGAGGCGCCATCGGGCGAGGCGCCGGGGACAGCCCGAAGAGGGGGTCCTATGCCAGGGACGGCATCGGTAGCGCCCAGGGAGGGGTTCACAGCGCCCCCTCGCAGGGCTGTCGCCGGATCAGCCTCGCCGGCACCGGCGTCAGCATCAGCGGCGAACCTTAGCGCGCGCTCCATCAATACCAGCGAGCCGTTGCCGACCCAGTCGCGCACCCTCGCCTCGCCGGCGGCGGGGAGGCCGAGGTCTGCCAGGGCCGCGTCCACGGCCAGCGCCAGATCGGGCACCGAGTCGATCAGGGTGCCGTCCAGGTCGAAGGCCACCAGCTCGATACCGTCGAGAATGGGGTGCATGCTTGCTCCTATGCGTTGCTGATCGTCCTGCACTGGCTGGCGTGCCGCCAGCCAGGCGCGCTTGCGGGTCGCCGAGAGCCGCTTGATCTCGGCCTCGAGGCGCAGCGCCTCGCCGTGGCTGCCCACCGGCTCGCGGTGACGCAGGGTCAGGGGGCCGCGGCCGCGCAGCGCCTTGGCGCCTCGGCCGGCGGCATGCTCCGCCAGGCGCCGGTCGACGTCGGTGGTGATGCCGGTATAGAGCGCCCCGCCCGCCGTCTCCAGCAGGTAGAGGTGCCAGACCGGCGCCTCGGCGGCGGGGGGCTGCTCGCTCACGGCCTCAGCGCGCGCCGGCCAGCTGCTCTCGGAAGTCACGCAGCACGGAGTCGTAGCGGTGCGGGTCGGCCTCGTTTCTGGCCTTGAACACCGCCGAGCCCGCCACGAAGGTGTCGGCGCCGGCCCGGGCGATCTCGGCGATGTTCTCCACCTTCACCCCACCGTCGATCTCGAGGCGAATATCGCGGCCGGAGGCGTCGATGCGGCTCCGCGCCTCGCGCAGCTTGTCCAGGGTGCCGGGGATGAAGGCCTGGCCGCCGAAGCCGGGGTTGACGCTCATCAGCAACACCATGTCCACCTTATCCATCACGTAGTCGAGATAGGAGAGCGGCGTGGCCGGATTGAACACCAGGCCCGCCTGGCAGCCGCCGTCGCGGATCAGCTGCAGCGAGCGGTCGATGTGGTCCGAGGCCTCGGGGTGGAAGGTGATGATGCTGGCGCCGGCGTCGATGAAGTCGCCGATCAGCCGATCCACCGGGCGCACCATCAGATGCACGTCGATGGGCGCGGTGACACCGTGCTTGCGGAGCGCCTCGCAGACCATGGGCCCGATGGTCAGGTTGGGCACATAGTGGTTGTCCATCACGTCGAAGTGGACGATATCCGCGCCGGAGGCCAGCACGTCATCCACCTCCTCACCCAGGCGGGCGAAATTGGCGGAGAGGATCGAGGGGGCGATCAGGAAGTCGCGGGGCACATCGGTCATGACGGTGTCCAGGGGTCGCTTGCGAGAGGGCATATTCTACCAGAGGCTCAGGCGGCCCGGCAGCGCAGGGGCGATACGCTCCCCGCAGGGATATATTCTTTAATCGAATAAAAAAAACCATTGTAATTACTATTGTCGAGATTTACTCTTCCGGCAATCTCACCAAGTTCCGGAGTGCCTTCCATGACCCTGCGCCCCCTCTTTCAGCGCTCGCTGCTTGCCATCGCCCTCGGCGTAGGCCTCGCCGGCCCGGCCGCGGCGGCAGAGCGCGAGCTGCTCAACTCCTCCTACGACATCGCCCGCGAGCTCTTCTCGGCCATCAACCCCGACTTCGTGGCCCACTGGCAGGAGACCCAGGGCGAGACGGTGGCGGTCAGCCAGTCCCACGGCGGCTCCTCCGCCCAGGCCCGCGCCATCCTGCAGGGGCTGCGCGCCGACGTGGTGACCTACAACCAGGTCACCGACGTCCAGGCCCTGGCCGACGGCGGCCTGGTGGACGAGGCGTGGCAGGAGGCCCTGCCCAACAACGCCTCGCCCTACTACTCCACCACCGCCTTCCTGGTGCGCAAGGACAACCCCAAGGGCATCGAGAGCTGGGATGACCTGGTACGCGACGATGTCCGCATGGTCTTCCCCAATCCCAAGACCTCCGGCAACGGCCGCTACACCTACCTGGCCGCCTGGGGCTTCGCCGACCAGCACTTCGACGGCGACGAGGAGCAGATCCACGACTTCATGCGCACCTTCCTGCGCAACGTGGCGGTGTTCGACACCGGCGGCCGCGGCGCCACCACCAGCTTCATCGAGCGCGGCCTGGGCGACGTGCTGATCAGCTTCGAGTCCGAGGTCAACAACATCCGCGGCGAATACGGCGAGGACGACTATGAAGTGATCGTGCCGCCGGTCAGCATCCTGGCGGAGTTCCCGGTGGCGGTGGTCGCTCCCAACGCCGAGCGCAACGGCAACAGCGACCTGGCCCAGGCCTACGTGGAGTACCTCTACGGCGAGGAGGCCCAGCGCACCCTGGCCGGCTTCAACTACCGCGTGCACCACGAAGCGGTGGTCGAGGAGTTCGCCGACCAGTTCCCGGAGACCGAGCTTCTGCGCGTCGAGGAGATCTTCGGCAGCTGGGATCAAGCCATGGAAGAGCACTTTGCCGGCGGCGCCCTGCTCGATCAGCTGCAGCGCCGCTGAGCCACCCGCGCCTTCGGAGACGAGCCACGTCCATGAGCACCCGCGCCCTTCCCTTCGCCATCGGCCGCGCCCCCAAGCGGGTGCTGCCGGGGTTCGGCCTGTCGCTGGGCGTGAGCCTGCTGTTCGTGTCGCTGGTGCTGCTGCTGCCGATGACCGGCCTGTTCGGCCAGCTGGCCGGACTGAGCCTCGCCGAGTACTGGGCGATCATCAGCGATGGCCGGGTGGTGGCCAGCTACACGGTCACCATCGGCGCCGCCTTCGTGGCGGCGCTGGTCAACGCCGCCTTCGGCCTGCTGCTGGCCTGGGTGCTGGTGCGCTACGAGTTTCCCGGCAAGCGCCTGCTCGACGCCCTGATGGACCTCCCCTTCGCCCTGCCCACGGCGGTGGCCGGCATCACCCTGGCCACCCTCTACTCGAGCAACGGCTGGATGGGCCGACTGCTCGAGCCGCTGGGGCTGCAGGTGGCCTACACCTGGGTGGGCATCGCGCTCGCCATGGCCTTCACCAGCATCCCCTTCGTGGTGCGTACCGTGCAGCCGGTGCTGGAGGACCTGCCCCATGAAGTGGACGAGGCGGCGCTGACGCTGGGCGCCAGTGACGCCACGGCGTTTCGGCGGGTGATCCTGCCCCACCTGTGGCCGGCGCTGGTCACCGGCACGGGGCTCGCCTTCGTGCGCTCGCTGGGCGAGTTCGGCGCCATCATCTTCATCGCCGGCAACATGCCCTACGAGACCGAGATCACCGCGCTGATGATCTTCGTGCGCCTTCAGGAGTACGACTACGCCGGCGCCTCGGCCATCGCCTCGGTGGTGCTCTTCGTGTCGCTGGCGCTGCTGCTGGCCATCAACATCTGGCAGGGCCGCTTCATCAAGCGCCTGCACGGAGGACACGGCTGATGCAACGAATCGGAGATGGCATCGCCGTTCGGCGTCTGCTGATCGGCGCCGCCGTGGTACTGGCGGCCCTGTTCCTGCTGCTGCCGCTGGTGGCGATCTTCGCCCAGGCCTTCGCCCGGGGCATCGACGTGTTCTGGGCCAACGTCACCAACCACTACACCCTGGCGGCGATTCAGCTGACCCTGTTCATCGCCGTGCTGACGATTCCGGTGTGCCTGGTGTTCGGCGTGGCGCTGGCCTGGCTGGTGACCCGCTTCCGCTTCCCGGGGCGGCGCATCCTGCAGACCCTGATCGACATTCCCTTCGCCGTATCCCCGGTGGTGGCGGGCCTGGTCTACCTGCTGCTCTACGGCCGCACCGGCTGGCTGGGCAACTGGCTCGACGGCCACGACATTCAGTTGATGTTCGCCTGGCCCGGCATCCTGCTGGTGACCATCTTCGTCACCTGCCCCTTCGTTGCCCGCGAGCTGATCCCGCTGATGCAGGCTCAGGGCTCTCGCGAGGAAGAGGCCGCCGTGACCCTGGGTGCCCCGGGCTGGACGATCTTCCGCCGGGTCACCCTGCCCAACATCCGCTGGGCGCTGCTCTATGGCGTGATCCTGACCAACGCCCGGGCAGTGGGCGAGTTCGGCGCCGTCTCCGTGGTTTCCGGTGCCATCCGCGGTCAGACCAACACCCTGCCGCTGCACCTGGAGCAGCTCTATCAGGACTACAATACCGTGGGCGCCTTCGCCAGCGCATCGCTGCTGGCACTGATCGCCCTGCTCACGCTGGTCGCCAAGGCCGGCCTGGAATGGCGCGCTGCGCGCCGGGAGGTTCACCCATGAGCATCCGCCTTCACGAGATCGGCAAGCACTTCGGCAGGACCCAGGCGCTGGAGCCGATCGATCTGGACATCGCCGAAGGCGAGCTGGTCGGCCTGCTCGGCCCCTCCGGCTCCGGCAAGACCACGCTGCTGCGCATCATTGCCGGACTGGAAACGGCAGACAACGTGGCCGGCGCCCGCATCCTGTTCGGCGAGCGCGACGTGACCCATCTGCACGTGCGCGACCGGCGCATCGGCTTCGTGTTCCAGCACTACGCGCTGTTCCGACACATGACGGTGTTCGACAACGTGGCCTTCGGCCTCACGGTGATGCCGCGCAAGAGTCGTCCCTCGAGCGGCGAGATTCGCAGCCGGGTGCATCGCCTGCTGGAGATGGTCAAGCTCGAGCATATGGCCCACCGCTACCCCGCCCAGCTCTCCGGCGGTCAGCAGCAGCGGGGCTCGCTGGCACGCGCCCTGGCCCTGCGCCCCGACGAGCTGCTGCTCGACGAACCCTTCGGCGCGCTGGATGCCAAGGTTCGCCAGGAGCTGCGCCGCTGGCTGCGCCATCTGCACGACGAGCTCAACTTCACCAGCCTGTTCGTCACCCACGATCAGGAGGAGGCGCTGGAGCTCTCCGACCGCGTGGTGGTGATGAGCAACGGCCGCATCGAGCAGATCGACACCCCCGACGAACTCTATCGTCATCCGGCCAACCGCTTCGTGTTCGAGTTCCTGGGCGACGTCAATCACCTCGAAGGCACGGTGCGCAACGGCGTGCTGACCTGTGGCGATGCACGCCTGGCCGTGGATCTCAAGGACGGCCCCGAAGAGCTGCTGCTGCGCCCGCACGAGCTGGAGCTCGCGCCCAGCGCCACACAGCACGCCCACCTGCCGGTGTGCGTGACCGCCATTTCACCGGTGGGCGCCGAAGTGCGCGTGGAGCTGGAGGCGGACTGGCTGGGCGAGCCCTGGCTGGCCACGGTGAGCCACGCCGATTACGAAAGGCTCCACCTCACACGCGGTACGCGCCTGTACGCCGTTCCGCGGCGCTGGCATCGCTTCAGCGATGAGGCAAGTCAGCTACGCCAGCCCACCGCGGCCTGACCTAGGGCTTCGCCCGAAACGTCGTCGAGCGGATACGAAGCCCGGCCGTGATACATTTGTGAACTTTGCGCGATACACTCTTAATCACCCCGTGATTCTCCCGTGATGCCGTGCATCCACGATAGGTTCGAGCCTGCCAGCCCGGCAGGCTTCATCTTCGGAGGAGAAATCACTATGAGCAAGTTCACTGCAGTTGCTGCAATCTGTATCTTCAGCCTGATGACAACGGCCAGCCAGGCGGATGAAATGATGTCCGAAGAGGGCATGATGGAAGACGACATGCATGAATCCATGGACGAGAGCGACATGAAAAGGGAAGGCATGTCCGACTCCATGGAAATGGAAAGCGACATGGAAATGAACGGTGACATGGAAGACGACATGGATATGGGAGACGATATGGACATGGATGAAGAGATGGAAAGCGAGAGCATGTAAACCTCAGGCTCCCGGGTTTCATCGCGGCCATTCACGTGCCTAGAGCAAGGAGCCCATGACGCGAAACGTACTGATTGTCGAAGACAACCCGGGTATCGGTGAACTCGTAAGCATGCACGTGACCGAACTTGGTATGAACCCCGTTCTTTGTGAACGGGGTGATACCGGTCTTACGCGCTTTCGTGAGGGGGATATCGACCTGGTAATCCTCGACCTGATGTTGCCCGGCATGGACGGGCTGTCGGTGTGTCGTGAAATCCGCTCGGGCCCTGGCTACGTCCCCGTATTGATGCTGACGGCCAAAGGCAGTGAACTGGACCGAGTGCTGGGCCTGGAAATGGGGGCAGATGATTACCTTACCAAACCCTTCAGTGTGGCCGAACTCTCCGCGAGGGTGAAGGCCTTGTTCCGGCGCGTGGATGCCATGGCATCTGCGGCGGCAGCAGCAACCTGCAATGAAGAATTGTCCGCCGATGGGCTGCGTATTGACCCACTGCGCCGTCGGGTATTCGTAAAGGATCAGCCAGTCGAACTTACTGCGCGGGAGTTTGACCTGCTCTGGCACTTTGCCAGCCATCCGGGGCGGGTATTCAGCCGTGTCCAACTACTGGATACCGTGTGGGGCTACAGCCACGAAGGTTACGAACATACCGTCAACACCCACATCAATCGCCTGCGGGGCAAGATCGAAACGAACCCAGCCAGACCGGAGTTTATCCAGACGGTTTGGGGGGTGGGCTATCGTTTCCGTGAATGATCCATGCTGAAGACACTCTACACACGGCTGTCCTTGGGCCTGTTTTTATTGTTACTGGCTGTCGGCCTACTGTATACCTTCATCAGCCTCTATTCGTTGCGTGAATATAGCGCCTCGGTCAACCAGGCGCTTTACCAGGATCTGGCCAAGAACCTGGTATCAGACAGGAATCTGGTCAGCGAAGGAGAACTTGACCGTAGCGCCCTGGAAGAGCTGTTCGCTCTGTACATGACGATCAACCCCAGCATCGAGATCTACCTGCTGGACCTGGATGGCACCATCCTCTCCTATTCCGCGGACCCGACGAAGATCAAACGCAACCAGGTCTCACTGTCGCCCATACATAGATTGATGAGTGACATGAACCTCTACCCGCTACTCGGCGACGACCCCCGCAGTCATGACCGGCAGAAAGTCTTTTCCGTCACCCCGGTGCCAGGGGCGGAGAATCCCGAAGGTTATCTTTATGTGGTATTGCGGGGTGAGGAATACGACGCGGCGGAAACCATGGCCCGAGGCGGCAAAGTGCTGGAGATGAGCGCCTGGGCGCTGCTGGTGAGCCTGGTGGTGGCAATGATCGCAGGACTGACGATCTTCCGCCTGCTGACCCGCCGGCTGAGATCGCTGACGCGGCTAGTGGAGGAATTCGAGAACAGCGACATGAGCCTCAGCCCACAGCACGGCAGGCGGCCCGTGGTGCGTGATGAGATCGACTATCTGGGCGTCACCTTCGATGAAATGGCCCACCGCATTGCCTGCCAGATCGAACAGCTGACGGAAAAGGATGCCCAGCGCCGTCGTCTGGTCGCCCAGGTATCCCATGATCTACGCACGCCGCTGGCGTCCATGCAGGGCTATATCGAGAGTCTGAAATTGCGACGTGACCGTCTCAGCCCGCAAGAGCAGGATCGCTTTCTCGACATCGCGCTCAAGGAAGGCCGGCGGTTGAGCCGCTTGGTGGATGAGCTCTTCGAACTTGCCGCCCTCGAGGCGAGGGAGAAACAGCCCGTGCCGGAGCCCTTCCCGCTGGCGGAACTGGTCCACGACGTGGTGCAGAAACACGAACAGGCAGCTCGTGACAATCAGTTGACGCTAACCCTGAGCGGAGATCCGGCGTTGCCGACCGCCTACGCCGACCTGGCCATGACCGAGCGCGTACTGGATAACCTGATCAGCAACGCCATTGCCTACAGCCCTGCTGGAGGTCGCATTGACGTCGTGGTCGGCCAGGCGGGTGGCGAACCGGAGGTCTGCGTGCGGGACAGCGGCACGGGTATTTCAGAACAGGATCTACCGCATATCTTTGATCCTTTCTATCGCGGCGAAGCCACTGACGGCTCTGGCCATGCCGGGCTAGGGCTGGCGATCGCCCGCAGAATCATGACGCTTCAGGGCGGCGATATCCGCGCTGAGAACCTTGCCTCCGGGGGAGCCTCTTTCTGCATACGATTACCGGCGTACGCTTCCCACTCATCTGACGTTATAAACACGTAATAACCCGGGGAGCTGGCTGTGATAAATCTCATGCAAACTGAGCGAAGTCGCTACCAAGCATGTCATTGACAGGCTTACCCCCGGTGTGAGGTGCCAGATGCTGATAAAGATTGCCAAGCCAAGTGATCTGCACGAATCCGATGTCACTCCAGAGTCCATCTATCTTTCACGTCGACGCTTCATGGGGGGTATCGCCGGGTTGGGCGCGGGGCTTGCCCTACCCGGTAACGTAAGTGCCAATGCCGACTACTCGGATGTACCTGAAGGCAACGCGCCTGCGTGGCTTGAGGAAAAGATCAGCGATACCCAGTGGCGAGCCATCACCCCAAGCGATCCCGAACAAGATGCGCTGACGCCCTTTGATGACGCCAGTGGCTATAACAATTTTTTCGAGTTTGGCACAGATAAGCGCGACCCCGCCCGTCATGCCGATAGCCTGGAAACCCAGCCCTGGAGCGTAGTGGTGGATGGCGAAGTCAATAACGGAGGGCGTATTGCCCTGGAAGACTTAGCCAGGCCCTCGCAGTTTGAAGAGCGTATCTACCGCCTGCGCTGCGTAGAGGCATGGTCGATGGTGATCCCCTGGCTGGGCATCCCCCTCGCCGAGGTGATCAAGCGTGCCGACCCCACCAGCAAAGCCAACTACGTGCGCTTTGAAACCCTGGTAGACCCGGAGCAGATGCGCGGTCAGCGCTCCTCGTTCTCGATCATCGACTGGCCCTACGTGGAAGGACTGCGCCTGGACGAAGCCATGCACCCGCTGACGCTGCTGGCCATGGGCATGTACGGTCGCGAGCTGCCCAACCAGAACGGCGCCCCCCTGCGGCTGGTGGTGCCCTGGAAGTACGGCTTCAAGAGCATCAAGTCGATCGTGCGCATCTCGCTGGTCGAGGAGCAGCCGATGAACACCTGGCAGCAGATCGCCCCCGACGAGTACGGCTTCTACGCCAACGTGAACCCCGACGTGGACCACCCCCGCTGGAGCCAGGCCACCGAGCGTCGGCTGCCCAACACCCTCTTCCGGCCCAACATCATCGAGACTCAGCTGTTCAACGGCTATGCCGACGAGGTGGCGAGCCTCTATGCCGGGCTGGACCTGAGGACCCATTACTGATGACGGCCAGGCATGGCTGGTGGCTGTGGCGCGGCGGGGTCTTCCTGGCGGCGCTGGCGCCCCTCGCGCTATGGGCGTGGCAGGTGGCCACCCACGCCGCCGGCCCCGAACCGGGGCGCTTCCTGCTGCTCAATACCGGCCTCGGCGCGCTCTGGATGCTGCTGCTCACCCTGAGCCTCACGCCGCTGACCCGCCTGACCCGCTGGAAGGGCTTCACCCTGATCCGCAGGCAGCTCGGGCTCTGGACCCTCGCCTACGCCTGCCTGCACGTGCTCAGCTATGCGCTGTTCATTCTCGGGCTCGACTGGGCGCTGCTCGGCAGCGAGCTGGTCAAGCGGCCCTACATCATCGTCGGCATGCTGGCGCTGCTGGGCCTCATGGCGCTGGGCGCCACCTCCAGCCACTGGGCCATGCGCCGCCTGGGGAAGCGCTGGAAGCCGCTGCACCGGCTCGCCTACCCCATCCTCGGCCTGGTCCTGCTGCACTTCTTCTTGGTCGTGCGTGCCGACCTGAAGGAGTGGGTGATGTATGCCGTCGCCGCGGCGCTGATCATGGCGACTCGCCTGCCCCCGGTCGCCCGCGCCCTGCCCAGGGTGCGCCGGGCGGTCAGCCGCGCCTGAAAGCGATCGGCCAGGCTATCTCTCAGCGCTGCCAGGCCATCAGGGTCTCGGGCTCGCCGGTGAGCGGCTCGATGCGCTCCTCGACCACCTGGAAGCCCAGGCGGCGATAGAAGGAGACCGCGCGCACGTTGCGCGAGAAGACGCACAGCGACAGCCGGGCGTGGTGGGCCATGGCATGCGCCATCAGCAGCGAACCGTGGCCGTAGCTCTGCACCTCGGGGTCGATGAAGAGGGCCTCGAGGCGCTCGCCGTTGAGCGCGGCGAAGCCGATCACCCGCCCCTCCACCTCGAGCACCAGCAGCTCCTCGGCGCCGGGCAGGTGGTCACTGGCCATGGGCTCGCGGCACGACTCCCAGAACGCCGCCGGGATGAAGTCGTGGGCGCGCAGGGAGGCCCTGAGCCAGATATCGGCCAGCCGCGGAATCTCGTGCGGGACGGCAGGACGAATCATTGCGCTTCTCCAGTGGGCGATACCGACGGGCAACGTGTCCGGGGCGCCTGCCTGAAGCGCCCTGACTGAAGTGTACCGTTGAGGCAGGCCCCCTGCCCGAGGAATTCCGGGCCCCGGGGCGAGGCGATATACTGGCGGGCACAACCCTTATCCCCCGTCGCCCCAGGGAGTTACCCCATGCTGCAGCGTCGCCGTCTTCGTACCCGTCTGTTTCGCCTGTCTGCCGGCCTGCTGGCGGCTGGCCTGCTCAGCGCCTGCGCCAGCCCCCACTACCTGCAGCTCAACCCCCAGCGCAGCGCCGAGGTGCCGGTCACCGGCAGCGGTCAGGCAGTGACGGTGATCGCCGTGGACGGCCGCGACAGCGAAGTGATCGGCACCCGCACCGGCAGCGCCATGTCCACCGCCACCATCACCGCCAACGCCCACGAGCTGGTGCCGCGCCTGCAGCGCGAGGCCGAGCGCGCGGTTCGCGACATGGGCTTCAGCCCCACCACCGAGAGCGCCCCGAACCGCCCCAGCCTGACCCTGACCCTGGACCACCTGGGCTACGAGCGCGGCCAGAGCCGGCCGGTGATCGACGAGGCACGCCTGGAGGCGGTGTTCATCGCCGAGGCGCGCAACGGCGGCAACACCTACACCGGCACCTACACCTCGCGCCGCACCCAGAGCTATGCCGTGCGCCCGGATCGCGACACCAACACCCGCATGGTCAACGACCTGCTCTCCGACGGCCTGAACCGGGCCTTCCGGGACCCGGAGCTGGGGCAGCTGCTGGCGCGATAAGCGATCGGATACGCCAACTCAGCGAGGGCGCCCACCGGGCGCCCTCGCTGCGTTCGGGTGTCCGCGGCTACTCCAGCGGCCCGCGGCGCACCAGCGCCCAGACGCTCTCGCGGAAGCCGCTGCCGGCCTCCGGCTCGCCCTGCGCCAGCAGGGTGACCCGGAAGTTGGGCGCGAACAGCTCGCGCACCTCATCGGGGGGCACACTGAACGGCGGGCCGCCTTCATCGCCCGGCTCTCGCTCGAGGCTGATCAGCAGGCCGCGGCTGCCCGGCGGGACCAGCTGGGCCAGGTGGAAGGCATAGCGCTGGCGCGTGGCCGGCGGCAGCGCGATCAGCGAGGCACGGTCGTAGAAGGCCCCGATCTCCGCCGCCTGCTCGATGTGAAAGTGGAAGAAGTCGCCCTGCCACAGCTCCACGTTAGCCTGGCGGCAGATCTGGAACCCCGCCTGATGATAGCGGGTGACCACCCCCTGCCCCTCGGCCACGAACTGCTCGATCGCCTCCGGCGCCAGCTCGATGCCCAGCACCGGATGGTCATGGCCGGCCAGCCAGCGCATGTCCAGGCTCTTGCCGCATAGCGGCACCAGCACCTTGGTTCCCGGCCTGACCTCGAGGCCGGGCCAGTGGGCCACCAGCATGGGGTGGGGACGCTCGAGGTGGAACCCGATGCGCCCTTCACGCCAGCGGTCGAGCCATTCATTCGCCATGGCGCCCTCCTCAGAACCAGCGGTCGCGCTTGCGCTTGCGGCGCGGCAGGTGGGGCACGATCAGGCCGACCAGCAGGCCGGCCCCGGCCACGCCGCCACCGTACATGAAGTAGCGCATCAGCAGGTCCTCCTCCTGGGTGTCCAGGCGCGCCTGCAGCTGGCGGATGGTCTGGCGGGACTGCTCCGTCTCGGCGTCCAGCGCCTCGTTGCGCGCCTCGAGGTCGGCGATCCGCGCCTCGCGGGTCTCCAGGGCCTCGCGCTGGCTGGCGGTGCGGCTCTCCCACTCCTCGTTGATGCCGTCGAGCTCGGCGGAGAGCTCGGCCACCTGCTGCTCCAGCGCCGGCACGCGGACCTGGGCGCTGGGGGTCTCCTGCAGCTCGCTGGTGAGAATCCAGACGCTGTTGCCGTCGGCATTCTGCACCCGGGTGTAGTTGCCGCTGGTCTCGAGCTGCGTCACCGGCTCGCCGGCGGTGAGGGTACCGATGATGCGATAGCCGTCGGTGGGACCGCTGCGCACGTAGGTGGTCAGGGAATCGCTGACCCAGTGGGTCGCGTCGTTCTGCTGGGCCTGCAGGGGCAGGGCCAGAAACCCCAGGGCAAGGCCCAGGCTGAGTCGTGTGATGTCGTGTCGTGTCATGCCACTGTCCTGGCTAAAGCTGGCGGATTTCCACTCTGGCGCGACCTGTGTCCGACGCCGGCTTCCTGCCGACGCCGCTGCGATGAGATCTCCGGCCACTCGGGCCGTTTTCCGCAGGAGCTTTTCCACAGCTCCTGTGGACAAGGTTCGGGACAACCGCTGGAAAGGGGTCGCCCGGCGGCGTGGCGCCTGCCCTGCGCCCATTCTGATCACTTCGTGACCAGCCGCCCTCAGCGCTTCGGGGGAGAGGGCGGCGAGAAGGGCCGCGGAAACTCGGCGACCCGCCCGTCGCTCTTCACCGCCCGAGGCGGCCCCTCCCGCTCCACCTCGTCGATGCGCACGATGGCATTGAGCGGAAGATAGCTGCGGATGACCCCCTCGAAGGTGAGCCGCAGCTTGTCCGCGGAGGGGTCCACCACCAGCCGGGAGGCATCCTCGAAGACGAACTCCTCGACCTCGATGAAGCCCCACAGGTCACTCTGGAAGATCTCGCGCGCGTAGAGCTCCCACACTTCTCCCTGCTGGTGAAAAACCACCCCATAGATAGGCTTCGCCGCCATGGTGCTGAGTGTCCCTCGAACCGTGTTCCGACAAGAGGCGCAAGCGTAGCACACTCCCGCGGTCGACGGCCCATGCTGGCCCCGTTGCCGGGCCATGCGTATAATGCCGGGTTACTTTTCGACCCGACCGGTCAGGCCCGCCGCGGCCGCACGTTCACGACACTCCCCCTTCATCCACTGGTGACAGACGTCGGGCGCCTGGCGCCACGACCCAATTCTTATGGCGAAGAAACTCTTCATCAAGACGCACGGCTGCCAGATGAACGAGTACGACTCCGCACGCATGGCGGATCTGCTCGGCGAATCCCACCGGCTCGAGCTCACCGACGACGAGCGCGAGGCCGACGTCATCCTGCTCAATACCTGCTCGATCCGCGAGAAGGCCCAGGAGAAGGTGTTCCACCAGCTGGGGCGCTGGAAGAAGCTCAAGGAGGCCAACCCCGATCTCGTGATCGGCGTCGGCGGCTGCGTGGCCAGCCAGGAGGGCGAGGCGCTGCGCAAGCGCGCGCCCCACGTCGACATGGTGTTCGGCCCCCAGACCCTGCACCGGGTGCCCGCGATGCTCGACGCCCGTCAGCAGGACCAGATCTCGGTGGTGGACGTCACCTTCCCCGAGATCGAGAAGTTCGACCACCTGCCCAAGCCGAGCTCCGATGGCGCCACCGCCTTCGTCTCGGTGATGGAGGGGTGCTCGAAGTACTGCACCTTCTGCGTGGTGCCCTATACCCGCGGCGAGGAGGTCTCGCGCCCCTTCGAGGCGGTGATGGACGAGGTGATCCACCTGGCCGACCAGGGCGTGCGCGAGATCAACCTGCTGGGCCAGAACGTCAACGCCTACCGCGGACTCAACCAACTGGGCGACGAGATCGACCTGGCCGAGCTGATCAGCTGCGTGGCGGCCGTCGAGGGGATCGACCGCATCCGCTTCACCACCTCCCACCCGGTGGAGTTCTCCGACAGCCTGATCGAGGCCTTCGGCGAGATCCCGGAGCTGGTCAGCCACCTGCACCTGCCGGTGCAGTCCGGCTCCGACCGGATACTGGCCGCCATGAAGCGCGGCCATACCGCGGCGGAGTACATCGAGAAGATGGAGCGCATCCGCGCGCTGCGCCCGGACATCAGCTTCTCGTCGGACTTCATCGTCGGCTTCCCCGGCGAGAGCGACGAGGACTTCGCGGCCACCATGGACCTGATCCATCGCATCGGCTTCGACCACTCCTTCAGCTTCGTCTACTCGGCGCGCCCCGGCACCCCGGCGGCCGCCCTCGAGGACGACACCCCGGAGGCCACCAAGAAGCAGCGCCTGGCGATCCTCCAGGAGCGCATCAACCAGCAGGCGATGCAGATCAGCCGGCGCATGGTGGGCACCACCCAGCGCATCCTGGTCACCGGCTTCGCGCCCCGCGACCCGGGCCAGCTCTCCGGGCGCACCGAGAACAACCGGGTGGTCAACTTCCGTGCCGCCAACCCCATGGAGCTGATCGGCTTCTTCGTCGACGTGGAGATCACCGAGGCGCTGCCCAACTCGCTGCGTGGCGAACTCGCCTCGCCCGAGATCTACTGACGCCCCGCCCCTTTATTGCCCCGGCATGCGCCGGGGCAGTAAGCTGCCCTAAATCCAACTTCCACGGGATCCGCCAGTCTTGAGCCAGCCATCCTCCCCGGCCAATCGCATCATCACCCTCAATCTCGAGCCCAATGACCCCCGCCGCCTGGCCAACCTGTGCGGCCAGCGCGACGAGCACCTCAAGCTGGTGGAGGCGCGCCTCGGCATCACCCTGCGCAACCGCGGCAACATCTTCCAGCTGGCGGGCCCAATCCACCGGGTCAAGGCCGCCGCCAACCTGCTCGAACACCTCTACCGCGAGACCGAGGCCAGCGACCTGGAGCCCGACACCGTGCATCTCTTCCTGCAGGAGTCCGGCCTCGAGGCGCTGGAGGAGGAGGAAGGTGGCGCGGCCGACGGCGAGGTGCTGCTGCGCACCCCGCGCACCCTGATCAAGCCGCGAGGCCTCAACCAGCAGGCCTACGTGCAGAGCATTCGCGCCCACGACATCAACTTCGGCATCGGGCCGGCCGGCACCGGCAAGACCTACCTGGCCGTGGCCGCCGCGGTGGAGGCACTCAACCAGCAGGAGGTGCGCCGCATCCTGCTGGTGCGCCCGGCGGTGGAGGCCGGCGAGAAGCTCGGCTTCCTGCCCGGCGATCTGGCCCAGAAGATCGATCCCTACCTGCGCCCCCTCTACGACGCCCTCTACGAGATGATCGGCTTCGAGCAGGTGGCCAAGCTGATCGAGCGCCAGGTGATCGAGATCGCGCCGCTGGCCTACATGCGCGGGCGCACCCTCAACAACGCCTTCATCATCCTCGACGAGAGCCAGAACACCACCCGCGAGCAGATGAAGATGTTCCTGACCCGCATCGGCTTCGGCTCCACCGCGGTGATCACCGGCGACGTGACCCAGGTCGACCTGCCCCGCGGCCAGACCTCGGGGCTGATCCAGGTGCTGGAGGTGCTCAAGGGCACGCCGGGGATCGGCACCACCCACTTCGCCGCCAAGGACGTGGTGCGCCACCCCCTGGTGCAGCGCATCATCGAGGCCTACGACCACTACGAGGCCGAGCAGGAGGTCGCCGAGCGCGCCCGCAAGCAGGC
Source organism: Halomonas alkalicola (assembly GCF_030704205.1). Taxonomy (NCBI): domain Bacteria; kingdom Pseudomonadati; phylum Pseudomonadota; class Gammaproteobacteria; order Oceanospirillales; family Halomonadaceae; genus Halomonas; species Halomonas alkalicola. The sequence goes on along the minus strand of NZ_CP131913.1, from coordinate 3,193,594 downwards.
CCGGGAGCAGGAGCGCGAGGCGCTGCGTCTCGAGCGACAGGAGCGCCTCGACCGCGAGCGTGGCGAGCCATGAGCCTGCGGGTCGACCGCCAGCAGGCCGTCGCGGCCGAGGGGCTCCCCGGCCAGGCCGAGCTCGAGGCCTGGGTGGCGGCGGTGCTCGCTCGCCATGAGGTCGACGCCGACAGCGAGCTGACGTTGCGCCTGGTGGACGCCGAGGAGAGCCGCGCGCTCAACCGCGACTACCGCGGGAAGGATCGCCCCACCAACGTGCTCTCCTTCCCCTTCGAGTGCCCGCCGGGCGTGGCGCTGCCGCTGCTGGGCGACCTGGTGATCTGCCACCCGGTGGTGGCCGCCGAGGCCAGCGAGCAGGACAAGGCCCTGCGCGATCACTACGCTCATATGGTGGTGCATGGCACCCTCCATCTGCTCGGCTATGACCACCTCGAGGATGACGAGGCCGAAGCGATGGAGCAGCTCGAGCGCGAGATCCTCGCCGAGCTGGGCATCGACGACCCCTACCGAGACGCGGGCGGTAGCGCCCGCGACGACGCAGCGACCGAGGACGAGAGACCCGACCCATGAGCGAAGACCGAACGAGCGGCCAGGGCAGCCGATCCTGGCTGGAAAAGCTCTTCAGCGCGCTTTCCAGCGACAGCGACGAGCCCAGTTCCCGTGACGAGTTGCTCGCCTTCCTGCGCCAGGCCGCCAGCCGCCTGAAGCTCGAGCAGGACGCCATGATGATCATCGAGGGCGCCCTGAAGATCAGCGACCAGCAGGTGCGCGAGGTGCTGATCCCCCGCTCCCAGGTAACCGCCATCGGCCTCGACCAGCCCCTGGAGGAGTACCTGCCGATCATCCTCGAGGCCGGCCACTCCCGCTACCCGGTGATCGGCGAGAACCTCGACGAGGTCAAGGGCATCCTGCTGGCCAAGGACCTGCTCCCGCTGCTCCAGGGCGGCCAGCAGAATGGCCGCCCCTTCCGGCTCGAGGAGGTGGTGCGCACGGCGCTCTTCGTGCCGGAGTCCAAGCGCCTCAACAGCCTGCTCAAGGAGTTCCAGGACACCCACAACCACATGGCCATCGTGGTGGACGAGTACGGCGGCACCGCGGGCATCGTCACCATCGAGGATATCCTCGAGGAGATCGTCGGCGAGATCGAGGACGAGCACGACGCCGACGAGGAGGAGGATATCCGCGTACTGGGAGAGGGGCGCTACGCCATCCGCGCCCTGACCCCCATCGAGGACTTCAACGAGCGCTTCGCCACCCGCTTCTCCGACGAGGAGTTCGACACCCTCGGGGGGCTCGTGATGCAGCGCTTCGGCCACCTGCCCGGGCGCGGCGAGCACACCGAGATCGGCGGCTGGCGCTTCACCGTGCTCAACGCCGACAACCGCCGCATCCGCCTGCTGGAGGCGGAGCCCTGCAGCGGGCAGGCCGACGCCTGAGGCCCCGCTGCCCGTCACCCCCTTGATTCAGCCCCCAACACGGACGGTCACCATGTCTGAGCTTCGCCTCTCTCCGCTTCTCGGCTGCCTGCTGGCACTGGCCGCCGGGGTCCTCACCACCCTCACCGCCTCGCCCTTCGAGCTGTGGTGGCTCGGCCCGGTCGCGGTGGGCCTGGTCTACCTGGGCATCCAGGCGCTCACCCCCGGCCAAGCCGCCCTGCGCGGCTGGTGCTATGGCCTCGGCCTGTTCGGCTCCGGCGCCTCCTGGGTCTATGTCTCGATCCACGACTACGGCTACACCGGCGTGCCCCTGGCGGTGTTTCTCACCGCGCTGTTCGTGGCCAGCATGGCGCTGTTCCTGGCGGTGACCCTGTGGCTCTACCGGCGCCTCACCGGGCCGCGGCTGGCCTTCCTGGCGTTTGCCGGCGCCTGGGTGCTGGGCGAGTGGCTCAGGACATGGCTCTTCACCGGCTTTCCCTGGCTGCTGCTGGGCTCCGCCCACGTGGACTCGCCGCTGGCCCCCTGGGCGCCCGTCGGCGGCGTCTACCTGCTGTCGCTGATCACCGCCCTCACCGGCACCCTGCTGGTGGAGTTCCTGGCGCGGCGCTGGTGGGCCGCGGCCCCGGTGGCCGCCCTGTGGCTCATCCCCCTGGCGCTGCCGACCCAGTGGACCCAGCCCGCCGGCGAGCCGCTGCGGGTCGCCCTGCTGCAGGGCAACCTGGACCAGCTGATCAAGTGGACACCGGAGGGCCAGCGCGAGGCGGCCAACATCTACGCCGAGCTGACCCGCACCCAGCCCGACGACCTCGACCTGATCGTCTGGCCTGAGGCGGCGCTGCCGATGTTCGAGGACCAGGCGCGGCCGATTCTCGAGCGGGTACAGTCCAACCTCTCCCCCGACACCGCCCTGCTCACCGGCATCCTGCAGCGCGACGCCGAAGGGCGCTACTTCAACAGCGTGATCGGCCTCGGCAACGCCGAGGGAGAGTACCGCAAGGAGCATCTGGTGCCCTTCGGCGAGTACCTCCCCCTGGAGAGCCTGCTGCGTGGCACCATCGCCTTCTTCGACCTGCCGATGCCCGCCATGACCCCTGGACCCTCGGGCCAGGCGCCGATGGTCGCCGCCGGCACCACCATCGGCAACGCCATCTGCTACGAGATCATCTATGCCGACCTGGTGGCCGAGCGCGCCCGGGACAGCGCCCTGCTGATGACGGTCTCCAACGACACCTGGTTCGGCGAGTCCATCGGCCCCCTGCAGCACCTGCAGATGGCGCGCCTGCGCGCGCTCGAGAACGGCCGCTACCTGGTGCGCGCCACCAGCAACGGGGTGACCGTGATCGTCGACCCGATGGGCCGCATCACCGCCCGCGCGCCCCCGTTCGAGATGACCAGCATCACCGGCGAGGTGCGCCCCATGGCGGGCCTCACCCCCTTCACCCGCACCGGCAGCTGGCCCACCTGGCTGCTGGCCGCGCTGCTGGTGCTGCCGAGCCTGAGGCTGCGCCGCCGCTCCACTCCGTAGACATGATGGATTGACCTGCCCCACCTCAACGTCGTGGGTTATGTTGAGGTTGGGCCAGAACACAGAGCCACTATTAAGGGAGGCAGGTCATGAAACAGTCTAACGCAACTCAGCGATCCGTTGTCGACCGCACTGTCACCGAGCGGATCAACGCCGCCAGCTACGTTCACGCCGCCTATATCGGCCTGGACGTGCATAAGGCCAGCATCTCGGTGGCGGTCGCTGAGGCAGGCCGGCAAACGCCCGAGTTTCGTGGCGAGATCCCCAATGAACCCAAGGCGATCGACAAGCTGATTCGTCAGCTGAGTGAGCGCTTTGATGGGCAGCCCATGCTATTCAGCTATGAGGCAGGACCCTGCGGCTACGGCGTCTATCACCAGATTCAGGCCAGCGGACATGATTGCGAGGTGGTGGCTCCGACCCTGATCCCACGCCGCGCCGGCGATCGCGTCAAGACCGACCGCCGCGATGCGCAGATGCTGGCCCGCCTGTCGCGCTCCGGAGAACTCACCCCCGTCTGGGTGCCTACGCCGGAGCAGGAGGCGATTCGCGATCTGACGCGGGCTCGCGAGGATATGAAGGCCATCGAGCTCAAGGCGCGGCAACGCCTGAACGCCTTCCTGCTGCGACACGGCAAGGCCTATCCCGGCAAGAGCAAGTGGATTCCTGCGCACTTCCGCTGGTTGGAAACGGTCCGATTCGACACCCCGGTTCAGCAGATCGTGCTGCAGGAGTACATCGAGGCGGTGAAGGAGGCCCAGCGGCGGGTGGCCGGCCTGGAGAAGCAGATGGAGGCGGCCCTGCCGGCCTGGTCGCTGGCCCCGGTGGTCGAAGCCATCCAGGCGATGCGCGGCGTCAGCCTGATCACCGCCATGACGGTGATGGCTGAGCTGGGGGATATCAGCCGTTTTGATTCGCCCTGTCAGCTGATGGCCTATCTGGGGCTCGTGCCCAGCGAGCACTCGAGCGGGGGTAGCCGACGCCAGGGTGGCATTACCAAGACCGGCAATGGCCATGTACGACGCGTCCTGGTGGAGGCTGCCTGGAGCTACCGCTTTCCGGCCCGCAAGACACGCATTATTGAGCAGCGGGCCGAGAGGACCTCGCCGACGGTGCAGGCGATAGCCTGGGCCGCACAGAAACGACTCTGTGGGCGCTACCGCCGGCTGGCGGCCACGGGCAAGGCCAAGCAACAGGTGGTGACGGCCGTGGCTCGGGAGCTCACCGGCTTCCTGTGGGCGATTGCCTGCGAGGCCATGGGCAAGCCGCACGGCAGCCGAGCCACGGCATGATCATTCCGTCCCAGTGCCTTCGGGTCAGGGAGCGTCGGGCCGGTGGGAGAACCCCTGACGCTCCTATGAGGCCCCCGCCCTCCGGGGCAGGGTGACCCTCGCTCGTAGACCAGGGCAGCTCCGCGACGAAGTGATGACAGGTCGGTACCCAACCCACGAATACCAGAGAGATCCACCGTCGCTGATAGCCCCTCGCTTCCTGATCCGAAGGCATTGAGGATGACCACATGCAACAGAGACAACCGACCCCTTGACGGGTCAATCCATACCAGGAGCTCGATTCATTGGGCGATGAAGGCACGCCACTCTGCGATGAACCCAACAAGAAGCGCCCAGCCGATCACTCGGCTGGGCGCTTCTTCTTACAGCTTATAGCTTACAGCTTCAGGCTTTCGACGAAGTCGGGACCTCGCCCAGCACCTCGGGGATGGTCATCCTGACGTAGCGGCCGGGGGCCGGCTCGATGATCTCGAGCTCGCCATCGCCGGGCTGCCGGGCGGGTACCAGCTTCTCCGCTGCCGGGTCGGCGTAGCCGTTCTCGGTCATCCAGGCCTGCCAGTGGGGCCACCAGGAGCCTTCATGCTGCTCGGCGCCGGCCAGCCACTCCTCGTGGGTCTCGGGCAGGGCATCGTTGGTCCAGTAGCCATACTTGTTCTTGTGGGGCGGATTGACCACCCCCGCGATATGGCCGGAGCCCCCCAGCACGAACTTGACCGGCCCCTTGGGCAGCAGCGCGCCGTAGTAGGTGCTGTTCCACTTGGCGATATGATCCTCCCGGGTGGAGAGGAAGTAGCTGGGGGTGGAGATCTTGCGCAGGTCGATCTTGACGCCGTCCAGCTCGATGCCACCCGGCTGAACCAGGCGATTCTCCAGGTACATGTGGCGCAGATACCAGCCGTGGGTGCCAGCCGGCAGGTTGGTGCCGTCAGTGTTCCAGTAGAGCAGATCGAAGGGCGCCGGCACCTCTCCCTTGAGGTAGTTGCTGATGTAGAAGGACCAGAAGAGGTCGTTCTCGCGCAGCAGGTTGAAGGTGAAGGCCATCACCCGGCCATCCAGGTAGCCATCCTTCGCCATCTTGGCCTCGATGCCCTGAATCACCGGCTCCGAGAGGAAGACGCCGATCTCGCCCGGGTCGCGGAAGTCCTGCAGGGTAGCCATGTAGGTGACCGACTTCACCTTGCGGCCACGACGGGTGCTGGTCAGGTAGGCCACCGTGGAGGCGGCCAGGGTGCCGCCCACGCAGTAACTCAGTAGGTTGACCGACTTCTCACCGGTGGCCTGCTCGATCGCCTCCATGGCGGCGATGGGGCCGAGCTGCATGTAGTCGGCCCAGGTGAGGTCGCGCTGCTCTGGCCCCGGATTGCGCCAGGAGATGAGAAAGACGGTGTGGCCCTGCTCCACCAGCCACTTGACGAAGGAGTTGTCCTCGCGCAGGTCGAGGATGTAGTACTTGTTGATCCAGGGCGGAATGACCAGCAGCGGCGTCTTGAAGGCCTTCTCGGTGGTCGGCGCATACTGGATCAGCTGGATCAGCTCGTTCTCGTAGACCACCGAGCCCGGGGTCACGGCGATGTTGCGACCCACCTCGAAGGCGCTGCGGTCGGTCATGGTGACGTTGAGGCCCTCGGCGGAGTTGGCCAGGTCCTGGCGCAGCCGCGCCAGCCCATCCACCAGGTTCTGGCCGCGGCTTTCCATGGTGCGGCGCATCACCTCGGGGTTGGTGGTGACGAAGTTGGTGGGCGCCATGGCATTGACCAGCTGGCGCGCATAGAAGCCCAGGCGCTGCTTCTGGTCGGCCGGCAGCTCCAGGCCGTCGATCAGCTCCTCGACCATGCGCGAGAAGAGCAGGTACTGCTGCATGAGCGCCAGATAGTAGGGGTCACTGGTCCAGGCCTCGTCATTGAAGCGACGATCGCCCTTGTGCGGTGTCACCAGCGGCTCGACCTGCTCGCCGGCCATGGCGCGCAGGCCGTTCTGCCAGAGCTGGAACTGGTCCTGCATCAGCCGCGCCTGGGTCTGCCACAGCTGGGGAGGATTGCTCATCAGCGACTCGGCCGCCGCCTGGAAGCTGTCCCGCATGTCCCCATAGACGGAATCGGCGGCATCGCTGGGCACCATGCGCTCCAGCAGATCCCCCATCAGGGCGCGATACTCCTCGCCGATCTCCTTCAGCCGGACGTTCCACGCCTCGAGCTCGGCCTGTGTCGGTGCTTCAACCCCTGGCTGCATTGACCCCTCCTGACGCGCCGGCCACCGCCTCGGTGCCGACTGCAAATAGCGCAATCCGCCACCCGTCCTGGACGGGTAGCGGGCTGTTCAGAGGCGCGTCTGGGCGCGCCGCTGGTTCATCCTGCCTGGCAATGGTGGCTCAGCTCTTGCTGGGACCGCGGGTGGAAGCGGCCTTGGCGGGCTCGGCCTTCGCCTTCTCGCCAGCGGCGGCCTTGGCGGCCACCTGCTCGGCCAGCTTGGCCTGCTCGGCGAACAGGCTCTCCAGCTCGGCCTTGAACTCCAGGCTCATCTCGGAGAGCGCCTTGGCGTCCTCGAGCATCTGCTGGGAGAGCTGGTTCATCACCTCGGCCTGGCGGGCGGTGAAGGCCTGCATGGAGTCGGCGTCGCTGACCTCGCTGGCGTCACGCAGCCGCTCGGTGCCGAGCTGGCTGTAGCGCTTCATGGACTCCATCTGGTACTGGGTCAGCTTCTCCATGTTGTCCAGCATCAGGGAGTTGAGCTTGCGCATCGGCTCGAAGAACTGGCGGGTCTGCTCGTTGAAGGCATCGATCATCTTGTTGTCCTGCATGAGGTGGTCTCCCGAAACGGTGACGGATGGCGGGCGATGCGCCCGGCATGTTGCACTGCACAAAGCCTAGTCTGCCACGGCCCAGGTTGCAAGACGATGAAAGGCGAAGGCAGGCGGGGGATCAGCTGTCGCGCTTGGCCCGCGAGCGGGCGCTGGCAGCCCCCTTCTTCGCCGCGCTTCCGGTGCCGCCGGCCTTGCCTGTCGCGCGGGACGCGGAGGAGGATGCAGCGCTATCCGACGCCGCGCCGCTGGACGCCTCGGGCTTGCTCTGGGCGGCGCTCTGGCCGGCCTGCTTGAGCATGTCGAGCATCATCAGCTGGTAGGTGCCGAAGCTCGACAGGCCCTGGGAGAGCCCCTGGGAGAGCCCCTGGGAGAGCCCCTGGGTCAGCCCCTGCCCCATGCCCGACTGCTGCAGGAACGGCTGCATCAGGCTCATGGGGTCATAGCCCTCCACGCCGGACTCCATCTGCTTCTGGATCTGCTCCATCAGCTGCTGCTGGAAAACCGCCACGTCGGGCAGCCCCAGCGACTGGCGAAACTCCTCGGGGGTCAGGTCGAACTCGACATTGATCTTCATGGCGTTGCCCTTGCGGTGGTGATGCCAGGCAGTGTAGCAGCCCGCACACTGCCTGGCGGAGCCCTCCTCAACGCAGCACCGGGGTCGCCACGCGCACCTCGGCGTTCTGGGCGCGATGGCGCAGCAGGTGGTCCATCAGGGTCAGCGCCATCATCGCCTCGGCGATGGGGGTGGCGCGGATGCCCACGCAGGGGTCATGGCGCCCCTTGGTGACCACCTCCACGGGATTGCCATGGACATCGATGCTGCGGCCGGGCGTGGTGATGCTGGAGGTGGGCTTGAGCGCCAGGTGGGCGACGATGGCCTGGCCGCTGGAGATCCCGCCGAGCACCCCGCCGGCGTGGTTGGAGAGGAAGCCCTCCGGGGTCATCTCGTCGCGGTGCTCGCTGCCCCGCTGGCTGACCGAGGCGAAGCCGTCGCCGATCTCCACCCCCTTCACCGCATTGATGCTCATCAGGCCGTGGGCCAGCTCGGCATCGAGGCGATCGAACACCGGCTCGCCGAGCCCGGGGGGCACGCCTTCGGCCACCACGGTGATCCTGGCCCCCACCGAGTCCTGATCGCGGCGCAGCTGATCCATGTAGGCCTCGAGCTCGGGCACCCTGGCCGGGTCGGGGCAGAAGAAGGGGTTGTCGTCCACCGCCTCCCAGCTCTGGAAGTCGATGGCGATGGGACCAAGCTGGCTCATGTAGCCGCGAATGGCAATGCCTCGACTGGCGAGGTACTTCTTGGCGATGGCCCCGGCGGCGACCCGCATGGCGGTCTCCCGGGCGCTGGAGCGCCCGCCGCCGCGGTAGTCGCGCAGGCCGTACTTGTGGTGGTAGCTGTAGTCGGCGTGGGCCGGCCGGAACTGGTCCTTGATGTTGCCGTAGTCCTTGGAGCGCTGGTCGGTGTTCTCGATCAGCAGGCCGATCGAGGTGCCGGTGGTGACCCCCTCGAAGACCCCGGAGAGGATCTTCACCCGGTCGGGCTCGCGACGCTGGGTGGTGTGGCGCGAGGTGCCGGGACGGCGGCGGTCCAGGTCGCGCTGCAGGTCCTCCTCGGTGAGCGGCAGCCCCGGCGGGCAGCCATCGACGATGGCGCCGAGCGCGGGGCCATGGCTCTCGCCGAAGGTGGTGACGGTAAACAGCTTGCCGAAGGTGTTGCCGGACATGGGCGCTCCTCCTCGAAGGGATCGGAAATCAGGCGAAGGACGCCGCATGGGCGTCGAGTTCATCGGCGGTCAGGGCGAAGACCCCCTGGCCGCCGCGCTCGAATTCGAGCCACAGGAAGGGCACCTCGGGGAAGGCGGCCTCCAGATGGTGGTCGGAGTTGCCGACCTCGACGATCAGCACGCCGCGCTCGGTGAGGTGCTCGCGGGCCTCGCGCAGGATACGCCGCACGATCTCCAGGCCGTCGGCCCCGGCCCCCAGGGCCAGAGCCGGCTCGTGGCGGAACTCGGCGGGCATGGTGGCCAGGTCGCGCGCATCCACGTAGGGCGGGTTGGAGACGATCAGGTCGTAGCGGCCCGGCAGCGCCGCGAAGAGGTCGGAGTGCACCGCACGCACCCGCTCGCCCACGTCATGGCGGGTGATGTTCTGGCGGGCCACCGCCAGGGCCTCCTCGCTGATGTCGCCGAGGTCCACCTCGCAGGTGGGCAGGTGCAGGGCGGCGGCGATGCCGATGCAGCCGGAGCCGGTGCAGAGATCCAGCACCCGGGCCGGCGGCTCGTCGGGGAACCAGGCGGCGAAGCCGTGCTCGATCAGCTCGGCGATGGGTGAGCGAGGGATCAGCACCCGCTCGTCCACGTCGAAGGGGTAGCCGGCGAAAAAGGCCTCGCCCAGCAGGTAGGGCAGCGGACGGCGAGTGGTGATGCGGCTGCGCACCAGGGCCACGATGCGCGCGCGCTCCATGGGCAGCAGGCGGGCGTCGAGCACCGCCGGGTCGACGCTCCAGGGCAGGTGCAGGGCGCCCAGGGTCAGCGCCACCGCCTCGTCCCAGGGGGAGTCGGTGCCGTGGCCGTAGAAGAGCCCGGCCAGGTGGAACTCGCTGGCCGCCCAGCGCAGGCAGTCACGCAGGGTGATCAGGCCATCGCGCAGCTCGGAGTCGGGAAGCGTCAGGGTCGAGGAGGAGTCGTTGCGGGCGGCCACGGGGCATCCTGTCGTTGTCGGGCGAATCGGGCAAGGAGGGCCGATTGTAACCGCCGGGGCGGTTCACAGCCACGCCACGCTGGTTATACTGGGTCCCCTTCACTTTCCCGACTGGCCCCCATCGCCATGAGCCGAGACCGCCACCGCCCGGACGACGACGAGATCAGCGCCTTCCGCCAGGCGCTGCGCGAGGCAGGCGTGCGCCGCCTGCGCACCAACCGTGCCGACCCCGGCCGTGTGCGGCGCGAGGATCCCGCGGCTGCCGAGCGCCGCGCCGCCGCCCAGGCCGCGAGCGAGGCCGGCGCCAGCGGGCGCACCTCCGACGGCCGCGTGGAGGCCGTGCGCCCCTCGGAGACCCTGGAGTTCGCCCTGCCCGACCTGCCCTGGCGCACCCGCCAGCGGCTCAAGCGCGGCCAGCTGGCCTGGGAGGCGGGCCTCGACCTGCACGGCTACACCCTGGAGGAGGCCCGTGCCGAGCTCGAGGCCTTCCTGCGCGAGGCCAGCGCCGAGCGGCGCCGCTGCGTGCTGGTGGTCCACGGCAAGGCCTGGGGAACCACCAGCGACTACCCGGTGATCAAGAGCCATGTGAATGCCTGGCTGCGCGAATGGCCCGCCGTGCTGGCCTTCTGCTCCGCCGTCGAGGCCGATGGCGGCACCGGCGCCGTCTACGTGCTGCTGCGCCGCCGCGGCGAGGCCTGACTCATTCGCGCCCGTCCGGTTCGGGCGCGCCCGGGGGCTCCGGGGAGATGAGACCGGGCTGGACCGGGTCCACCACGATGCCACCTTCCCCGAAGCCCGGATGGCAGTGCCCCTCGTAGCGATCCAGCGCCTCCACCGCCAGGTGGCGCCCCAGCATGATCAGCGCCTCGGCGCGATGGAACTCGTAGGCGCCACACACCGTCTTGGGCACCTCGATCAGCACGTCCGGCGGATAGCCCGCCACCTTGTACTTGGCCAGCGCCGCCTGGGTGATATCGAAGGAGGCCAGCACCATGTCCAGCCGGCCCCACTGGCGGCGGCGGACCCCTGCCTCGCTCTGGTCGCCCTCCTCGCCATCGGCACTGCCGGTGCCCGCCCCCAGGCCATCGAACCAGCGGCTGGCGGCGCTGCGCACCTCGTCGACCCAGCCGCCGAAGTCGATGCCGCCGGCATCCCGGGCCTCTTCCCGGGCCCGCTCCTCGGCCGCTTGGTCCGGCGGCAGCAGCTCCTCGAGAGTGACCGGGCGCGGGCTGTGGGCGGTGGCGTTGACCGCCATCACGAAGTCGGCGTGGGCCGAGACGATGGGGATGATCGGCAGCGGATTGAGCAGGCCGCCATCCACCAGCACCTGGTCGCCGCGGTGCACCGGCGTGATCACCCCGGGCACGGCGATGGAGGCGCGGATCGCCTCCAGCAGCGGCCCGCTCTGGAACCACACCTCGCGCTGGCGGGTGAGATCGGTAGCCACGGTGGTGACGGGTATCGGCAGCTCCTCGATGCGCACGTCGCCGACCAGGGACTCCAGCTTCTCCATCACCTTGCTGGCGCGCATCGCCCCCATGGGACTCCAGGTGACGTCCACCAGCTTGAGCACGTCGAAGTAGGCGAGCCGGCACACCCAGTCGCGGTAGCCCTTGAGCTGCCCGGCCGCATAGATGCCCCCCACCAGCGCCCCCATGGAGCAGCCGGAGATGGCCACCACCCGGTAGCCCCGGGCCTCGAGTTCCTCGATCACGCCGATATGGGCATAGCCCCGGGCCCCACCGCTGCCCAGCACCAGGGCCACCCGCTTGCCCTTACGCTCCCTGTCGCTCATGCCCTCGTCTCCTCGGTTTCATCGGTTGTCTCTCCGCGCCAGGCGCCGATTGCCTCGGCGACCGCCTCCACGGCCCCGGGCTCCAGGTGCAGGTGGTGCCCCCCGGGGAGCACCCGGCGCACCAGGCCCGGCACCGCCCCTCGCGCCAGCCGGGCCCGTTCGCTCTCGCCCAGGATCCCCGTCTCCCCCTCCACCAGCAGGGTCGGCGCGCGAATCGCACCCAGGCAGGCCAGGGCCTGCTCGGGGCAGAAGCGCACCGGGGAGGGGCGCAGCAGGCGCGCATCGGTACCCAGGGCCACGCGTCCATCGGCACGCTCGACCAGGTTGCGCGCCACCAGGGGAGCGGCGGTGTCGGCATCGATGGGTGTCGCACCTCCCGCGACCCGCGACGCCACGGCGGTCTCGCTATCAGGATAGTGGGGAGCGGGGGACACGGCACGACGATGGGCCAGCAGGCCCCGGCGCAGCTGCTCCGGGGCGTGCTCGGCTTCGGTGGTCACCGCCCCCAGGCCGTCGATGAGCACCAGTCGCGCGAGCCGCTCCGGCAGCGCCGCTGCGGTCAGGCAGGCGACCCCCGCCCCCATGGAGTGGGCCAGCAGCGTCAGCCGCTCGAGGCCGAGCGCATCGGCGGCGTCCAGCACGTCGTGGCAGTAGTCCCAGAGGGCGTAGTCGCCGGGGGAGTGGGCCGAACGGCCGTGGCCGGAGAAGTCCAGGGCCACCACCCGGATGCCGAGGCGTGCCACCAGGCGCGGCGCCAGGCGGCTGAAGCTGGCGGCGTTGTCGAGCCAGCCGTGCAGGGCGAGCCAGGTCGGCCTGCCGGCGTCGCCCCAGGCCAGGGCGGCCAGGCGGCCCTCGGCCAGGCGCAGTTCAACAGGTTCGTTCATCGGGCCTCCAGCAGTGCATCGAGGGTCTCGAGCAGGATCCGACGGGCCTCGTCGGGGTGCTCCATGGGAAACATGTGGGTACCCGGCACCAGGGTCACCGGCACGCCGTGGCGCCGGAGCCTGCGGCGCCGGCGCGGGGTGAGCAGGTCGGACTCCTCTCCGGCGAGCAGGGCGAAGGGCACCCGCAGCCGGCGCGGCAGGTCGCCCAGGTGATCGGGCAGATGGCGGAAGATCTCCACTTCCACCTGGGGGTCGTAGAGCAGCACCGCCTGGCCGTCGTCGAGCAGCCGGGTGCCGCCCGCAACGTAGTCCTGCAGCGCCTCGGGGGTGAAGCGGCGAAACAGCCGCCGCCGGCGCAGCGAGTGGCGCATGGCCTCGCGGTCGGGCCAGACGGCGCGGCGCCCCTGGCTCTGGCCGGCCGGGGTCACCCGGTCGACGAAGCCGAAGCGCTTGGCGGCCTTCATGGCCCAGGCGTCCAGCCCCAGCATCAGGGGCGGGTCGAGCATCACCACGCAGCGAAAGCGCTCGGGCGACGCCTCGGCGGCCATGGCCATCAGCACGCCCCCCATGGAGTGGCCCACGCCAATCACCGGCGCGTCGAAGGACTCGAGGGTATGCAGCAGCTCATCGCGAAGCGCCAGCCAGTTGTGGCCCACCGGAAAGTCGGGGTGGTGGCCGATGCGGTCCAGCGGGTGGAGATCGAAGCGCTCGGCCAGGGGCGCCAGGAAGCTGCGATAGCTGGAGCCGGGAAAGCCGTTGGCGTGGGCAAACAGCAGCCGGGGAAGGGGGGTCGGTGAGGGCATGGGATCATCCAGGTAGGCGGGCCGACGAAGGCCCCGTGTGGCAGTAGCAGGCTAACGGGATTACCATGATTCGCCAAGCCATCTTCCCCGCCGAACACGCCCGGAGCCCCCGTGAGCCCAACGCCCAAGCCACCCCGTGATACCCGCCTGCGCAACCGCCTCTTCTTCGCCGCGGTGATCGCCGCCATTGTCGTCGGCCTCTGGCTGGCCCGCTAGGAGCACCGCCGCGTGGAGCTTGCCGCCCTCTTCTTCCAGACCCTGGAGGTGACGCTGCCGGTGTTCGCCATGGTGTTCATCGGCCTGGGGCTCAAGCGCGCCGGCTGGATCGACGGCGCCTTCGTCACCACCGCCTCCCAGCTGGTCTTCCGCGGCACCATGCCGACGCTGATCTTCCTGAGCATCATCCGCGCCGACCTGGACGCCACCCTCAACCCGCGGCTGCTGGGCTTCTTCGCCCTGGCCACCCTGGGCAGCTTCCTGTTCTGCTGGGGCTGGGCCAGGCTGCGCGTGCCCCATGCGGAGCGCGGGGTCTATATCCAGGGGGCCTTCCGAGGTAACTGCGGCATCGTCGGGCTGGCCCTGGCCGCCGGCATGTACGGGGAGTACGGACTCTCCGCCGGCGGGCTGCTGCTGGGGGTGGTGATCCTCACCTACAACGCCCTCTCGGTGGTGGCGCTGGCCACCTACCAGGAGGGACAGCGCGCGGACTGGCGCAGCATCCTCGCCCATATCGCCCGCAACCCGCTGATCCTCGCGGTGGTGGCCGCCGTGCCGATCGCCGCCCTGGAGCTGCGCCTGCCGGGCTGGCTGATGACCTCCGGCGACTACTTCGCCTCCCTGACCCTGCCGCTGGCGCTGATCTGCATCGGTGCCACCCCCTCCCTGGAGGCGATCCGCGACTCGGGCCGCCTGGCCACCAGCGCCAGCCTGCTCAAGATGGTGACGGTGCCGATACTGGCCACCGGCGCGGCCTGGCTGGCCGGCTTCGAGGGGCGCGAGCTGGGGGTGATGTTCCTTTTCTTCGCCAGCCCCACGGCGGCGGCGGCCTTCGTGATGGCCAAGGCCATGGGCGGCAACGCTGTGCTGAGCGCCAATATCATCGCCCTGACCACCCTGATGGCCAGCCTCACCGTGACCGTCGGGGCCTTCGCCCTCAAGGTGGCGGGGCTGATCTAGTCAGGGTTCGGGAAAGCGGCGCCGGGGACAGGTCGAAGAGGAGGTCCGTGGACCAGGGATGGTCTAGGTAGCCCCCAGGGAGGGGTTCATGGCGCCTCCTCGAAGGCCTGTCGACGGATCAGCCGCAATCACAAGTAGCCGGTGAAACGAATTCCACCAGCCGGGCGCAGCCCGCGGCCCAGACGTCGGCCTCGAGTTCGGCGACGGCTGCGGTGGGAAAGCCGAGCCCGCGATCGGCCCGGCCCTCCACCAGCAGGCCGGTCAGCGCGCCCACCAGCGGCATGTGGCTGACGAGCAGCAGCGGCCGCCCCTGGGGCTGCGCCAGCAGCCAGTCGGCCACCGCCCGGGGCGGGTCATCCGGCGTGATGAACGAGAGCGCCTCCGCTTCGAGCCCCAGCGCCTCGCCGACGATGGCGGCGGTCTGGCGGGCGCGCCGATAGGGGCTCGCCATCAGGCGCAGCCCGGCGAGGTCATCCCGCTCGGCCAGCCAGGCGGCCATGCGCTCGGCCTCCCGGCGCCCCCGGGCGGTGAGCTCGCGCTCGGCATCCGGCGCCCCGGGGCCCGCCTCGCCGTGGCGCATGATCAGCAGCCGCTCAGCCATGCCGCCCCCCGGTCTCCCGGTGGGCCTGCTGCACGGCCTCCCGGGGCAGGATGAACTCCACGTCGCTGCTCTGCTCGCCGAGCATCAGCATGCGCGCCATCTCCTTGGCCGGCACCCCCTTGAACAGCACCTGGTAGAGCCCCTCGGCCAGGGGCATGTAGACGCCATCTTCCCGGGCCTTGTCGCGCACCAAACGCACGGTGTTGACCCCCTCGGCCACCTGGCCCAGGGCCTCCACCGCCTCGTCGAGGCTCTTCCCCTCGCCCAGGGCGTAGCCGACCCGGTAGTTGCGCGAGAGGGCCGAGGAGCAGGTGACGATCAGATCGCCCACCCCGGCCAGTCCCAGGAAGGTCATGGGGTTGGCGCCCTGGGCCACGGCGAAACGGCTCATCTCGGCCAGCGCCCGGGTCATCAGCATGCTGCGGGTGTTCTCGCCCATGCCCAGCGCGGCGGCCATGCCGGCGGCGATGGCGTAGATGTTCTTGAGCGCCCCGCCGAGCTCCACCCCGTAGCGGTCGTTGCTGGCGTAGACCCGGAAGTAGTCGCAGCCCAGTGCCGTCTGCACCCGGGTGCGGGTCTCGGGGTCGTCGCTGGCGATCACCGTGGCGGTCAGCTGTTTGTCGGCCACCTCGGAGGCGAGGTTGGGCCCGGAGATCACGCCGATATGGGCGAAGCCGGTCTCCTCCTCGAGGATCTGGCTCATCAGCTTGAAGCCCTCCTCCTGGATGCCCTTGGTGGTGGTCACCAGGATCTGCTGCGGGGCGAGGAAGGGACGCGCCTGGCGCACCACCTCGCGGAACGCCTTGGAGGGGATCGCCACCAGCACCAGGTCGGCGCCCTCGAGCACCTCGGCCATCCCGGTGGCGGCCGCCCCCGCGGGGTTGATGGCGTAGTCGGGCAGGTAGCGGCCGTTGACGTGCTCGCGGTTGATCTGCTCAGCCAGCGCCGGGTCGCGCAGCCACTGGCGCACCCGGGCGCCGTTGTCGGCGGCGATGCTGGCGAGCGCGGTGCCGAAGCTGCCGCCGCCGAGCACCGCCACGCGCAGGGGTTGGTCGGTCATGGTCGCCCCGTGTCGGTCGGAATCGATGGGCGCAGTGTAACGAAAAACGCCCCGCGAAGGGGGCGTCTCGAGGCGACAGCGCCCGGGCCTCGGCCCGGGCGGTTGGCCGGCTCAGTCGATCTGCGGCAGCAGCGACTCGATGCTGGCCTTGGCATCGCCGTAGAACATCCGGGTGTTCTCCTTGAAGAACAGCGGGTTCTCGATGCCGGAGTAGCCGGTGCCCTGGCCACGCTTGCAGACGAACACCTGCTTGGCCTCCCACACCTTCAGCACCGGCATGCCGGCGATGGGGCTGTTGGGATCCTCCTGGGCGGCCGGGTTGACGATGTCGTTGGAGCCGATGACGATCACCACGTCGGTGGTGGCGAAGTCGTCGTTGATCTCGTCCATCTCCAGCACGATGTCGTAGGGCACCTTGGCCTCGGCCAGCAGCACGTTCATGTGGCCGGGCAGACGACCCGCCACCGGATGGATGCCGAAGCGCACCTCCTTGCCGGCGCTGCGCAGCTTGCGGGTCAGCTCGCTGACCGCGTTCTGCGCCTGGGCCACCGCCATGCCGTAGCCCGGCACGATGATCACGCTGTCGGCGTCGTTGAGTGCGCTGGCCACGCCA
Organism: Halomonas alkalicola; assembly: GCF_030704205.1. Classification (NCBI taxonomy): domain Bacteria; kingdom Pseudomonadati; phylum Pseudomonadota; class Gammaproteobacteria; order Oceanospirillales; family Halomonadaceae; genus Halomonas; species Halomonas alkalicola. The sequence goes on along the minus strand of NZ_CP131913.1, from coordinate 3,176,894 downwards.
CCGGCGTCGATGGCCACCTGCTCCCCTTCGATCTCCGCCGCCGGGCCCTGGCTACCGCCGAAGCCGCCGAGGATGACACTGACGAAGTTGCGGTTCATCGCCTTGCACATGATGTAGGAGAGGATGGCACCGGAGGAGCCCACCAGGGCGCCGGTGACGATCAGCAGGTCGTTGGAGAGGGTGAAGCCGATCGCCGCCGCCGCCCAGCCCGAGTAGCTGTTGAGCATCGACACCACCACCGGCATGTCGGCGCCGCCGATGCCCATGATCAGGTGGTAGCCGATGAAGAACGCCAGCGCCGCCAGCGCCAGCAGGGTCCAGAAGCCGGCGCCGTTGAGGTAGGCGATCGCCAGCACCAGGCAGACGACCGCCGCCCCGGCATTGAGCAGGTGCCCCCCGGGCAGCTGGCGCGCCTTGCCGTCGACCTTGCCGGCCAGCTTGCCGAAGGCGATCACCGAGCCGGTGAAGGTCACCGCCCCGATGAAGATGGCGAAGATCACCTCCAGCTGGAGGAAGGTCAGTTCGTCCGGAGCCTTGGTGGCCACCAGGGCGGCGAAGGCGGAGAACTCCTGGTGCGTGGCATCGAGCGCGCGGGCGGCCAGCACCCGGCGCCGCTCCAGGTCGGCGTTCCAGGCCACGAAGACCGCGGCCAGGCCGACGAAGCTGTGCAGGGCCGCCACCAACTGGGGCATCTCGGTCATGGCGACCCGCTTGGCCACCACCCAGCCGATCGCCGCACCGATGGCGATCAGGGGCAGCATCAGCCAGTGGGCACCGATGCCGGGGCCCAGCGCGGTGAAGAGCACCGCCACCGCCATCCCGGCGATGCCGTACCAGACCGCCCGCTTGGCCTTCTCCTGATTGCTCAGCCCCCCCAGGGAGAGGATGAAGAGCACGCTTGCCGCGATGGCCGCGGCGGACACGAATCCTTGACTCAGCATCTCGACTCTCCGGGATCAGGACTTCTGGAACATCGCCAGCATCCGGCGCGTGACCAGGAAGCCGCCGACGATATTGATGGTGGCGATCAGCACCGAGATCGCCGCCAGCAGCATGACGATGCCGCTGCCCGAACCGATCTGCAGGATGGCGCCGAGGATGATGATCCCGGAGATGGCGTTGGTGACCGCCATCAGCGGCGTGTGCAGCGAGTGGCTGACGTTCCAGATCACCTGGAAGCCGACGAAGCAGGCCAGCACGAAGACGATGAAGTGCTGCATGAAGGAGGCCGGGGCGATCTGGCCGAGCAGCAGCATCAGCGCGCCCCCCCCGCCCAGCAGGGTCACCTGGCGGCGGGTCTGCTCACGGAAGGTGGCGAGCTCCGCGGCCCGCTTCTCCTCCGGCGTGGGTGCCTTCTCCCGGGGCTTGGGCTTCGCCGCGGCGATCGCCTTCACCTTGGGCGGCGGCGGCGGGAAGGTGATCTCGCCGGCGTGGGTCACCGTGGCGCCGCGGATCACGTCGTCCTCCATGTCATGGACGATGGCCCCCTCCTTCCCGGGGGTCAGGTCAGTGAGCATATGGCGAATATTGGTGGAGAAGAGCAGCGAGGCCTGGGTGGCCATGCGCGAGGGGAAGTCGGTGTAGCCGATCACCACCACGCCGTTGTCGCTCATCACCCGCTCGTCGGGGCGGGTCAGGTCGCAGTTGCCGCCCTTCTCGGCGGCCAGGTCGACGATCACCGAGCCGGGCTTCATGGCCGCGACCATCTCCTCGAGCCACAGCTTGGGCGCCGGCCGGCCCGGGATCAGCGCCGTGGTGATGACGATGTCGATGTCGGGCGCCTGCTCGCGGAAGCAGGCCAGCTGCTTCTCGCGGAACTCGGGGCTGGAGGGGGCCGCATAGCCGCCGGTCTCGGCCCCGTCCTGGCTCTCGTCGAAGTCGAGGAAAAGGAACTCGGCGCCCATGGACTCGATCTGCTGGGGCACCTCGGGGCGCACGTCGAAGGCGCGCACCATGGCCCCCAGGCTGACCGCGGTGCCGATGGCGGCGAGCCCTGCCACCCCGGCACCGATCACCAGCACCTTCGCCGGTGGCACCTTGCCCGCCGCGGTCACCTGGCCGGTGAAGAAGCGGCCGAAGTGGTTGCCGGCCTCGATCACCGCACGATAGCCGGCGATGTTGGCCATGGAGGAGAGCGCATCCATCTTCTGGGCCCGGGAGATGCGCGGCACCATGTCCATGGCCACCACGGTGGCCCCCCGGCCGCGGCAGGTCTCCAGCAGCGCCTCGTTCTGGGCCGGCCAGAAGAAGCTGACCAGGGTCTGCCCCTCGCGCAGCAGCCCGGCCTCCGCCTCGCTGGGCTCGCGCACCTTGATGACCACGTCGGCCTCGGCCCACAGCGCCTCGGCGCCGTCGACCACGCTGACGCCGGCGTCCCGGTAGGCCTGGTCGTCGAACCCGGCGGCCGCACCGGCCCCGGCCTCGACCAGACACTCGTGGCCCAGCTTCTGGATCTGGGCGGCGCTTTCGGGGGTCAGTGCCACCCGCGCCTCCCCCTTCGCTCGCTCCCTCGGGGCTCCAATCTTCACGTCACTCTCCCGTTCAATGGCCTGCCGGCGGCGGCAGCCGCCGCCTGACTTCAGCGTAGGCCACGAACGAGCGCCCGTCCGGTTGGACTTTCGACGCGCGGCACCCTGTCGCACCCGGAAACGATGACGCCACCCCGAGGGGTGGCGTCGATACGGGCCCGGCGCGGCGGGCGTCAGGCGGTCAGCAGGGCGTTGAGCCGCTTCACGTAGGCCGCCGGGTCATCCAGGTGGCCGCCCTCGGCGATGATCGCCTGGTCGAGCAGCACCCGGGCCAGGTCGGCGAAGCCCTCGCCCTCGGTCTGTTCCAGGCGCGCCACCAGGGCGTGCTCGGGATTGAGCTCGAGGATCGGCTTGACCTCGGGCAGCGGCTGGCCGGCGGCCTCCATGATGCGGCGCATCTGGAAGCCCATCTCGTGCTCGGGCAGCACCACGCAGGCCGGGGAGTCGGTGAGGCGGTGGGTTACCTTGACCTCCTGGACCTCCTCGCCCAGCGCCTCCCTGACCCGCTTGACCAGGTCCTGCTTGGCCTTAGCGGTCTCCTCCTGGGCCTTCTTCTCCTCCTCGCCCTCGATCTCGCCGAGGTCGAGCTCGCCCTTGGCCACGTCGACGAAGCTCTTGCCGTCGAACTCGGTGAGGTGGCTCATCAGCCATTCGTCGATGCGGTCATGCAGCAGCAGCACCTCGATGCCCTTCTTGCGGAAGATCTCCAGGTGGGGGCTGGACTTGGCCGCGTTGAAGCCGTCCGCCACGATGTAGTAGATCTTCTGCTGCCCCTCCTTCATGCGCTCGACGTAGTCGGCCAGGGACTGGTCCTGGGTGGCGCTGTCGGTGTGGGTGGTGGAGAAGCGCAGCAGGCCGGCGATCTTCTCGCGGTTGGCGAAGTCCTCCGCCGGGCCCTCCTTGAGCACGCTGCCGAAGGTGTTCCAGAAGGTCTGGTAGGCCTCCTTGTCCTTGGCCAGCTTCTTGAGCATGTCCAGGGCCCGCTTGGTCAGCGCGGACTTGATCTTCTCGACCTGGGGATCCTGCTGCAGCAGCTCCCGGGAGACGTTGAGCGACAGGTCGCGGGTATCCAGCACCCCCTTGATGAAGCGCAGGTAGAGCGGCAGGAACTGCTCGGCGTCATCCATGATGAAGACGCGCTGCACGTAGAGCTTCACGCCGCGGGCGCCGTCGCGCTCGTAGAGGTCGAAGGGGGCCCGGCCCGGCACGTAGAGCAGGCTCGTGTACTCCAGCTTGCCCTCGACCTTGTTGTGGCTCCAGATCAGCGGGTCACTGAAATCGTGGGCGACGTGCTTGTAGAAGGCCTGGTACTCCTCGTCGGTGACCTCGCTCTTGGGGCGGGTCCAGAGGGCGGTGGCCTCGTTGACGGTCTCCCAGGAGACGGTCTCTCCGCCCTCGACCTCCTTGCCCTCCTCGTCCCGGGCCTTCTCGACCCTGGGCATGCGCACCGGCACCTCGATATGGTCGGAGTACTTGCGCACCAGGCCCTGCAGGCGGAAGTCGTCGGCGAACTCCCTGGCGTCCTCCTTCAGGTGCAGGACGATCTCGGTGCCGTGGACCTCGCGCTCGACGTCGGCCACGGTGAACTCGCCCTCGCCCTTCGAGCGCCACTCGACCCCCTCGGCCGTGTCGCTGCCCGCCTTGCGGGTGCGCACCGAGACCTCGTCGGCGACGATGAAGCCGGAGTAGAAGCCGACGCCGAACTGGGCGATCAGCCGCGCATCCTTCTGCTGCTCCCCGGAGAGCTGCTTGAGGAACTCGGCGGTGCCGGAGCGGGCGATGGTGCCGAGGTTGGCGATGACCTCCTCGCGGCTCATGCCGATGCCGTTGTCGCGCACGGTCACCGTGCCCGCCTCGGCGTCGTGCTCGATCTCTATGCGCAGCTCGCTGTCGCCTTCATAGAGGGCGTCGTTGTCCAGCGCCGCGTAGCGAAGCTTGTCGCAGGCATCGGCGGCGTTGGAGATCAGCTCGCGCAGGAAGATCTCCCGGTTGGAGTAGAGGGAGTGGATCATCAGGTGAAGCAGCTGCTTGACCTCGGTCTGGAAGCCAAGAGTTTCTTCGTGCGTGGCAGTGGTCATGTGTCCTGGACCTCGTCGACAGGTTCTGCGGCGAGCGGTGCCGCGGGGGGAATCACTGTCGCCGATATGGGGCCCCAGGCGCGCTTTTCAAGCCTTGCCGCGACTCATGTCTCGCCGCTGGCCGGCTCCCCCAGCACGAAGTGCAGCCGCGCCGTGGCCACCGGCAGCGCTTCGTCCTCCTGCCAGGCGCTGACCCGGACGTTGGCCAGGCGGCGCCCCTCACGCAGCAGCGAGCAGCGCGCGAAGGTGGGCACCACCCGGGCGGTGCGCAGGTAGTCGATGGAGAGGTCGACGATGCGCGGCAGGCGGGGCTCCCGGGCGGCCAGCAGCAGGTCGAGGGTCGCGGCGGTCTCCATGAAGGCGGCCACCACCCCGCCATGCAGCGCCGGCAGCAGCACGTTGCCGACGTTGCCGGCAGCGGGCTCGAGCCGGAAGCGCAGCCCCTCGCCGCCGGGGTCCGGCTCGGCGCTCACCCCGATGCGGCGCGCATAGGGAATCAGCGCCAGCCAGGCCGCCACATCGCCCTCGGTGCGGGTGCGCTCGAGCCACGCCACGTCATCGAACCCTTCAGGCATCGCGGCTCTCCTCGTCATGCTCGTCGGCAAACAGCGCCTCGGCGAAGCCGGGCGGCGTATTGCGCGGCCCCAGCCGCACGAAGTTGCCGATGCCCCGGGCCACCGGCTTGCCCTCCTCCTGCCACAGGGTTCCCTCGGTGAAGACCACCGAGGCGGTGACCCCGACCACCCGCGCCTCGGCATGGAGCGCCAGGCCCGCCACCGCCGGGCGGAAATGGTCCACCCGCAGGTCCAGGGTCGGACACACCTCCGGCGCCGGCAGCCCGCGCAGCACGGCGCTACCGCAGGCGGTGTCCAGCAGCATGGTCAGCACCCCGCCATGGACCAGCCCGCGGGAGGCATCGCCCAGCAGGTCGTCGCACCAGGGCAGACGCATGCGGACGGCCTCGGCGTCGGCCGTAAGCACCTCGAGGCCCAGTTCGCGGGTATGGGGAATCACCCGCACGAAGCGGGTCAGGGCCCGAAGCCAGGCCTCGGGGGATCGGTCGGCACGGGGCGTCACACCGGGGCTCCTCTTGGTGACGCAAGTTGGTGGCGCAAGACATTCCAACAAGCGTTTGAAAAGATCATGCCAGACTACCCGCGGGGCCGGCCGGGCACAAGGCGCCGCCCGTCAACGCAGCCCCCGCGTCGGTTACCGTTTTCCCCTACCCAGGCGGCCCGTAATGCGCCACGATAGGAGCAATCGGACGTCAACTCCCGGAGATCCTCGCCATGCGCCAACGCCCCCCCGCCCCGCAACACGGCACCCGGCGAAGCGGCATCCGGCGCCTCGGCACCCTGCTGAGCGCCCTGGCACTGTCGCTGCCGTTCTCGCTGCCGCTGGCACAGGCCGATGACCGCGCGATGCGCGACGCCCTGGAAGCGGCGCGCAGCCAGCAGTGGGAGCGCATCGACCAGCGCGCCATTGCCGACCACCCGCTGGCCGGCTACGTGGAGTACCACCGCCTGCGCACACGCCTGCCCCAGGCCGAGCCGGGGCAGGTCCTCGACTTCATCGAGCGCCACGCCGACTCGCCCCTGGGCGAGTGGCTGCGCGGCCAGGCCATCGCCCAGTACGGCTACGCCGGCCGCTACGGCAGCCTGCTGGCCGTGGCCGACGGCGAGCCGGCCGGCACCGCCCGCCAGTGCTACTACTACTCTGCCCTGCTCGGCAGTGACCCCCAGGCCGCCGCCGAAGGCGGGCTTTCCCTGTGGATGGTAGGCCGCTCCCAGCCGGACGCCTGCAACAACCTCTTCAGGGCCCTGCGCGACCGTGGCGTGATCGGCGAACAGGAGATCTGGGAGCGCAAGATGCTCGCCTGGCAGGCCGGCGAAAGCGGCCTCGTCGGCTACCTCGGGCGCCAGCTCGGCAGCCGCTGGGAGGAGGCGCGCCAGGCCCAGGAGCGCCTCTCGGGTGACTTCGCCGCCGTGACCCGGGTGCCGACCTGCCTGGGCCCCGAGTGCCGGGCCAGCGGCCCGCTGTTCGCCGCCGCCATGCACGGCTTCACCCGCGCCGACACCGAGGCGGCCCTGGAGGCGTGGCGCAGGATCGGCGAACCGTTGCCTATCGAGAGGGAGCATCGGGCCGAGATCGAGCGGGACCTGATCTTCTACTCCCTAGTGCGCGACATCCGCCACAACCGTGGCTGGGTGGACCAGGCCCTGGCCTCCCGCAGCGACGCGGACCTGCTGGAGCTGCGCGTGCGTGCCGCCCTGGCCGACCGCGACTGGCGCGGCGTGCTGGACTGGCTGGCGCGCATGGAGCCCGACACCCGGGATGACAGCCGCTGGCACTACTGGGCCGGCCGCGCCCACGAACGGCTCGGCGACGACGCCCGGGCCCGGGAGGCCTATGCCCTGGCCGCCGAGGGGCGCAACTTCTTCGGCTTCGCCGCCGCCGACCGCCTGGGCCAGCCCTATGCGCTCAACCTGGAGCGCAACGGCTTCGACGACAGCTACCGGCAGCAGGTCTCCCGCTGGCCGGCCGTGCAGCGCACCGAGGCGCTGCTGCGCATCAACGAACCCGGCCTGGCCGCCAGCGAATGGTATGCGGCCGTGGAGCGCGCCGGCGAGCGCGAGGCCCGCGCCCTGGCCGACTACGCCCAGCGCCGTGGCTGGCATGCCAAGCTGGTGCAGACCACGATCACCGGACGCATGTGGGACGCCCTGGACTGGCGCTTCCCGGAGGCCTACCGCGAGCACTTCCTGCACTGGGGCCGCATGACGGGGGTCGACCCCTACCTGCTGATGGGCATCGCCCGGCGCGAGAGCGCCTACAACCCCGAGGCGGTCTCGCCGGCCGGGGCCCGCGGGCTGATGCAGGTGATGCCCGGCACCGCCACCCAGCTGGCTCGCCAGCTCGGCATCAGCGACCCCGGCGCCTACGGGGTGCTCGACCCGGAGCTCAACATCCGCCTGGGCAGCACCTACATCCGCGACATGCTCAACCGCTACAGCGGCAACCGCCTGGCCGCCGCGGCCGCCTACAACGCCGGCCCCGGCCGGGTCGACCGCTGGCTGGCCGACGCCCCGGAGGAGTTCGACCTCTTCGTGGAGAGCATCCCCTTCCGCGAGACGCGCCTCTACGTGCAGGCGGTGCTCAGCTACCGGGCGATCTTCGAGAGCCTCGCCAACGGCGGCTCGAGCCAGGGCGTCTCCATGCTCAGCCCCACCGAGAAGACGGTGCGCTACGACCGCTCGCTGCTGGCCAGGAACTGAACCCCGTCCCCGCGAGCCCACAACGACACCGCCCCGGCCATGGCCGGGGCGGTGTCGTTACTGCCATGCCCGATGGCTCAGGCCGGGGGGCGCTCCAGGGCCAGCTTGATGCCGAAGGCGATCAGCACCACCCCGGTCACCCCGTTGAGGGCCCGGGAGAAGAGCCGGCTGCCCAGCAGGCGCCCGGCGCTGCTCACCATCACCGCCACGCCGATCTGCCACAGGTTGGCGATCACGAAGTGCACCCCGGCCAGGAACAGCGACTTGGCAAGCGCGGGGTCGCCGGGGGCGATGAACTGGGGCAGGAAGGCCATGTAGAAGACCACCGTCTTGGGGTTGAGCACGTTGGAGAGCAGTCCCTCGCGCAGCGGCCGCCACATCGGTACGGGCCGGCGCTCGCCGCTGACCCCCGCCACCGGCAGCCCCTGGCCGCGCCGCGCCGCCAGCAGGCCCTGCACGCCCAGCCAGACCAGATAGGCGGCCCCGGCCAGCTTGAGCAGCTGGAAGGCCCAGGCCGACTGCAGCAGGATCAGCGAGATCCCCAGCGCCGAGACCGCGGCATGCACGAAGAGCCCGCAGCAGATCGCCAGGCTGGTCAGCACGCCGTCACGCACCCCGCCCCGGGCGGTGTTGCGGATCACCAGCAGGGTATCGACCCCGGGGCTGATGGAGAGCAGGGTAATGGCCACCAGGAAGGGCCAGAACTGGGCATCGATGAACATGGGCCGGGGCCTTCCTTGCGTCGAGTGGCGGGCTTGCTGCCCGAGGGGATTCGATCTACAGTGGATTTGCGGCTGACGGACGGCGTGATGAACACCGGCCTGTCAGGGGGCCTCGGCACCGCACCGCAGCGTAGGTCAGCAAGAAACAAGTCGTCGGCTGTCGTTCGATCACCTCGATCCACCCAGTGCGCACTTTTTTGCTTGCCCCGTCCACGCACCTCGGGACTCCGCTCCGGCGAGCCCGGTACGACCATTAAAGTATGTTAAGGAAATCGACAATGGCAACTGGCACTGTCAAGTGGTTCAACGACACCAAGGGCTACGGCTTCATCTCCCCGGACGACGGCGGCGATGACCTGTTCGCTCACTTCTCCGAGATTCAGGCTGAGGGCTTCAAGACCCTGCAGGACGGCCAGAAGGTCACCTTCGAGGTCACCCAGGGCAAGAAGGGCCTTCAGGCCTCCAACATCCGCCTCGCCGACTGATTCGGCGACGCGGCCGGCGGCGCCAAGGCGCCGCCGCTGTCACGAGAAGGCCCACCGCACGGTGGGCCTTTTTTGTGGCCGGCGCTCGGGGACGGCGGCTCAGCGCTCTTCCGACTCCGACTCCATGGGCTCGAACTCGTACTCCTCGACCTCCATCGGCTCGAATTCGGGAAGCTCCTGCTCCACCGCATCGAACTGCTCCTCGAGGCGACGCTGGGCCTCCTCGAAGCGCCGCTCCTGCTCCTCGATGATGGCGTCGATATCGGAGCGGGACGGCCCGCCGGTATCCAGCGCCTCGTCGTCCAGGCTCGAGTCGAAGTCCATTCCCGTATCGAAGCCCTCGTCGCCCTCCATGGGCTCGGGCACGGCGGCCTCCTCCTCGGCCTCCTCGAACTGCTCCTCGATGCGCCGCTGCGCCTCCTCGAAGCGCCGCTCGGTCTCCTCGAGCATGGCGTCGATCTCGTCCCGGGTGGTCTCCCCGGGCAGCGCCGCGCCCTCGTCCAGGGTGCTGGCCGGGGACTCGCCCAGGGTCTCGGCCTCGGGAATCTCTTCGGGCACCTCGTCCGGCGCCTCCTCGGCGGGCACCGGCTCCTCGGCCGCGTCATCCACCAGGCCGGCCTGCTCCTCCGGGGGCAGCTCGTCCTCGAGGGCCTCCGGCTCCTCGGCAGGCGCCGCGCTCTCTTCCTGGGCGGCGGGCTCGGCCGCGGGCTCCTCGGCGGCCGGCGGGGTCTCGTCGCCGTTGCCACAGCCGGCCAGCCCCAGCGCCAGCAGCGCCGCCAGCAGGGCGGGTTTCCAGGGTCTCTTCTGCATCTACCTGCTCCTGCATGTCTGACATCTGAGAGAAACATATTCCACCAGAGGCGGCAGGCCTACCGCAAGCCGCGCCCCGGCCCAGTTGTGTAAACCCACCTAGTCGTCGCGCAGGGGGAGCGGGCAGCCCAGGGTCCAGGCCACCGCCCGCAGCAGCTCGGCCTCCTCCGGGGCGATCCGGCCATCCTGCTCCACACAGCACACCATGGCGGCCAGCAGCGGCGCCCGTTCGGCCTGGACGAGCCGCACCAGGCGGGCCATGGCCCAGTCCAGGTCCGCCGCCGAGGGCGGTTCGCGCACCAGGTCCAGGGCCACGCCCAGCGCCCTTCCGGCCTGCTCGAGGGACTCACGCTGCTCATCCGGCGTGGCCTGGCCGGCGCGGGCCAGGGTGGAGAGCAGCAGCGAGCAGCGACAGCGGCCCCGCGAGGTCGCGCAGATGCCGGTCGCGTCGCGCCCGGGGCTCGCCCTCGATGCCGGTCAGCACCAGCCGGTGCAGCGCCCACTGCAGGGCACCAGGCACGGTTTCGGCCGCCATCAGGCCGGTGAGGCAGGCCCGAAAGCGGGCGAACTGGGCGGCGGAGAGCTGGCGCAGCACCGGCAGCGCCACCTCGATCAGCGGCAGGCGATCCCCGGCCGAGAGCTCGGCGAGGGGCGCCTCGAGGGCGTCGAGCTCGCGCAGCACCTCCGGCAGCGCCTGGTTCGCCAGCACCCGGCGCTGGGCCTCGCGGCTGGCCGGGTCGACGCCCATCAGGATGCCGTAGAGCAACGCACGGGCGGCAAAGGGATCATGGGCGGCCACGACCAGGCGCTCGTCGAGCCCCGCCAGGCGGCGCCGGGCCAGGGCAAGCGCCTCGGGGTCGGGCTGGCCGACGCTGGCCACCACCGCACCGGCGATGGCGGCACCGGCCGCGGCGCCTCCCAGGCCGCCGCCGAGGCGGGCATCCCGGAGAGAGGCCGCCGCCGGCTCCTGTGCCGGCGGGGCCTTGGGTGCCGGTGCGAAGGGCTCGGGCAGAGACCCGTCCCAGCGCGGCAGCACGCGGCGGATGCGCGCCTCCAGCGGGGGGTGGGTGGCGGTCCAGCGGCTCAGGGCTCGCACGCCGCTGCCGAAGTAGAGGTGGCTGAACTCCGCCGCCTGGGGCGCCATCAGCCGCGACCCGAGCCGGTAGGCGGCCAGGGTCTGGAGGGCGCCCCCGATGCCCTCGGGGTTGCGGGTGTACTGGACGGCGCTGGCATCGGCGAGGAACTCGCGCTGGCGGCTCACCGCCGCCTTGATCATGTTGCCGCACAGGGTGCCGGCATAGCCGACCAGCATCAGCGCCGCCCCGCCGGCCATCAGCCCCACCTGGGCACCGCCGCCGCGACGCGACGAGCGCCCGCGTCCCGACATCGCCGCTCCTCGCAGCAGCAGCTGGCCGATCAGGCCGATCACCAGGATGCCGTGAAGCAGCGCCACCAGGCGCAGGTTCAGGCGCATGTCGCCGTGCAGGATATGGCTGAACTCGTGGGCGATGACGCCCTGCAGCTGGTCACGGTCGAGGTGCTCGATGGCCCCCCGGGTCACCCCGATGGCGGCATCGTGGGTCTGGTGGCCGGCGGCGAAGGCGTTGATGGCGGCGTCCTCGAGCAGGTAGACCGCCGGTACCGGCATGCCCGAGGCGATGGCCATCTCCTCCACCACGTTGAGCAGCTGACGCTCGTCGGCGTCCCGGGTCTCGGGGTTGAGCAGACGGCCCCCGAGCGCTTCCGCCACCGCCGAGCCGCCGGCGCGCAGCTGAAGGTGGCGCATCGCCGCGCCCCCCACCACCACGGCCACCACCCCCAGCGCCACCCAGGCGAAGAGCTCGGGCTCGAGGGCGCGGGCCAGCGGGTCCGGTCCGCCCAGTTGGCCATCCATCAGCACCACGGCCAGCGCCACCAGCACGCTGGCCGCCACGACCAGGCCGACCACCGCCAGCAGCAGCAGCACGACCAGGCGCCCGGTCTGGCGCCGGGCGCGGTCCTGGGCGGTAAAGAAATCCATGGGCCGCCCCCGTCAGAAGCTGACGCTTGGCGCCGCCTGGATCTCGGCGCTGTCCGCGAACTCCAGCAGCGCGGCATCCTGCTTGTGGCCGAAGGAGGCCGCCATGACCACCGGCGGGAAGCTCTGCTTGTAGGTGTTGTACTGCATCACCGCGTCGTTGAAGGCCTGGCGGGCGAAGGCCACGCGGTTCTCGGTGCTGGTCAGGGTCTCGGAGAGCTGGCGCATGTTCTCGGAGGCTTTCAGGTCCGGGTAGGCCTCCATCACCACGTTGAGCCGACCGAGTGCCGCTCCCAGCGCCCCCTCGGCGCCGGCAAGCGCCGCCATGGCCCCCGGCTCACCGGGGTGGGCGGCGGCGTTCTGAAGTCCGGCCAGGGCGCCGTTGCGCGCCTCGGTCACCGCGGTCAGGGTCTCGCGCTCGTGGCTCATATAGGCACGGGCGGTCTCCACCAGGTTGGGAATCAGGTCGTAGCGCCGCTTGAGCTGGACCTCGATCTGGGCGAAGGCATTCTGGTAGCGGTTCTTCAGCGCCACCAGGCGGTTGTAGACCGCGACCGCATAGACCACCAGCAGGCCGAGGATCACCAGCGGCAGGATCATCGAGAGTGACATGGTCGACTCCTTGTCGAGATTGGGAGGGCAAGACGGCTTGACCCGTATCAAGGTCCTGACCCGCGGGCAGGTCATGTCGTGGCAGGGGCTTGATGCTATCATCGGCACACACCGGCCCGGCAGGGACAGCTTCAAGGCTAGCAGGCCGGCGCCCCGGGGTCGCCACCGGGATGATCCAAGAGACGATTCAGGGAGCCGAACTTGGCCGAGCAACTCAGGGACTTCGCCCACGCCTTTCTTCATGCCCTGCGCAACCTGACACCGATCATCGTGGTGGTGGTGGCCTTCCAGGCCCTGCTGTTCCGGGAGTGGCCCGACGGCGGCCTGAGCATCGCCATCGGCCTGCTGATCGTGGCCGTCGGGGTGGCGCTCTTCCTGCAGGGACTCGAACTGAGCATCTTCCCGGTGGGCAAGCGGCTCGCCAACCAGTTCGCGAGGCGCGGCTCCATGCCGCTGCTGATGGCCTTCGGCTTCGCCATCGGCTTCTCGGCGGTGGTGGCGGAACCGGCACTGATCGCCGTGGCCGAGCAGGCCTACGAGATCAGCGAGGGACGCATCGACGCCCTCACCCTGCGCCTGATCGTGGCCACCTCGGTGGGCCTGGTGATGGCGCTGGGCGTGCTGCGGGTGATCCTCGGCCACCCCATCCACTGGTACATGATCGTCGGCTACATCCTGGTGGTGGCGGTGACCTTCTTCGCGCCGGAGGAGATCGTCGGGCTCGCCTACGACTCCGGCGGCGTCACCACCAATATCGTCACCGTGCCGCTGATCGCCGCCCTGGGCATCGGCCTGGCCTCCTCCATTCGCGGCCGCAACCCGCTGCTCGACGGCTTCGGCCTGGTGGCGCTGGCCGTGATGGTGCCGATGATCAGGGTGCAGCTCTACGGCATCCTGGTCTACGCCGACCCCGGCGATGTCGCCAACGGCGCCGCCCTGGTGGCCGCCGGCAGCGACGTGGAAAAGCCCTCTGGCCCGCTGGTCATGATCCTCGACCTGTTCGGCATGCTGCGCGACGTGCTGCCCATCATCCTGGTGATCCTGTTCTTCCAGTACGCGGTGATCCGCCGCCCCCTGGCCAGCCCCGTCAAGGTGGGCGTCGGCTTCGCCCTGGTGATCATCGGCCTCTACGCTTTCGTGGTGGGCCTGAAGCTCGGGCTCTTCCCCATCGGCCAGCGCATGGCCGAGCAGCTGATCGGATTCGACACCTGGCTGTGGGTCTACCTGTTCGCCTTCGCCATCGGCTTCGCCACCACCATGGCCGAACCGGCGCTGATCGCCGTGGGCCAGCAGGCCGAGGAGGCCGCCGCCGGCAAGATCAACGGCAACGTGATCCGCATCCTGGTGGCCGTGGGGGTGGCCATAGGCATCACCATCGGCGTCCACCGCATCATCAGCGGCGACTCCATCCACTACTACATCATCGGCGGCTACCTGCTGGTGATCGCCCTGACCGCCCTGGCACCGCGCTATATCGTGGCGCTGGCCTTCGACCTGGGCGGCGTGACCACCTCGGAGGTGACGGTCCCCCTGGTGACCGCGCTGGGCATCGGCCTGGCCGGCCAGATCGAGGGACGCAACGTGCTGATCGACGGCTTCGGCCTGATCGCCTTCGCCTCCATCTTCCCTATCGTGACCGTGATGAGCTATGCCATCCTGATGGAACGGGTGGCCCACTGGAGAGAGAGGCAATCATGAAGTTTTCCCTGCTGGTGGCCATCGTGCCCGAGGAACTGGAGCAGGAGTGCATCGATGCCGCCACCGAGGCCGGCGCCGTGGGCATGACCCTGATGTCCGGCCGCGGCATCGGCGGCGAGCGCAAGAAGACCTTCTTCGGGCTGACCTTCGAGGGCAGCCAGAGCATCATCCTGCTGACCCTGGAGAAGGGGCTGTCGCTCAAGGTGCTCAAGGCGGTGCGCCAGGTCCTCAACCCCACGGGGGAGGATTCCAAGGGGCTGGTGATGACCCTGCCCGTGGAGCATCTCGGCGGCATCGACATGGCCCAGGTCAAGCGCTTCGAGGAACGACTCAGGCAGGATATCTGAGCGCCACCCACTGACGGAGAGAGACAATGCTGGTCAAGGACATCATGATGCGCGACGTGGTGACGGTGTCACCCTTCGCCACCCTGCGCGACGCCCTGGCGCTGATGAAGAAGCACAACCTCAAGTGCCTGGTGGTGGAGCAGCAGGACCCCCACGACGCCTGGGGCCTGATCACCTACACCAATATCCTCAAGACCATCGTGGCCGAGAACGGCGACATCGACCTGATCAACGTCTACGACGTCTGCGCCAAGCCCGCCATTGGCGTCGGCGAGTCCCTGGACGTGCGCCATGTGGCCAGGCTGATGACCGACAGCATCGTCAAACGTGTGCTGGTGCTCGACGACAATCGCCTGCTCGGCCTGGTGACCATGGACGATATCGTGGGTACCGTTCTCGACCTGATCGAGTGATGCACGGGACCCGCTGACATGGAAGAGTTCTTTACCTGGATCGGCAGGACGCTGGGCGAGGTGATCCGCTTTGCCGTCGACCTGCTGACCGGCTTCTTCGCCAACATCGGCAATGCCGCCCGCGGCTTCCTGGATGGCCTCTCCGGGGCGCTGGGCATCTCGCCGTCGCTGATCAGCCTGGTGGTGCTGGTGCTCGGGCTCTGGCTTCTGTGGAAGGGCTTCCGGGCGCTGATGCGCCGGGCCATTATCGCCACCCTGATCTGGTGGCTGCTGGGGTTGATGGTGCTGAGCTGGCTGATCTATTGATTGTGCGGAGGCTTTGCTGCTGCGCTCGATATCCTGGCCGCCGGCGGTGCTCGGAATCCTCATGTAGCGAGCTACACTCCGGTTCCTGCGCTTCGGCGGCGACCAGCCTCTCATCGCTCGCGACGCAAACCTCTCTCGCCCAATTTAAGCCAAGGCTTTTTCGACAACCTCATACACATTCGGCGAGAGCTTCTCGGCGCGGATGCGCTCGAGCTCGGCCTTCATCAGCGCCTGGCGGGTCTCGTCGAAGCGCGCCCAGCGGGTCAGCGGCGTGATCAGCCGCGCGGCGATCTCCGGGTTGAGGCGGTTGAGCTCGATCACCATGTCGGCCAGCAGGCGGTAGCCCGCACCGTCGAGGCGGTGGAAGTTGACCCGGTTCTGACCGGCGAAGGTGCCGATCAGCGCCCGCACCCGGTTGGGGTTCTTCAGGGAGAAAGCCGGGTGCTCCATCAGGAACTTGACCCTGTCCAGCGCATCGGGCTGCGGCCGAGTCACCTGGATGGCGAACCACTGGTCCATCACCAGGGGGTCGTGGGCCCACTTCTCGCCGAAGGCCCTGAGGGCCGGCTCGCTGAATTCGTCGCGGCTGCTGTGGGTGAGCAGGGTCAGGGCGTGGCGCACATCGGTCATGTTGTGATCCGCCGCGAACTGCTCCCGGGCGAGCTCGATCCCCTCCTCGTCCTCGATGGCCATCAGGTAGGAGAGCGCCACGTTCTTCAGGCTGCGCCGGGCGATCTGCTCCGGGGTCGGCGCATAGGGCTCGCCCCCCGAGTGCTCGAGGTGGTTCTCGCGGTAGACCCGCAGGAAGTCGTCGCGCAGCGCCATGGCCAGGCCCTGCTTGACGAAGGTGCGCGCCGCGTGGATGGCATCCACGTCCACCAGCGGCTGCTGCTCGGCGATATAGGCCTCGCTGGGCAGCGTCAGCATCTCGGCCAGCACGGCCTTGTCGTCGGTCTCGGCGGCGAGCAGGCTGCGGAAGGCATCCACCACCCGGGTGTCCATCACCTTCTCCACGCCGTTGCGATGGGCGGCGATCAGGTCGTCCAGCGCCAGCAGGGCGAGGCGCTGGCCGGCGTCCCAGCGGTTGAAGCCGTCGGAGTCGTTGGCCAGCAGGAAGGCGAGGTCCTCGCGGCCGTAGGGGAAGCGCAGCTTCACCGGGGCCGAGAAGCCGCGCAGAAGCGACGGCACCGGGGCCTCGGCCACGTCGGTGAAGAGGAACTCCTGCTCCGCCTCGCGCAGGTGGATCACCGCATCGGTGCCCAGCGTCTCGCCGTCGAGGGTCAGCGGCAGGTCGCGCCCGCTCTTGGTGCCGACGAGGCCCAGGCGCACGGGGATATGCAGGGGGAGCTTGTCCGGCTGCCCCGGGGTGGCCGGGGTGCGCTGGGCCAGGCGCAGGCGGTACTCGCCGCGGGCGTAGTCATACTCGCCGAAGGCGTCGATCTCCGGCGTGCCGGCCTGGTCATACCAGCGCATGAACTGGGTCAGGTCGAGCCCCGAGGCTTCGGCCATGCAGGCCACGAAGTCCTCGATGGTCACCGCCTGGCCGTCGAAGCGCTCGAAGTAGAGGTCGCTGCCGCAGCGGAAGGCCGCCTCCCCCACCAGGTTGGCCAGCATGCGTACCACCTCGGCCCCCTTCTCGTAGATGGTCAGCGTGTAGAAGTTGCCGATCTCGATGTAGTGGTCCGGGCGCACCGGGTGGGCGGTGGGGCCGGCATCCTCGGCGAACTGGGCGGTGCGGAAGAAGGAGACGTCCTCGATGCGCTTGACCGGGGCCGAGTTGGTGTCGGCGGAGAAACACTGGTCGCGGAAGACGGTGAAGCCCTCCTTGAGGGAGAGCTGGAACCAGTCGCGGCAGGTCACCCGGTTGCCCGACCAGTTGTGGAAGTACTCGTGGGCCACGATGCTCTCGACCCGCTGGAAGGCGGCGTCGGTGGCGGTGTGGGGGTGGGTCAGCACCGCCGCCGAGTTGAAGATGTTGAGCCCCTTGTTCTCCATGGCACCCATGTTGAAGTCGTTCACCGCCACGATCATGAAGAGGTCGAGGTCATACTCGCGGCCATAGGCCTCCTCGTCCCATGCCATGGCGCGCTTGAGCGAGGCCATGGCGTGGTCGGTCTTGCCGAGGTTCTCCTCCTCCACCCAGATCTGCAGGGTCACCTCCCGCCCGCTCAGGGTAGTGAAGGTGTCCTCGACCTTCTTCAGGTCGCCGGCCACCAGGGCAAACAGGTAGCTCGGCTTGGGGTGCGGGTCCTCCCAGGTGACGAAGTGCCGCCCGTTGGGCAGTTCCCCGCGCTCCACCGGGTTGCCGTTGGAGAGCAGCACCGGCTCGCGGCCGGCATCGCCGATCACCGTGGTACTGAAGGTGGCCATGACGTCGGGGCGGTCCGGGTAGAAGGTGATGCGCCGGAAGCCCTCGGCCTCGCACTGGGTGCAGTACATGCCGCTGGACTGGTAGAGCCCCTCCAGGGCGGTATTGGCCTCCGGGGCGATCTCCACCTCGGTGTCGAGGTGGAAGCGCTCCGGTACCCGATGGACGGTCAGTCCGTTCTCGCTCAGCGCATACTCATCCGCGTCGAGCGGCTCGCCATCCAGGGCGATGGCCTTGAGGGCCAGCCCCTCGCCGTGCAGCTGCAGCGGATCACCGGCCTCGCCCTCGGGATGGCGCTCCAGATGCAGGCGCGTCTTGACCCGGGTAGCGGCGGGGTCGAGGTCGAAGGTCAGCTCGGTGCGGGTCACGCGGTAGGCCGGGGGGCGGTAGTCGCTGAGATGGGTCGCCTGGGGATCGGACATTCGGGAAGCTCCTGTCGGAAATGGCTCCCATTGTACGGCGCCCGCCCCTTCTATCTCAAAGGCCTCTCAAAGACCTCTCAATGACCCCTCAGAGACCCGCTCGACTCGCCCCCGCCCGACAGGCCGAGGCGGCCCCTGCTAGCGGCCGAGTGCCGGCTCGGGGCGGGTGATGATCCACAGGCCGAGCAGGGAGAGCCCGCCGATCAGCGCCAGCTTGAGCCACAGCAGGCTGACGGTGAGGGCCAGCACCAGCATGGAGAAGGCGAGCATGCCGGCGGCCAGGCACTTGGCATGGCGGGGAATCGCCCGCTCCCCTTCCCAGGCCACCACGGTGGGGCCGAAGCGCGGGTGCGCGCGGATCCACAGGGCGAAGCGAGGCGAACCCCTCGAGGCGGCCCACACCGCCAGCAGCATGAAGCAGGTGGTGGGCATCAGCGGCACGAAGACGCCGATCACGCCCAGGCCGAAGCTGACCCAGGCGATGGCGATATAGACCAGACGTGCAAGCGTCGACATCCTGCGCTCTCTTGGCGACCTGACTTCATTGAAGACCAACCGGGAGCGTCTGGCCAATCGCCATGGGCTATGGGGCCCTTAGTCGCGGAAGTTGTCGAACTGCAGCGGCAGGTCGGGGCCACCCTCGCCGCGCAGCAGCGCCATCACCGCCTGCAGGTCGTCGCGCTTCTTGCCGGTGACGCGCACCTTCTCACCCTGGATCTGCGCCTGGACCTTGAGCTTGGACTCCTTGATGCGCTTGACGATCTCCTTGGCCTCCTTCTGGTCGAGGCCCTGCTTGAGGGTCACCTCCTGGCGGGCCCGCACCCCGGAGAGCACCGGCTCCTGGACGTCCATGCAGCGGGCGTCGATGCCGCGGCCGATCAGTTTTCCGCGCAGCACGTCGAGCATCTGCTTGAGCTGGAAATCCACCTCGGCCTCCAGCGAGACCGTCTCGCCGTTGAGTTCGAAGCTGGCGGTGACGCCCTTGAAGTCGAAACGGGTCTGGACCTCACGATTGGCCTGGTCCACGGCGTTGCTGGCCTCATGGCCGTCGAATTCGGAGACGATATCGAAGGAGGGCATGGCGGCTCCTGACTGTGGTTGGGAAGACGCCAGGATTCTATCAGCCCGCGACGCTCTCCGCGCCTGCCGGCAGCGCCTCGAGTGCCTTGACCATCTGCCAGCCGGCACAGCCGTCCTCGTAGTACTCCGGCAGCCAGCGCTCCAGGCGAAAGCCCATGCGCCGATAGAGCCCCAGCGCTACCCGGTTGTCGGCACGCACCTCGAGCCCCAGCAGCGCACTGCCCCGTGCCCTGGCCTCGCCCTCCAGGCACTCGAGCAGCTGACGGCCGAGTCCAGTGCCGCGGGCCTCGGGATGCACGCAGAAGGAGTAGAGCCGCGCCCGGCGGCTGCCGTGGCGAAACAGCAGAATGCCGTAGCCCAGCAGGCGCGCCGGCGAGAGGTCCTCGGCCTCGCGCTCGACCACCCAGGTCGCGGCGTGGGCGCGGTTGAGCAGGTGCCAGAGCTGGCGGCGGCTGAAGCGGTCGCCGGTAAAGGCGCTCTGCTCCAGGCGATGGAGGGCGTCCAGATCCTGGGGCGTGGCCGGACGCAGTCGGGTGGTCATGGGGAGCTCCTGTGTCGATGGCGGTGATTCTGCGCAGCCCGGCCACGGCTGTCAGCGGCCAGCAACATGAAATCTTTTCACTGTGCCGGCCGATTGTCCGCCGCCGCCCCCTGCCGCATGCTGGGCGCGTTGTCTCCCCCTCTCCCTCTGTCCGGAAAGCGCCCCATGTGTCCCTTGCGAATCGTCGTCGACCGCCTCGACGACTGGCAGCCCTACTACCCCTCCGAGGACCTGATCACCGCCGCCGACTTCCTGGCCCAGGATCGCCGCCACCGGGCGAGCGAGGAGCAGGACCGCACCACCCACGTGCTCAACCTGTGCGGCGAGCTCGACTACCTCGACAGCGGCTACTATGTCTCGCTGCTGGCCCAGGCCCGCGGTCAGCGGGTGCTGCCCACGGTGGAGACCCTCAACGAGCTGTCGCGCAAGGCGCTGATCGACCTGCAGCTGGACACCCTGGCACCGCTGCTCGGCGAGCTGGCCCGTGATGGCGCCCTGCCCGGCGATGCCCTGACCCTGCGGGTGCTGTTCGGCGAGTGCCGCGAGCCGGCGCTGGCGCGGCTCGCCCGCAAGCTGTTCGAGCGCCTGCCCTGCCCGCTGCTCGAGGCCAAACTGGTGCGCCGCCACGACCTCTGGCGGCTGGCACGCCTGCGCCCGCTGCGCCTGCGCGACCTGGCTGCGGACGAGCAGGACCTCTTCGCCAGCGCCCTGAACCGCCACTCGCGCCAGGTCTGGCGCACCCCCAAGGCGCGCCGCCGCTACCGCTTCGACCTGGCCATCCTGGTCGACCCGAAGGAGGCACTGCCGCCCAGCAACCGCAGTGCCCTCAAGGCCTTCATCCGCGCCGGGCGCAAGCAGGGTATCGACGTGTCGCTGATCACCCGCCGCGACGCCGGGCGGCTGGCCGAGTTCGACGGCCTGTTCATCCGCGAGACCACGGCGCTGGACCACCACACCTATCGCATGGCGCGGCGCGCCGAGCACGAGGGGCTGGTGGTGATCGACTCGCCCCGGGACATCCTGCGCTGCACCAACAAGGTCTACCTGCACACCCTGCTGCGGGCCCGCGGCGTGCCGGCGCCGGAGGGGGTGCTGCTGCAGCGCGGCGATCGCCGCCCCCTGGCCGAGCGGCTCGGGCGTCTCGCCTTCCCGCTGGTGCTCAAGGTGCCGGACGGCGCCTTCTCCCGCGGCGTGGTCAAGGTGACCGACCAGGCCCAGCTCGAGCGCGAGGCCGCCCGCCTGTTCCGGGACTCCGCCCTGCTGCTGCTCCAGGAGTGGCTGCCCACCGAGTACGACTGGCGCATCGGCGTGCTGGACGGCCAGGTGCTGTTCGCCAGCCGCTACTACATGGCCCGCGGCCACTGGCAGATCTACGACCACTCCGGCGCCCGGGTGAAGAGCGGCGGCTTCACCACCCATGACCCCGCCGAGGCACCGCCGGCGGTGATCAAGGCCGCCCTCAGGGCCTGCCGGCTGATCGGCGACGGCTTCTACGGCGTCGACCTCAAGCAGGCCGGCGAGCGGGTGGTGGTGATCGAGGTCAACGACAACCCCAACGTGGATGCCGGCATCGAGGATGCGGTGCTCGGCCGCACTCTCTATGAGCGCATCATGGGGGTGTTCCTGGCTCGCATGGAGGCGCGGGTGCGCCAGGGTGGCTGACGGGACCGGGCGGTTGGCGTAAGCTAGCTACCTTGGACAAACCCTGTACAGATACGGAGCCCCGATGAACGATCGCGACACCCGCCACCACCAGGCGATGCAGAAACTCAAGGCCCATGTCGACGGCAAGGTCGCCGCCGCCACCGAGCAGCGCGGCCTGCTGCTGGTCTTCACCGGCAACGGCAAGGGCAAGACCACCGCCGCCTGGGGCACCGTGACCCGGGCCCTCGGCTACGGCTACCGGGTGGGGGTGGTGCAGTTCATCAAGGGCATGTGGGAGTGCGGCGAGCGCGAGCGGCTGGCCGAGGACCCCAACCTGGAGGTGGCCATCATGGCCACCGGCTTCACCTGGGACACCCAGAACCGCGAGGCCGACACCGCCGCCTGCCGGAAGGTGTGGGTGGAGGCCGAGCGCATGCTGGCCGACCCCGGGGTCTATCTGGTGGTGCTCGATGAGCTCACCTACATGCTCAAGTTCGGCTACCTGGATATCGAGACGGTGAAGCGCGCCATCGAGAACCGCCCACCGGAGCAGACGGTGATCATAACCGGGCGCAACGCCCACCGCGAGCTCACCGCCATGGCCGACACCGTGACCGAGATGCAGGAGGTACGCCACGCCTTCAACGCGGGGATTCAGGCCCGCCGCGGCATCGACTACTGAGCCCGCTCAGGGCGCCGGCTTGCCCAGCGAGCCGGCGCCTCACTCCGGCGCCGGGGTACAGCGGCGCAGGGCCGATACCAGCCGCTCCAGCGCCTCCTCGCCGCCGCAGTCGCGGGTCTGCTCGTCCCACCAGGCGCGATGCACGCTGCGCACGCGCACCGTTATCCGCGGCAGGCCCAGCACCTGGGCCATGGCCAGCCGATGGAGCCCCTTGTTGATCTTGATCAGCTGGCCCCGACGGTCCACGGCCACTCCCAGGCGATCCTTCCCCGCCCCCGCATCGAAGCCGAAACAGGCCATATCTTCCATGTAGAGCAGGTAGAGTCGCAGATACTCCAGAATCCGCTCTCGGCTGTCGAGCAGCATGCCGCGATGATGGGAGCGCATCGGGTTGCCGCTCAGGCGGCTCGCCTCCAGCTGCTGAAAGGTATCGCTCTCCTCGGGGGCCAGGCGGTGTCGCCAGATGTCCTGGATGAACCGCACGTGGCCGCTGTCGGCCAGATAGTGCCGCGGCCGGTCCCAGTCGCCCTCCCACAGAAACAGGTTGGACGCCTTGCGTCTCTCCAGGCGGTCGGGGAAGCCGTCGGGATAGCTGAACCCTCGCACCAGGCGGCGCGGGTCGATCTCGAGATCCAGACGCTCACCCAGCGCGGACTCCAGGCTCCGCCGCGGCAGCCCCTGCTGTTCCAGCGTGCGGCAAGCCTCACGATTCCGCTGCCAGCGGCGAAACAGGAAGTCCTCGAATGGACGGCCGAGGGCGTGTTGAAACGCCATCTTGGCCTGATAGGCAACCCGCGACCTCAGCATACGACGCCGAAGGCGCCGGTCGTATAGCGGTGGGTGCACCGTTTCGCCGGTGGGCGTCAGCGGCAGCCCGGGCGCACGTCGCAGATCCTGAAGCCGCTGCTCGAGACGCCTCGACAGCGCCTCTCCGGGCGGGACCGGCGCGAGCGTCTGCGCCAGCTGCCACAGGGCCGCGCCCTGTCGCTGCGCGGGTATCGGGTCGAACACGCCCCCGGAGGAAGCCAGCGCCCCCTTTGCCGTCAGCAGGCTGTGCAGCCGGCTTGCCAGCACGGCGAACAGCCAGCCCTCGGGGGAAAGCTCGCTCTTTGCCTGGCAGTGGGCGTTCTGCCAGGCCAGCATCAGGGTGTCGTGAGTCACGTCATCGACGTGGCGCGCCTCGCTCAGGAAACGCTGCGCCACTGCCAGCAGAGACGGCGCGGCGGCGCGCGGGAGTGCCTGAAAGCCGCGGGCGTCTCCGGCACGGCTGGCCTCCAGTGCCGGCAGCAGCACCTGAGAAAGTGAGGGTGACGAAGTCATGGTGGCGTCTCGGCCATTGTGATGCCGTCAACCCTGCGGCCATTCAGCAGAAGGCCCCGCTGCAGCGGGGCCTGGCGTGACCGGCCGGGGAAGTTCGGCGGTAAGCCGCGGCGGCGCTCAGCCCTCGAAGGGGTTGCGCAGCACGATGGTCTCGTTGCGATCCGGGCCGGTGGAGATGATGTCGATGCTGACGCCCACCTTCTCCTCCAGGTAGCGGATGTAGGCGCGGGCGTTGGCCGGCAGGTCCTCGACGCGCTGGGCGCCCAGGGTCGACTCGCTCCAGCCCGGCAGGTCCTCGTAGAGCGGCTCGATGGCCTCATAGCCCTCGGAGTCCACCGGGGTGTCGAGCACATCGCCATCCTTGCTGCGATAGCCCACGCAGACGCGGATGTTCTCGAGGCCGTCGAGCACGTCGAGCTTGGTCAGGCAGATGCCCGAGACCGAGTTGATCTGCACCGCATGGCGCAGGGCCACGGCGTCGAACCAGCCGCAGCGGCGCGGGCGGCCGGTGGTGGCGCCGAACTCGTGGCCACGCTCGGCCAGGTGACGGCCGTGGTCATCGAACAGCTCGGTGGGGAACGGGCCGGAGCCGACCCGGGTGGTGTAGGCCTTGGTGATGCCCAGCACGTAGTCCAGGTAGAGCGGGCCGACGCCGGAACCGGTGGCGGTACCGCCGGCGGTGGTGTTGGAGCTGGTCACGAAGGGGTAGGTGCCGTGGTCGATGTCCAGCAGCGAGCCCTGGGCGCCCTCGAAGAGGATGTTTTCGCCCGCCTTGCGGTAGTCGTGGACCAGGCCCACGGTGTCGCAGACCATGGGGCGCAGCTCCTCGGCCATCTCCATGGCGCTGTCCAGCACCTGCTGGAAGTCCACCGGCTGCTCGCCGTGGTAATTGACCAGCACGAAGTTGTGGTAGTCGAGCACCTCGCCGAGCTTGGAGGCGAAGCGCTCCCGGTGCAGCATGTCGCCCAGGCGCAGGCCGCGGCGGGCCACCTTGTCCTCGTAGGCCGGGCCGATGCCGCGCCCGGTGGTGCCGATCTTGGCCACGCCGCGGGCCTTCTCACGGGCCTGGTCGAGGCGCACGTGGTAGGGCAGGATCAGCGGACAGGCCGGCGACAGGCGCAGGCGCTCACGCACCGGCACGCCCTTGGCCTCCAGCTCGCGGATCTCCTTGATCAGCGCGTCAGGCGAGAGCACCACGCCGTTGCCGATCACGCAGGTCTTGTCCTTGCGCAGGATGCCGGAGGGAATCAGGTGCAGGACGGTCTTCTCGCCGTCGATCACCAGGGTGTGGCCGGCGTTGTGACCGCCCTGGAAGCGCACCACGGCGGCGGCGGATTCGGTGAGCAGGTCGACGACCTTGCCCTTGCCCTCGTCACCCCACTGGGTGCCCAGTACGACTACGTTCTTGCCCATTGCTCTCTCGTCTCTCGTTGCCGCGCGGCGGCAGGCCGTCGCGCCCAAGGTTTAACCCAGTCTACAGTGCCACGGCCTGCCAGTGGCCATCGATCAACACCAGCTCACGGTCGCAGCGATGCTCGGCCGGTCCGGTGCGCTGCCCCGGCAGGGCCTGGACCACCCGCTCGCCCTGCCCGCGCAGGGCCACCACGGTCTCGTGCAGGCCCTCGCCCTCGGCCGGCGCCCAGATGCCGTCGCACGGCGGCTCCGAGGGGCTGAGCCCCGCCAGCAGCTTGAGGTCCATGGAGAAGCCGGTGGCCGGCCGGGCGCGCCCGAAGGCGCGTCCGGTGTCGTCATAGCGGCCGCCCTTGGCCAGCGCCTGGCCGTAGCCGGGCACATAGGCGGCGAACATCATGCCGGTATGGTAGGCGTAGCCGCGCAGCTCGCCCAGGTCGAAGTAGGGCGCCACCTCCGGGTGGCTGGCCAGCACGCCCTGATGCAGGGCGCGCAGCTGCTCCAGCGCCGCGCCCACGGCGGCGGGCGCCTCGGCGAAGGCCTCGCGGGCCTCCTCGAGCACCTCGGCACCGCCGTGCAGGCGGCCCAGCGCCAGGAACATCTCGGCCAGGGCCGGATCCTCGACGCTCTCGGCGACCCGCTCGGCGATCTCGCCGGGGCTCTTCAGCTCCAGGGCCTCGAACAGGGCTCGCTCGGCGTCGCCCGCCAGGCCCGCCGCCTGCACCAGGCTGCGGTAGATGCCGATATGGCCCAGCGCCAGGTGAATCTCGCCGGCGCCGGCGGCGGTAAGGCTGGCCAGCGCCAGGTGGAGGATCTCCAGGTCCGCCTCGATGCCGGCGTGGCCGAACAGCTCCACCCCCACCTGCACCGGGCTGCGGCCGCCCTGGTGCTGGTCGGCGGTGGCCCGCAGCACGTTGGTGCAGTAGCAGAGGCGCACCGGCCCCTGGCGCTTCAGGGAGTGGGCGTCCATGCGCGCCACCTGGGGGGTGACGTCGGCACTGATGCCCATCATGCGTCCGGTGAGCTGGTCGGTGAGCTTGAAGGTCTGCAGGGCCAGGTCGGAGCCGGTGCCGGTGAGCAGGGAGTCGAGAAACTCCGCGGTGGGCGGCATCACCTGGTCGTAGCCCCAGCGGTGGTAGAGGTCGAGCAGCGCGCGGCGCAGCTCCTCCATCCGGCTTGCCTGAGGCGGCAGCACCTCGTCCATGCCGTCGGGCAGCAGCCAGCGGTCAGCGATGGTCATGTGAATCATCCTGCTAGGCAGTGAAAATGGCCGTGAAGCCGTATGACAGGCGCTCGAGCCGAGGCCTCGGCGAGCGTCTCACGTGCAACAGGGCCTGCGCGGTCTTGCGACAGGCGGCCACAAAAAAACCGGGCCACGCCCGGTTGCAGGAGTCTACCACGTTTGCGCCGGGGATGAACCCCGGCGCGTCTCGCTGTCACTCCGCGCCGGAGGGCATGGCGCTCTTCAGGTAGCGGAAGAAGTCGCTGGAGGGATCCAGCACCAGCATGTTGCCGTCACCCTGGAAGCTCTCGCGGTAGGCGTTCAGGCTGCGCCAGAAGGTGAAGAACTCCTGGTCCTGGGAGTAGGACTCCGCGAAGATCGCCGCGGCCTCGGCATCACCCTCACCGCGCAGGGTCTCGGCCCGCTCGGTGGCCTGGGCCAGCAGCACCTGGCGACGACGGTCGGCGTTGGCGCGGATGCGCTCGGACTCTTCCTGACCCTGGGCGCGCCACTCGCGGGCCTCCCGCTCACGCTCGGAGCGCATGCGGTCAAAGACCGCGGCGGAGACATCGTCGGGCAGGTCGATGCGCTTGACGCGCACGTCGACGATAGCGACACCCAGCTCCTCGCGCAGCAGGGCATCGAGGTCCTGGGTCGGGCCGATCATCAGATCGTCGCGGCGCTCGGCGATGATCTGCTGGAGGTCCAGGCGACCGAACTCGTTACGCAGGCTCTCGTCGACCCGCGGCTGGATCAGGCGCACGGCCATCATCTCGTCGCCGGCGGTGGCCTCGTAGTAGCGGGTCGGATTGACCACCTGCCACTTGACGTAGGAGTCGACGATCACCGCCTTCTGCTCCAGGGTCAGGTAGCGGCTGGTGTCGGTGTCCAGGGTCAGCACCCGGGTGTCGAACTTGCGCACCGTCTGGGTGATCGGCACCTTGAAGTGCAGGCCCGGCTGGATGTTCTCCTCGATGACCTCACCGAAGCGCAGCTTGACGGCACGTTCGGTCTCGTCGACCACGTAGAGGCTGTTGCTGGCCAGCCAGGCCACGGCGGCCAGGCCGCCGACGATGAGCAGGGAACGATTATTGATCATTTAGCGGCCCTCCCTGCGGATTCCACTGTTGCTGCTGCTCGAGGTGGTCTGGCCGGAGCGCAGACGCTCCAGGACCCTCGGGTCGAGCTCGCCCTGCTCGCCCAGGCGCTCGCCGGAGGCCGAGGTGCCGCCGCTGCCGCCGCCATTGCCCATCTGGTCGAGGGGCAGGTACATCAGCGGGCTGTCGGAAGCCACGTCCACCAGGACCTTGGGCGTGCTGCTGAAGACATCGGCGATGGCATCCAGGTAGAGGCGCTCGCGCATCACGGCGGGCGACTGCTGGTACTGGGCAAGCAGCGCGGTGAAGCGGTTGGCCTGACCGCGGGCCTCGGCTACCACCGACTCGCGGTAACCCTGACCCTGCTCGACCAGGCGCTGCGCCTGACCCTGGGCCTCGGGGATGATGGCGTTGGCGTAGGCCATGCCCTGGTTGATGGTCCGCTGGCGGTCCTCACGGGCCCGGATGACGTCGTCGAAGGCGTCGATGACCGGGGCCGGGGCCGAGGTGGACTCGATGTTGATGGTCTGCAGGCGGATGCCGGTGCCGTAGCTGTCCAGGTAGGACTGCAGACGGCTGGACACGGAGCTGCCGAGGATCTCACGACCGGAGGTCAGGATCTCGATCATGTCGGTGCCGCCGACCACGTGGCGCAGGGCGGAATCCAGCGCGTTCTCGATGGAGAGCTGCGGGTTGCGCACGTTGAGCACGAAGTCGCGCGGGTTGGCGACCTGGTACTGGGCCGAGATCTCGACCTCGACGATGTTCTCGTCGCGGGTCAGCATCGACTGGGTCTGGGTCAGCGAGCGCACGCGGGTCACGTTGACCATGCGCACGTCGTCGATCAGCGGCGGGTTCCAGTGCAGGCCGGGGCTGACCACTTCCTGGAACTTGCCGAAGCGCAGCACCACGCCCCGCTCGGACTGGTCCACCAGGTAGAAACCGGAGGCCGCCCAGATCGCCAGCGCCACCACGACCAGCAGGCCAGGCAGCGCGAAGGTGTTGCGCGGCTTGCCGCCTCCCCCCTTGCCGCCCTTGCCGCCCTTGCCGCCGCGGCCGCCGAGCATGCCGTTGAGCTTGTCCTGAAACTTCTTCAGGGCCTCATCGAGGTCGGGTGGGCCCTGGTTGCCGCCGCGGTTGCCACCGCCGCCACCATTGCCACCGCCTCCGTTGCCGCCGCGTCGGCCACCACCACTCCAGGGGTCGTGCTGGTTGCCACCGCCACCAGGCTCATTCCAGGCCATAGGTCTTCTCCACTATGCGTTACTGCCCCGGCCGGCAAGCCGGCCGGGGCCTCGGTTGCGATCCTGTCGGCGCCCCTCCATCCGGGACGGTGGCGCCCGTCGTCCATGTCGTCGTTGTTATCAGCCGCCCGCTGCTAGTCTGCCCCCTGCTCTTCCCAGGCCTCGCGGTCGTGCAGGGCCTCGGGGAGATAATCATCGGCGCGCTCGCCGAGTCGCGACATCAGCTGCAGGAAGTCGCGCCGCGGCAGGCGCACCTGCAGCCGGGTGTCGCCCTGCTCGTCGAAGGCCTCTTCACGCACTGCCCCCAGTTCGTGAAGGGCCGCACGCAGGCGGCCCTGGGCCGGCCCCAGGCTGAGGGAGAAGTCGAGGACGTCGTCCGCCAGCCGCTCGGCCAGGGCCTGGGCCAGCAGGTCCAGCCCCCTGCCCTCCTGCGCCGAGAGCCACACCACCTCGGGGCGCCCCTCGCCGTCGCGCTCGATGCGCGGCGCGCTGTCGAGCAGGTCGATCTTGTTCATCACCTTGAGCATCGGCACCTCGAGGGCGCCGATCTCGTCGAGCACCAGCTCGACCTGCTGCACGTTGAGCTCGCGGTCCGGGTCGGCGGCATCGATCACATGCACCAGCAGGGTCGCCTCGGCGGCCTCCTGCAGGGTGGCGCGAAACGCCTCCACCAGCTTGTGGGGCAGGTGGCGGATGAAGCCGACGGTATCGGCCAGCACCACCGGGCCCACGTCCTCGACCTCCAGGCGCCGCAGCGTCGGGTCGAGGGTAGCGAAGAGCTGGTCGGCCGCATAGACCTCGGAGGAGGTCAGGGCGTTGAAGAGCGTTGACTTGCCCGCGTTGGTGTAGCCCACCAGGGAGACGCTGGGAATCTCGGCCCGGGCCCGGGAGCGACGGTTCTGCTCGCGCTGGCCGCGCACCTTGTCGAGGCGCTTGTGGATCGACTTGATGCGGGCGCGCAGCAGGCGGCGGTCGGTCTCCAGCTGGGTCTCGCCGGGACCGCGCAGTCCGATACCGCCCTTCTGGCGCTCCAGGTGGGTCCAGCCGCGTACCAGGCGGGTCGACATGTATTCCAACTGGGCGAGCTCCACCTGCAGCTTGCCCTCGTGGGTACGCGCCCGCTGGGCGAATATATCGAGGATCAGGCCGGTGCGGTCGAGCACCCGGCACTTGAGCTCACGCTCGAGATTGCGCTCCTGGGAGGGGCTCAGGGCGTGGTTGAAGATCACCAGCTCGGCACCGTGCACCGTCTTGGCCTCGCGGAGCTCCTCCAGCTTGCCGGAGCCCACGAAGGTACGCGGATCCGGCCGCTGACGGCTGCCGGTCAGCAGGGTGGCCGGCACGGCGCCGGCGGAGCGGACGAGCTCGAGGAACTCGCCTGCATCCTCGCGCTTCTGTTCGTCCTGGAAGTCCACATGGACGAGGACGGCCGTTTCACCGGCGTCGGGGCGTTCAAAAAACAATCACTACCTCACTGACTGTCCTGCGGCGCGGCAGGGTCCTGGGCCGGCAGACGCACGTTGCGTGACGGCACCACGGTGGAGATGGCGTGCTTGTAGACCATCTGGCTCACGGTGTTGCGCAGCAGGATGACGAACTGGTCGAAAGATTCGATCTGGCCCTGCAGCTTGATGCCGTTGACCAGGAAAATCGATACCGGGATGCGCTCCTTGCGCAGGATGTTCAGGTACGGATCTTGAAGGGACTGCCCTTTGGACATGTTGCTCTCCCTGAAATTGTCTCTGGGGTTGATGTTATTTCGTGGCGTACTGCTGTTGCCTCACTGGCATCGCCGACGCCGCGAGGGGCCCGGCTACCCGGCTCGTGAAAGGCGTATCATACGCTAAGTGCCGAAATCGCGCACGAGTTTCAGCACTTCGCCCAGGGGGTCAGGCCCCAGGCTGTCGACCCAGGCAAGCCCCTCCCAGCTGCGCATCCAGGTCAGCTGGCGCTTGGCCAGCTGGCGGGTCGCGACGATACCGCGATGGCGCAGGGTCTCGCGATCATACTCGCCGTCGAGATAGGCCCAGACCTGGCGATAGCCGACGCTCTTCATCGATGGCAGCTCCGGGTGCAGATCGCCGCGCGCCTTGAGTGCCGCCACCTCCTCGATGAAACCGCCGGCCAGCATGGCGTCGAAGCGTCGGGCGATGCGCTCGTGCAGCACGGCGCGATCCGCCGGGGCGAGCCCTATCGACAGCGTGCGCCAGGGAAAGGTTTCAGGCCGCTGCTCGGCCCACAGCTCGCTCAGCGGCCGGCCGCTGAGCCGATACACCTCCAGCGCCCGCATCAGCCGCTGGGGATCGTTGGGGTGGATGCGGGCCGCCGAGGCCGGATCGACCCGGGCGAGCGCCTGGTGCAGGGCGGCAAGGCCATGTGCCGCAGCCTCGGCCTCAAGCTCGGCGCGCACCGCCGGATCCGAGGAGGGCAGGTTGGCCACCCCGTGCAGCAGCTGCTTCAGGTACATCATGGTGCCGCCGACCAGCAGCGGCACCCGGCCTGACGCCGTGATCTCGGCCATCTCGCGCAGGGCATCCTCGCGGAAATCCGCCGCCGAGTAGGGTTCGGCGGGGTCGAGGATGTCGATCAGCCGATGGGGCGCCCGGGCGAGCTCCTCCGCGGAGGGCTTGGCGCTGCCGATATCCATACCGCGGTAGACCATGGCGGAGTCGACGCTGATCAGCTCGCAGCCGAGCCGCTCGTGGAGCGCGATGGCGAGGTCGGTCTTGCCGGCGGCGGTGGGCCCCACCAGCAGGATGGCGGGAGGACGGGTATCTGGCATTGCGTATCAGCCGCTCTTTTCAATCAATTGCATGACTTACAGATTAAGGAGCTTGCCTGGCGACAGGCCTCCGCGAGGGCGCTGTAAATACCTCCCTGTACGCTACTTTTTCCTTCCCTGGAAAAAGACCCTCGCTGCGACCTGCCCCCAGCGCTCCTGGAAAGCCCGGAGGCAATGACAAGGGCAACTACTGCCCCCTCATGAAGAGGCGGTCCAGGTCCTTCATGCTCATCTCGGTCCAGGTGGGGCGACCGTGGTTGCACCGGCCGCTGCGCTCGGTGCGCTCCATGTCGCGCAGCAGGGCATTCATCTCGGCCAGGCTCAGCTGGCGATTGGCACGCACGCTGCCGTGGCAGGCCATGGTGGCCAGCAGCTCGTTGACGTGGGCCTCGATACGGTCCGAGCGGCCGTAGCGCTCGAGGTCCCCCAGCATCTCGCGGATCAGGGGCTCCACGTCGGCGTCGATCAGCAGCGCCGGCAGCTGGCGCACCAGCAGGGTCTCGGGGCCGGCCACGTCGAGCTCGACACCGAAGCGGGCAAAGGCCTCGCGCTCCGCCTCGGCGGTGGCCACCTCGGCCGGGCTGGCGGCCAGCGACACCGGCACCAGCAGCGGCTGGGCATCGAGACGCCCACCGTGCACCTGGGTCTTCATGCGCTCGTAGACGATGCGCTCGTGGGCGGCGTGCATGTCCACCAGGATCAGGCCGCGCTCGCTCTGGGCGAGGATATAGACGCCATGCAGCTGGGCGATGGCGTAGCCCAGCGGGGGCGCCCGGGTGTCGTCGGCCTCCGGCAGCACCGGGCGGTGGGCCTCCTGCAGGGTCCGGCGCTCGGCCAGGGCCACCTCGGCGGCCGCACCCCCGACCCCGGCGCCCGGAGCGGCGGGCTGCGGCGTCAGCAGCATCTCCTCGTGACCGGGATGCAGCGCCCGATAGCCCTCCATGAAGGCGCGGACGCGATCGGGCGTCACCCGCTCGCCCTCCTCCCGGCCCGGCAGCGCCATAGGCTGCTGCTGCCAGCGCCCGGCGCTCTCGCGCACCTGCCCTGCCTCAGCGGTGCGCGGCGTCTCATCCGCAGCGACAGGTTCCCGGGCCTCCTCCAGGTCATGGCCGGCCCCCGGCTGGCCGGCCCCCGGCTGGCCGGCCCGCGCCTCCCCCAGGGCGCGATGCAGGCTGGAGAAGAGGAAGTCGTGGACCAGGCGGCCGTCGCGGAAGCGCACCTCGTGCTTGGTGGGGTGAACGTTGACATCCACCACCGACGGCTCCACCTCCAGGTAGAGCACGAAGACCGGATGGCGCCCGCTGAACAGCACGTCGCGGTAGGCCTGGCGCACGGCATGGGCCACCAGGCGGTCGCGCACCACCCGGCCGTTAACGAAGAAGTACTGCTGGTCGGCCTGGGCCCGGGAGTGGGTAGGCAGGCCCACCCAGCCCCACAGGCGCAGCCCCGAGGCCGCGAGGTCCAGGTGCAAGGCGTTCTCCAGGAAGGCACGGCCGAGCAGCGAGGCGATGCGCCGCTCGCGGGAGGCCTGGTCCTCGCCGGGACGCAGCTGGTGGAGGGTCTTCTGGTTGTGGCGCAGCGTCCAGCCGATGTCGTAGCGGGAGAGCGCCTGGCGGCGGAAGGCCTCCTCGACGTGGCCGAACTCGGTCTTCTCGGTGCGCAGGAACTTGCGCCGCGCCGGGGTATTGAAAAAGAGGTCGCGCACGGTCACCGAGGTGCCGCGGGCGTGGGGGGCCGGGCTGACCCGCGGCTCCATGTTGCGCCCCTCGGCCACCACCCGCCAGCCGGCGGTGGGGTCCTCATCGGCGTTGGAGACCAGCTCCAGGCGCGATACCGAGCTGATCGAGGCCAGCGCCTCGCCGCGAAAGCCGAGGCTCGCCACGCCCTCGAGCTCCTCCAGGGAGACGATCTTGCTGGTGGCGTGGCGCGACAGCGCCAACGGCAGGTCGGCCTCGCCGATGCCGCTGCCGTCGTCGCGCACGCGAATCAGGCGCGTGCCGCCGGCCTCGAGCTCGACCTCGATGCGGCGGCTGCCGGCATCGATGGCGTTCTCGACCAGCTCCTTGACCACCGAGGCGGGGCGTTCCACCACCTCGCCGGCGGCGATCTGGTTGGCCAGCCTCGGGTCGAGGACCCGGATGGGGCGCGGTTCGCTCATATCACTGCCTGCCCTTCGATTCAGGAGCGCGGGATGCGCAGTACCTGTCCCACACGGATCACGTCGCCATTGAGCTCGTTGGCCTGCTTGAGCCGATCCGTGGAGACGTTGTGCCGGGCGGCGATCTGCGAGAGCGTATCGCCGGGTTGGATGCGGTACTCGTTGCCGCCGGTGGTGCGGTTGTTGTCGCGCTGCCAGGCCAGCAGGCTGGCCGGCGGCGGGTTGCGCCGGAAGTGATCCTGCAGGCCCGCGAAGATCGCCCGGGCCAGGCCCTGCTGATGGTTCGGATCGCGCAGCCGGCGCTCCTCGTCCGGGTTGGAGATGAAGCCGGTCTCGATCAGTAGCGACGGGATATCCGGCGACTTCAGCACCATGAAGCCGGCCTGCTCCACCCGGTTGCGATGCAGGCGGTTGACCCGGCCCAGCTGGTCGAGCACCTGGCCGCCGATGGAGAGCGAGTCGTTGAGGGTGGCGGTCATGGTCAGGTCGAGCAGCACGCCGCGCAGCACCTCGTCCTTGTCCTTGAGGGAGAGGTTGCCGTCGACGCCGCCGATCAGGTCGGCGCGGTTCTCGCTGGCCGCCAGCCCCAGCCACTGGGCGGTCTCCGAGGTGGCGCCACGCTGGGAGAGTGCATAGACCGAGCTGCCCTGGGGACGGGGGCTGGTGAAGGCGTCGGCGTGGATGGAGACGAAGAAGTCGGCCTTCTGGTCCCGGGCGATCTGGGTGCGCTGGCGCAGGCCGATGTAGTAGTCACCGTCGCGGATCATCACCGCCCGGAACCCCTCCGCCTCGTCCACCAGCCGCTGCAGGCGCCGCGAGATCTGCATCACCACGTCCTTCTCACGGGTGCCGCCGGGGCCGATGGCCCCGGGATCCTCGCCGCCGTGGCCGGGGTCGATGGCGATGATGATATCGCGCCGGGGATGGGGCTGGGCCTGCTGCAGGGCCACCGCCGGCTCCGGGCTCACCTGGGCCGGGGCACCGCTCGATTCAGCGCGGGCGCGGTTGGCGGCGATCTCCTGCTCGCGGATCATCGCCTCGATGGGGTCGATGGGGTCCTGCACGGCGCTCTCGCCGGGGTACTCGAGATCCACCACCAGGCGGTGGCCATACTGG
This sequence comes from Halomonas alkalicola, assembly GCF_030704205.1. NCBI lineage: Bacteria > Pseudomonadati > Pseudomonadota > Gammaproteobacteria > Oceanospirillales > Halomonadaceae > Halomonas > Halomonas alkalicola. Next base: position 3,142,517 of record NZ_CP131913.1, on the reverse strand, counting down.
TCATTGGGCGCCAGGGTGAAGTGGCGGGGCTCCACGTCGCGCTCGAGCTCCAGCACCACGCGCAGGCCGTTGCCGTCGCGCGTACCGCTGCGAATGCGGCTGATGGCGCTGCCGGCGAGGTCGATGCCGGCCAGGTCGGCGGCCATGCGGCTGTCGTCGAGGTCGATCACCAGGCGCCGCGGGTTGTCGAGCGCGAAGATATTGGCCTGGGTCGGCGAGGCGAGGTCGAACACCAGGCGGGCATGGTCCGGCGCCGCCCACAGGCGCACGTTCTCCACCTCGGCGGCCTTGAGGCCTGCCAGGGGAAGCCACAGCAGGGTGGCGGCCAGCAGGCCGCGAAGTAGCCACTTGCTCATGGTGCGGTGTCGCCTCCCCTGGCGTCATCGGGTTCCTTGCGGAGGCTGGCGGCCAGCTCCGGCATGGCCGCCAGCCTGGCCAGCAGCTGCTCGCCCCGCGCGGTGAAGGCCTCGAGCCGAGCCTCCCGGCCCACCTCGGCCAGCGACAGGGCGATGCGCAGATCGGGCTCGGGCAGCCAGCCCTCGCCGCGCCCGGGCCACTCCACGAGGCACAGGACATCCTCGCCCAAGAGGTCGCGCCCCCCGATGAACTCCAGCTCCTCGGGGTCACCCAGCCGATAGAGGTCGAAATGGTGGACCCGCACCCCGTCCAGCTCATAGGGCTCCACCAGGGTATAGGTGGGGCTCTTCACGGCGCCACGGTGGCCATAGGCCCGCAGCACGCCGCGGGCCAGGGTGGTCTTGCCGGCGCCCAGCTCCCCCTCGAGATAGACCAGGCCACGCCCCTCCAGGGCCCGCCCCAGGCACTCGCCCAGGCTCACCTGGCGCGCTTCATCATCGAGTCGCAGCAGCATCGTCACCGCCCATCGTCGGGTTGACCAGAATTCGCGCATAGGATGCCAGATCACCGGCCAGCAGACCACGCTCCCCGGCCTTCGCCGCGGCGAGATCCGCGGCCCGGGCATGCACCAGCACCAGCACGCCCAGGCGGGCCGCGGCCTCCAGCGGCACCCCCTGGGCCAGCAGCGCACCGAGCATGCCGGAGAGCGCATCGCCCATCCCGCCGCTGGCCATGCCGGGGTTGCCGAAGGGGCAGACGGCAAGCCCCGCGGGCCCCGCCACCAGGGTACCGGCTCCCTTGAGCACCACCACGCCGCCGAAGCGCTCGCGCAGCGCCAGGGCCGCGGCGGGGCGGTCCGCCTCCACCTCGGCAGCCGTGCCGCCGAGCAGGCGGGCCGCCTCGCCGGGGTGAGGGGTGAGGATCCAATCGTCGCGGGTGTGCCCTGAAAAGCGCGCCGCCAGCAGGTTGAGGCCATCGGCATCCACCACCAGCGGCCGGCCGGACGCCAGCGCCGCCTGCAGCACGCCCTGGCCCCAGCTGCCCTGCCCCAGGCCCGGGCCCACCACCAGCGCGTCGGCCTGGCGAGGCAGCTCGCCGAGATCGCCGGCCCCGCGCACCCCGTGGGCCATCACCTCGGGGCTGCGAACCAGGCTTGCCGTGACGTGCTCGGGCGCGGTGGCCAGGCTCACCTTGCCGGCCCCCAGCCGGGCGCTCGCCTCGGCGGCGAGCAGCGCCGCCCCGCCGAAGCCCGGCGCGCCGCCCAGGATCAGCACATGGCCGCAGTCGCCCTTGTGGGCGGTCCGCCGCCGCGGCGGCAGCCAGGCCCGGATCAGCGCTTCCTCCAGCCGCCATGCCGCCGGCACCAGGTCCTCCTCGGCCCCGGCATCCACGCCCAGCGCGCAAAAATGGTGTTCGCCGACGTGATCCGCCGCCGCCCCGGTGTGGAGCCCCAGCTTGTCGCCGATGAAGGTGACCGTCGCGGTGGCACGCACCGCCTCCCCCAGCACCGCGCCGGTGTCGGCATGCAGCCCGGAAGGGATATCGACGGCGTACACCGGCCGGCCCGAGGCATTGATGGCGGCGATGGCTTCCCGGAAGGCGCCGCGCACCTCCCCGGTGAGTCCGGTGCCGAGCAGCGCATCCACCACCAGCTCCCCCTCCAGCGCCATGCCGGCGCGCCACGGCTCGGCGCCCACGCCGGCCGCCGTGGCCATGTCGGCGGCGAGCCGGGCATCGCCTGCGAGCTCGTCGATGCCCTTGAGCAGGATACGCTGCACGGCCAGGCCCTCAGCGGCGGCCAGGGCCGCGAGCACATGGCCATCGCCGCCGTTGTTGCCGGCACCGCACAGCACCGTGAGCCGGCGCACCCCGGGCCAGCGCTGGCGCAGCAGCTGCCAGGCGGCGACGCTGGCCCGCTGCATCAGGGCGAAGCCGGCGATGCCGCCGGCGATGGTGCGCCGGTCGAGCTCGCGCACCTGCTCGGCGCGGTAGAGGGGGAGCAGGGTCTCGTCAGACATCCGGTGTCTCCTGGCGGGGGGTTGCTTTACCATCAGTGTGTCGTTTCCCGGCCCCGGCGCCAATCGCCAGGCCTCACTTGCCCGGTATTTTCGCGATCATGAGCCACTCCCCCCCCCCCGCCGACCTCACCGCCCTGGCCGAGCGCATCAAGGCCTGGGGCCGCGAGCTCGGTTTCCAGCAGCTCGGCATCACCGACGTGGACCTGGCCGAGGACGAGGAGCGCCTGGCGCGCTGGCTGGATGCCGGCTTCCACGGCGAGATGGGCTTCATGGCCAAGCACGGCACCAAGCGCACCCGTCCCGCGGAGCTGGAGCCGGGGACGGTCCGGGTGATCAGCGTGCGGCTGGACTACCTGCCCGCCGAGGTGGAAACAGCCAAGGTGCTGGGCCAGCCCGAGCGCGCCTATGTGTCGCGCTACGCCACCGGCCGCGACTACCACAAGCTGATGCGCAAGCGCCTGGCGACCCTGGCCCAGCGGATCGAGGCCGAGGTGGGCCCCATCGGCTACCGTGCCTTCGTGGACTCCGCCCCGGTGATGGAGCGAGCGTTGGCGCGCAAGGCGGGGCTCGGCTGGTTCGGCAAGAACGCCATGCTGCTCAACCCGAAGGCCGGCTCGCTCTTCTTCCTGGGGGAGCTCTACACCGACCTACCGCTGCCGGTGGACCCGCCCTTCGAGGACGAGCACTGTGGCAGCTGCAGCGCCTGCCGCACCGCCTGCCCCACCGGTGCCATTGTCGCGGACCGGGTGGTGGACGCCCGGGCCTGCATCTCCTACCTCACCATCGAGCTCCACGGCGCCATCCCAGAACATTTCCGGGAGGCCATGGGCAACCGGGTGTTCGGTTGCGACGACTGCCAGCTGGTCTGCCCCTTCACCCGCTTTGCGCGGGCGACCCGGGAGCCCGACTTCGCGCCGCGCCACGACCTGGACCGCGCCAGCCTGCTCGCGCTCTTCGCCTGGGGCGAGGAGGAGTTCCTGGAGAAGACCGCCGGCAGCCCGATCCGCCGCATCGGCTACGCGCGCTGGCTGCGCAACCTCGCCGTGGGGCTCGGCAACGCCCCCTGGAGCGAGGCGGTGGAGACCGCCCTCAGGGCGCGCCTGCCCTACCCCTCCGACCTGGTGCGCGAGCACGTGCGCTGGGCGCTGGCCCGCCAGCGCGAGAAGCGCCGGGCGCTGATCGCCAGCGGCTGACCCTACTCCTCCTCATCGCTCCGCTGGCCCGGCAGGCGCAGGAAGGTCGCGCGGTAGTGGGCAAGCTCGGCGATGGACTCCTTGATGTCATCCATGGCCAGGTGAACGTTGCGCTTCTGGAAGCCCGCCATGGCGCCGGGGTTCCAGCGCCTGGCCAGTTCCTTGAGGGTCGAGACGTCCAGGTTGCGGTAGTGGAAGAAGGCCAGCAGCTCGGGCATCTCCCGCTCCATGAAGCGACGGTCCTGATGCACGCTGTTGCCGCACATGGGCGAGGTACCGGGCGCCACGTGCTCGCGCAGGAACTCGAGAGTACGGCGCTCGGCTTCGGCGGTGTCGACGGTGCTCGCTTTGACCCGCGCGGTCAGCCCCGACTCACCGTGGGTCCGGGTGCACCACTCGTCCATGGCCTCGAGCAGGCCGTCGGGCTGCCTGACGGCGATCACCGGCCCCTCGGCCACGACGTTGAGCTCGGCATCGGTGACCAGGGTCGCCACCTCGATGATCCGCTCCTTCTCCGGGTCGAGCCCGGTCATCTCCAGGTCGATCCATACCAGACGGTTCTGGCGCGGATCCTTGGGTTCGTTGCGCTGGCTCATCGCTATTCCTTGGGTGAGGTCCTTGCATGGCGCCGCGCGGCTCGCGACAGCGGGCGCCCAGGGTGAGTACAATGATCGACATTGTAACGAGCATCGGGCCCCCATGAGCAAACGCAAGTTGAACCGCCAGCAGCGCTGGCGCATCGAGAAGATCCAGGCCGAACGGGCCGCCCGCGCCGCCCGGCTCGACGAGAAGGACAGCGAGAAGCTGGCCGCCGGCGAGTACGGTCCCGAGCAGCCCGGCCGGGTCGTAGCCCACTTCGGGCGCACCCTGGACGTGCGCCCGGAGGGGGCCAGCGAGCCGGTACGCTGCCACCTGCGCGCCAACCTGGAGGGCCTGGTCACCGGCGACCGGGTGATCTGGCGCGGCCGCCAGGACGCCGAGGGCGCCATCGTGGAAGGCGTGGTGGTGGCCCGCGGCGAGCGGGAAAGCGTGCTGGAACGCCCCGACGCCCGCGGCCAGCTCAAGCCGGTGGCCGCCAATATCGACCAGATCCTGATCGTGTTCGCCGTGGAGCCCGAGCCCCACCCCAACCTGATCGACCGCTACCTGGTGGCCGCCGAGGCCACCGGCATCGCCCCGGTGCTGGTGCTCAACAAGATCGACCTGCTGCCCGAGGGCGGCGGCGAGCTGATGGCGCTGCTGCATCGCTACGAGGCGCTGGGCTACCCGGTGGTGGCCAGTACCACCGAGCGCGAGGAGGGCCTCGACGCCCTGCACGCCCGGCTGTCCGGGCGCACCTCGGTGTTCGTGGGCCAGAGCGGCGTGGGCAAGTCGTCGCTGATCGACCGCCTGTTGCCCGACGAGGAACTGCGCATCGGGGCGCTGTCCAAGGACAGTCGCAAGGGCACCCATACCACCACCACGGCGCGCCTCTACACGCTGCCGAGCGCCGTGGAGGCAGAGCTGATCGACTCGCCCGGGATCCGCGAGTTCGGCCTCGGCCACCTCGACGAGCAGCAGGTCGCCGAGGGCTTCATCGAGTTCCGCGACCTGCTGGGGCACTGCCGCTTCCGCGACTGCCGCCACCGCCAGGAGCCTGGGTGCGCGCTGCTCGCAGCGCTTGAGCGGGGCGACATTCATCCCGAGCGCTTCGCCAGCTACCGACGCATCCTCGACACGCTCGAATCGGGTTTCTAGACCCCGGGTTTGTAGAACAAGGAAATAGGAGAGCCGCCATGAGTTCCGAAGCCAACCTGCTGCCGCTGATCATCGAGCCCGAGCGGCTCGCCGAGCACCTGGACGAGCCGTCGCTGCTGATCATCGACGTGCCGCTCAAGGCCGAGAGCTACGCCGAGGGCCACGTGCCCGGCGCCATCTTCCTCGACAAGGCGCGCCTGATGCGCGGCTCGGGCGAGGTCCCCTGCCTGGAACCCACCGTTGCGCAGCTCTCCGCACTGTTCAGCGAACTGGGCCTGACCCGCGACACCCACGTGGTGGCCTACGACGACGAGGGCGGCGGCTGGGCCGGCAGGCTGCTGTGGACCCTGGAGCTGATCGGCCACACCCGCTACTCCTACCTCAACGGCGGCATCCATGCCTGGCGCCAGGATGGCCTCCCGGTGGAGACCGCGCCCAATGCCCCCACCCCCAGCGCCTACGAGGCGGAGATCCTCCACCCCGAGGTCGCCATCGACCGCGTCGAACTCGTCGAGCGCCTCGGCGAGAAGGGCTTCGCCATCTGGGACGCCCGTTCGCCCGAGGAGTACCGCGGCGAGAAGGGCGATAACCGGCAGCTGGGCCATATCCCCGGCGCGGTGAACATGGAGTGGACCCGCGCCATGGACCCGGAGCGCGGTCTGCGCATCCGCGACTACGCCGAGCTCGTCACCGAGCTGGAGGCGCTTGGCCTGACCCCGGACATGGAGGTCGCCACCCACTGCCAGAGCCACCACCGCAGCGGCTTCACCTGGCTGGTGGGCCGTGCGCTGGGCTTCGAGAAGATCCGCGGCTACGCCGGCTCCTGGAAGGAGTGGGGCAACCGCGACGACACCCCGATCGAGAAATAACCCTCAACGCTTGCCACAGGAATGCCCTTGTCACTCTCCCGGCTCTTTGCCCTGATCCAGTACCCGCTGCCCCACCACCTGCTCTCGCGGCTGGTGGGGCGCCTCGCCGACTGCCGCACCCCCTGGCTGAAGAACGCCCTGGTGCGGCGCTTCATCCGCCAGTTCAAGGTCGACATGAGCGAGGCGGCCAACCCCGACCCGACGGCCTACGCCACCTTCAACGACTTCTTCACCCGGGAGCTGAAGGCCGACGCCCGCCCCCTCGGCGAGGGGGTACTGAGCCCCGCCGACGGCAGGCTCTCCCAGTTCGGCCCGCTCACGGCCGGCCAGCTGCTCCAGGCCAAGGGCCACCGCTTCTCGGCCATGGACCTGCTGGGCGGCGACGGCGAGGCCGCGCGCCGCTACCTGGGCGGCAGCTTCGCCACCGTCTACCTCTCTCCCAGCGACTACCACCGGGTGCACATGCCCCTGGCCGGCACCCTGACCGAGATGGTCTACGTGCCGGGGCGGCTCTTCTCGGTCAATGCCGCCACCACCGAGCACGTGCCCAACCTCTTCGCCCGCAACGAGCGGCTGGTGTGCCACTTCGACACCGAGCAGGGCCCCATGGTGATGGTGCTGGTGGGGGCGATGATCGTCGCCGCCATCGAGACGGTATGGGCCGGGCAGATCACCCCGCTGCCCCGCGGCGGCGTGCAGCGCATCCGCTTCGATACCCCGGTGCACCTGGAACGCGGCGCGGAGATGGGCCGCTTCAAGCTCGGCTCCACGGTAGTGATGGCGCTCAGTGAGCCGGTGGCCTTCGCCCTTCGCCGACGGCCTCGCGCCCGGCGCCAAGGTGCAGATGGGTCAATCTCTGGGGGCGTTCCCCTCCTCATAGCGAGGGGCGCCGGGGACAGGCCGAAGAGGGGGTCCTACGCCAGGGGTGAGGAGCACTGCTCCGAACGGGCTGGCCATGGATGGCCAGCACCGGACCTGCAAGCGGAGCAGGATGCGAGAGCGAAGCAGGGCGTCGGTAGCGTACAGGGAGGTATTCACAGCGCCCCCTCGTAGGGCTGTCGACGGATCAGCCCCGAGCGGTGCAGATCCACGCCGCCTGGGAATCTTGCTAGCAGCGCGGCGTGGCGAAGGCCATTACCTCCGCCACGCTCGACTTGCCCAGCGCCAGCTGAATCAGCCGGTCGATGCCCAGCGCCACCCCGCTCCCCTCGGGCATGCCATGGGCCAGCGCCGCCACCAGGCGCCGGTCGATGTCCACCTCCGGCAGCCCCGCCGCCCGCCGTGCGGCGTTGTCCTCATCGAAGCGCGCCGCCTGCTCGGCGGCATCGGTCAGCTCGTCGTAGCCGTTGGCGAGCTCCAGCCCCTCGAGGTAGAGCTCGAAGCGCGAGGCCACCCACTCCCCGTCCTCCGGGTCGCGGTGGCGTCGGGCCAGCGCCGCCTGGCTGGCCGGGTAGTCCACCACCACCTCGATGCCCTCGCGGCCCAGCCCCGGCTCGATCACGAGACTCATCAGCAGGTCGAGGCAGTCATCGCGGGGGGCGTCGTCCATGGCCAGTTCGCCCTTGTCGGCGGCCAGCCGGCGCAGCTCGGCCAGGGGCGCGGTGAAGGGATCGATGGCGAGCGCCTCGCGAAACAGTGTCCGGTAGCGGCGACGACGCGGCGGCCCCGCCTCACTCCCCGGCTCCCGACCCAGCACCCGGCTCACCAGCGTGGCCGTCTCCTCGATCAGCGCGTCGAGGGTAAGGCCGGGGCGGTACCACTCCAGCATGGTGAACTCGAGGTTGTGGCGCCGCCCCACCTCGCCGTCGCGGAAGCAGCGCGCCAGCTGGAAGATGGGCCCGGCCCCCGCCGCCAGCAGCCGCTTCATGGCGAACTCCGGCGAGGTCTGCAGCCAGAGCCGCTCGCGTCCCGCCGGCGTGGTCGCCCGAGCCGAGAGCGAGGCCAGGTGCAGGTCGGTGCTGCCGCCGTGGCCCAGCACCGGCGTCTCCACCTCCAGCACGTCGCGCTCGGCGAAGAAGGCCCGCACCTCGGCCAGCAGCCGCGCCCGCTCGCGCAGGGTCGCGATCGTCGCCGTGGGGCGCCAGTCATCGGTCATTTCCTGTCCTCCGGAATCGTCAAGGCCACGCCGAAGCGTGGCCTTGTCTGGGATGCTCTCGTCGACCTGTCCCCGACGCCGCTGGCTGAGGCGTCTTTCCTCAGGCGCGGGAGACGTAGTCGCCGCTGCGCGTATCCACCTTGAGGATCTCGCCCTGGTTGATGAAGAGCGGCACACGGACCACGGCGCCGGAGGAGAGGGTCGCCGGCTTGGAGCCGCCCTGGGCGGTGTCACCCTTGAGGCCCGGATCGGTCTCGACCACCTCGAGCTCGATGAAGTTCGGCGGGGTCACGCTGATGGCGTTGTCGTTCCACAGGGTCACGGTGTAGACCACCTGCTCCTTGAGCCACTTGATGGTGTCGCCCAGGGCCTTCTTCTCCACCGCGTACTGCTCGAAGGAGCCGTCGGTCTTCATGAAGTGCCACATCTCACCGTCGGTGTAGAGGTACTCCATGTCGAGGTCCATGACGTCGGCGCCCTCGAGGGACTCGCCGGACTTGAAGGTGCGCTCCCAGACGCGGCCGGTGATCAGGTTGCGCAGCTTGACGCGGTTGAACGCCTGCCCCTTGCCCGGCTTCACGAACTCGTTCTCGACGATCGCGCAGGGATCGCCGTCCAGCATCACCTTCAGACCGCCCTTGAATTCGTTGGTAGAATAGTTCGCCATCTTCTCTCACCCATGTTCGAGCGCGCCCCCGGAACCCGGCGGCGCGCTGGGAAACGACTTTCGACGAGGCGACGCTTCCAGGAGCCCGCCTCGCCCGCATTGACTGGTGTGCCGCATGATAACCCGAAGCCCCGCCCTTTTGCAGCGTCACGACGAGGCCGAGCCGCTGGCACCGCCGCCCGCCTGGCAGGCGCAGCTGGCGGGCGCCATTCGCGACCCCGCCGAGCTCTGCCGGCGCCTGGGGCTCGACGCGGCCTGGCGGCCCGGCGCCGAGGCAGGCCATGCCCTCTTCGAGGTGCGCGTGCCCGAGGCCTTCCTGTCGCGCATGCGCCCGGGCGACCCGCACGACCCCCTGCTGCGCCAGGTGCTGCCGCTGGGCGAGGAGACCCTGCCGGCACCCGGCTTCGTGGCCGACCCCCTCGAAGAGGCGGCCCACACCCCGGCCCGCGGGCTGATCCACAAGTACGCCGGCCGGGTGCTCCTGATCGCCAGCCCCGCCTGCGCGGTCAACTGCCGCTACTGCTTTCGCCGCCACTTTCCCTACGGCGACAACGCGCCCTCCCGGGCTCAGTGGGAGTCCAGCCTCGACCATCTGAGACACGACCCCACGATCATCGAGGCGATCCTCTCCGGCGGCGACCCCCTGGCGGCCAGCGACCGCCAGCTCGCCTGGCTGGTCGAGCGCCTGGACGCCATTCCCCACCTCCGGCGGCTGCGGATCCACACCCGCCTGCCGGTGGTGATCCCGGACCGCATCGATGGCGGCCTGCTCGACTGGCTCGGCAAGACCCGCCTGCAGAAGGTGATCGTGCTGCATATCAACCACGCCCAGGAGATCGACGACGCCGTGATCGACGCCTGCGCCCGGCTCAAGACGGCAGGGGCCACCCTGCTCAACCAGAGTGTGCTGCTGCGCGGGGTCAACGACTCGGTGGACGCCCTGGCCGCGCTCTCCGAGCGGCTCTTCGAGGCCGGCGTGCTGCCCTACTACCTCCACGTGCTCGACCCGGTAGCCGGCGCGGCCCACTTCGACGTGCCGGACGACCAGGCCCGCGAACTGGTCGCGGGCCTGAGGGAGGTACTGCCGGGGTTCCTGGTGCCGAGATTGGTCAGGGAGATCCCCGGCGAAGGAAGCAAGACGCCGCTATAGCTACAAGGAGCAAGCACCAAGACTAGCGGCGCCGGGGACAGGCCGAAGCGGGGGTCCTATGCCAGGGATGGCATCGGTAGCGCCCAGGGACGGGTTCACAGCGCCCCCTCGGCGGTCCGGCGTCCCGGGGCCTGTCGCCGGATCAGCCGCGACGCTGCTACTTGGCCACCTCCAGCGACTCGGCGGTCACGTTGGCCGCCGGGGCCTGGGTGGAGACATGGCGGTTGATGGCGCTCATCACCGCCTTCATGGAGGCGCTGGTGATGCTCTCGTCGGTGCCGACGCCGAACACCGCCTTGCCATCGATGCGCACCTCCACGTAGGCGATCGCCTCGGCGTCGGCGCCCTGGCCGCGGGAGTGCTCGTGGTAGTCGATGATCTCCACATCGTGGCCGGCAGCGGCCAGCGCCTTGATGTAGGCGGCCAGCGGGCCGTTGCCCTCGCCCCTGATGCTGCGCCGCTCGCCGTGCTCCTCGATGGTCGCCTCCAGGCTCACCCGGGGGCTATCCGCCTCGGAGGAGAGGCGATGGCTGACCAGGCCGAAGGGCGTGGTCTGGGCCAGGTACTCGTCGGCGAAAGCCTGGTAGATCATCTGTGAGGTGATCTCCTTGCCCGTGCGGTCGGCCACCTCCTGCACCACCTGGCTGAACTCGATGGAGAGGCGACGCGGCAGCTCGATGCCGTGCTCCTGCTCGAGCAGGTAGGAGACTCCGCCCTTGCCGGACTGGCTGTTGACGCGAATCACCGCCTCGTAGCTGCGGCCCACGTCCAGCGGGTCGATGGGCAGGTAGGGCACCTCCCAGACGGCGTCGGGATTGGCGCGGCGCTCCGCCATGCCCTTCTTGATGGCGTCCTGGTGGGAGCCGGAGAAGGCGGTGAAGACCAGGTCGCCCACGTAGGGGTGGCGCGGATGCACCGGCAGCTGGTTGCAGTACTCCACCTCGCGCATGATCGGCGTGATGTTGGAGAAGTCGAGGCCCGGGTGCACGCCCTGGGTGTACATGTTCATGGCCAGGGTGACGATATCGACGTTGCCGGTGCGCTCGCCGTTGCCGAACAGGGTGCCCTCGACGCGGTCGGCGCCCGCCATCAGGGTCAGCTCGGCGGCGGCCACGCCGGTGCCGCGGTCGTTGTGGGGGGGCACGCTGACGATCAGGGCATCCCGGTTCTTCACGTGGCGACAGAACCACTCCACCTGGTCGGCGTAGTTGTTGGGCGATGCCGCCTCCACGGTAGCCGGCAGGTTGACGATCATCGGCTTCTCGGCGGTGGCACCGTAGGCCTCCATCACCGCCTCGACCACCTCCTTGGCGAAGTCCATCTCGCTGGTGGTGAAGAGCTCCGGCGAGTACTGGAAGGTCCAGTTCGTCTCCGGGGCCTCCGCCATGCGCTGCCGGATGAGGGTGGTGGCGTCCACGGCGATGCCGATGCACTCCTCCTTCGTCACGTTGAACACCACGCGGCGGAAGACCGGGTCGGTGGCGTTGTAGACGTGGACGATGGCGTTCTTGGCGCCCTTCAGGGACTCGAAGGTACGGTCGATCAGGTGGTCGCGGGCCTGGGTCAGCACCTGGATGGTGACGTCGTCGGGAATCCGGTTGCCCTCGATCAGCGAGCGCACGAAGTCGAAGTCGGTCTGGGAGGCCGAAGGGAAGCCCACCTCGATCTCCTTGAAGCCGATCCTCACCAGCAGGTCGAAGAAGCGCTGCTTGCGCTCCTGGTCCATGGGGTCGATCAGCGACTGGTTGCCGTCGCGCAGGTCGACGCTGGCCCAGATCGGCGGCTGCTCGATGCGACGGCTGGGCCACTGGCGATCCGGCAGGTCCACGGCGACGAAGGGGCGATACTTGGAGGCGGGGTTGTCGAGCATCATGGTGGCATTCTCCCTGGGCGACGGTGCGGCTGAATCAGTGGGCGGTGCGGAAACGATAACGCCCCGACGGGCAATGGCCAGTCGGGGCGTCGGGACTCGCTTCGCACATGATCGCACAGACGGCAGCCACTTGGCTGACGCAGGCGACACGATGGGCATGGATGGGGGTATTCATGGGGGCAGACATGGTACAACCTCGTTTTGACCGGACTCCAGACGATGCACAGGGGGCATCGCCGCTCGCTGTTCAGGCGCGGGCTAGTAGTCGTAGGTCGAGGTCGTACGCAGTCATGTTCATGCCTCTAGAGAATCAAGGTTGAGACCCTTTGTCAACTTTCCATGTACAGTGCCTGCCGGCTTAACGCCGCTGACGTTCCAGCAGCGCCTCCATCCGCGACAGCTGGGCGCGCAGTTCGCGCACGTCGTCGCGCAGGCCGTGCAGCTCCGCGGCCTCCCCCTCCCCGGTCTCCAGCTCGATGGCCAGGCTCTCCTTCTGCATCACGTCGAGCGCGATGCCCATCATCATGTTCAGGAAGATGAAGGCGTTGAGGAAGATGAAGGTCAGGAAGTAGATCCAGGCGTAGGGGTAGTGCTCCATGGTCGGGTAGAGCACCGCCGTGGCCCAGCTCTCGAAGGTGGCCACCTGGAAGAGCGTCAGCATGGCCAGCGAGATGTTGCCCCACAGCTTCTCGTCGACGCTGGCGAACAGGAAGCTGCCGATGGCGCCGTAGATGTAGAAGATGATGAACATCAGCAGCGCCACGTAGCCCATGCGCGGGATCGACTTGAACAGGGCGGCGATCAGCAGGCGCAGCTCGGGGATCATCGAGACCAGACGCAGCACCCGGAAGATGCGCAGCAGCCGCGCCAGCAGCACCATCTCCGAGTCGTCCATGGGAATCAGGCTGGCGGTGACGATCAGGAAGTCGAAGATGTTCCAGCCCTTGCGGAAGAAGTCCCGCAGGCGCTTCTCCGCCGCCATGCGAATCAGGATCTCCACCAGGAAGAACACCGTGACGCCGACATCGAGCCACAGCATCACCTCCTGGAAGCGGCTGACCTCCTCCTCGTAGGTCTTGGCGCCGATCAAGAGCGCCGAGACCACGATGATGGTGATCACCGTGAGCTCGAAGGCCTTGTTCGAGCGCAGCCGCTCGAAGCGGTCGCGCCAGGTATCGAAGGGGGCGCTCACGTCCACTACTCCTCCAGGTCCACCTGGCGATACCCGATCAGGTAGAGCACCGCATCGAGGCCCAGGGTCGAGATCGAGTGGTTAGCCTGGGCGCGCACCAGCGGCTTGGCCCGGAAGGCGATGCCGAGGCCTGCCGCCGCCAGCATCTTGAGGTCGTTGGCCCCATCCCCCACGGCGATGGTCTGCTCCAGGGTCAGCCCCTCGCGGGCGGCGATCTCGCGCAGCAGCTCCGCCTTGCGGTCGGCGTCGAGGATGGGCTCGCGCACCTCGCCGGTGACCTTGCCGTTCTCGATCAAGAGCTCGTTGGCGTGGACCTCGTCGAAGCCGAGCTTCTGCTGCAGGTGGCGGGCGAAGTAGGTGAAGCCCCCGGAGAGGATCGCCGTGCGATACCCCAGGCGCTTGAGCTGGGCCATCAGCCGCTCCACGCCGTCCATCAGCGGCAGCGTCTCGGCGATCTCGGCCAGCACCGACTCGTCGAGGCCCTTGAGCTTGGCCATGCGCTCGCGGAAGCTCTGCTGGAAGTCGAGCTCGCCGCGCATGGCGCGCTCGGTCACCTCGGCCACCTCGTCATAGACGCCGTGGCGGCGCGCCAGCTCGTCGATCACCTCGGCCTGGATCAGGGTGGAGTCCATGTCGAAGCAGACCAGGCGGCGATGCCGGCGCCAGATGGAGTCCTCCTGGATGGCGATGTCGACGCCGTGCATGGCGCCGAGCGCCAGCGCCTTCTCGCGCAGGGCGTCGAGGTCGACCTCCTCGCCGCGCAGCCAGCACTCCACGCAGGCCCCCTGGATGGCATCGCGCTCGCCGGGGACGCCGCCGTCCAGGGGCTCGCGGCCAGAGAGGCGGTGGATCAGCTCCACGGTGAGGCCGTGCTCGGCGGTGAGCGCCCCGACCTCCGCCAGGATGCCGGCGGGCAGGTGGGGCGCCAGCAGGGTCAGGATCAGCCGCGGCTGGCTGGCCTGCACGCTCCAGCGCTGGTACTCCTCGGCGCTGACCTGGATCGCCTGGACGTCGAGGCCCAGCAGATCGCCGGCGGCGGCCAGCGCCCCTTCGAGATCGGCCTCATGCTCGAGGCCCACCAGCGCCTCGAGGGAGAGCATGCCGAAGGTCACGCTCTGGTTGATGTCCAAAAGGCGCGCGCCGCTTGCGGCCAGCGCCTTGCCCAGCCCGGCCAGTTGGCCCGGCCGCGCCGCGCCGGTGGCGCGGATCAGTACTCGTCGTGTCATGGTTGCCTCAAGAGCTCTCTCGGTCCGCGGCGGGCCCGGCGCCGCGGTCTCATCGTGTCAGGTGTCGACGCTCATCGCTTCCAGCCGATCGACCTTCTGCAGGCCGCGGGGCAGCTTGCTGCCGCGCCGGCCGCGTTCGCCGCGATAATACGCGAGATCGTCGGGCTTGAGGGTGAGGTGACGCTTGCCGGCATGCACCACCAGGCTGGCGCCGGCCGCCAGCACCACCAGATCGCGCACGAACTCCTCGCGCCGCGCCGCCCGGGCCCCGGGGATGTCGATCATCTTGTTGCCCTTGCCCTTGGCCATCTCGGGCAGCTGCTCGAGGGGGAAGAGCAGAAGACGCCCCTCGTTGGAGACCGCCGCCACCATAGCGCCCTCGTCCGGCGGCACCGCCACCGGCGGCAGCACGTTGCACCCCTTGGGCACCGAGAGCACCGCCTTGCCGGACTTGTTCTTGCCGACCAGCGCCTCCAGCGGCGCCACGAAGCCGTAGCCGCCGTCGGAGGCGAGCAGGAAGCGCGAGGCGGGCGGGGCCAGCATGACGCCGGCCATATGAGCGCCGGCCACCACGTTGACGCGGCTGGTGACGGGCTCGCCCTGGCCGCGGGCGCTGGGCAGGTTGTGGGCGGCCAGGGTATAGGCGCGCCCGGTGTCGTCGAGCAGCACCAGCGGCTGGTTGGTCTTGCCCCGGGCGGCCAGGGCGAAGCGGTCGCCGGCCTTGTAGGAGAGCCCCGCCGGGTCGATCTCGTGGCCGCGGGCCGCGCGGATCCAGCCCTTCTCGGAGAGCACCACGGTGACGGGATCGGCCCCCACCAGCTCCACCTCGGAGAGGGCACGGGCCTCCTCGCGCTCGACGATGGGCGAGCGGCGCTCGTCGCCATGGGCCTCGGCGGCGGCGCGCAGCTCCTCCTCGATCAGATCGGTGAGCTTGGCCTCGTTGCCGAGCAGTTCCTGCAGGCGCTGGCGCTCCGCCTCGAGCTCCTCCTGCTCGCCGCGGATCTTCATCTCCTCGAGCTTGGCGAGGTGGCGCAGGCGCAGCTCCAGGATCGCCTCGGCCTGGCGCTCGGAGAGCCCGAAGGCCTCCATCAGGGTGGGCTTGGGCTCGTCCTCCTCGCGGATGATGCGGATCACCTCGTCGATGTTGAGGTAGGCGATCAAGAGGCCCTCGAGCAGGTGCAGGCGATCCTCCACCTTGCCCAGGCGGTGCTCCAGGCGGCGACGCACGGTGGAGCGCCGGAAGCGCAGCCACTCGCCGAGCAGGTCGGGCAGCGGCATCACCCGCGGCCGGCCGTCCAGGCCGATCACGTTCATGTTGACGCGGATGTTCTTCTCGAGATCGGTGGTGGCGAAGAGGTGCGCCATCAGCGCCTCGATGTCGACGCGGTTGGAGCGCGGCTCGATCACCAGACGGGTGGGCTCCTCGTGGGTCGACTCGTCGCGCAGGTCGGCCACCATGGGCAGCTTCTTGGCCTGCATCTGGGCGGCGATCTGCTCGAGGATCTTGGCCCCGCTCACCTGGTAGGGCAGCGCGGTGACCACGATGCTGCCCTCCTCCATGACGTAGCGGGCGCGCAGCTTCACCGAACCGCGGCCGCTCTCGTAGAGCTTTCGCAGGTCGGCGCGCGGCGTGATGATCTCGGCCGCGGTGGGGAAGTCCGGGGCCGGCAGGTGCTGGAGCAGGTCCGCCGTGGTGGCCTCGGGGTGGCGCAGCAGGTGGCAGGTCGCCTCGACCACCTCGTTCACGTTGTGGGGCGGGATGTCGGTGGCCATGCCCACGGCGATGCCGGTGCCCCCGTTGAGCAGCACATGGGGCAGCCGCGCCGGCAGCACCACCGGTTCGTTCATGGTGCCGTCGAAGTTGGGAGTCCAGTCCACGGTGCCCTGGCCCAGCTCGGCCAGCAGCACCTCGGCGAACTTCGAGAGCCGCGCCTCGGTGTAGCGCATGGCGGCAAACGACTTGGGATCGTCGGGGCTGCCCCAGTTGCCCTGGCCGTCCACCAGCGGGTAGCGGTAGCTGAAGGGCTGGGCCATCAGCACCATCGCCTCGTAGCAGGCGCTGTCGCCGTGGGGGTGGAACTTGCCGAGCACGTCGCCGACGGTGCGCGCCGACTTCTTGTACTTGGCGTTGGCATTCAGCGAAAGCTCGCGCATGGCGTAGACGATGCGCCGCTGCACCGGCTTCATGCCGTCGCCGATATGGGGCAGCGCCCGGTCGAGGATGACGTACATCGAGTAGTCGAGGTACGCCTTCTCGGTGTATTCGCGCAGCGAGAGGCGCTCGACGTCGCCCTCCGCCACCTGGATATCCATGGTCATACGGTATGCCCCTGGTCAGGGTGTCCAAAATCGTTGGCTGTCTTGCCTCGCGGCGGATCCGGCGACAGGCCTTGGCGCTTCAAGCTCGGCGTTACACTTCGATATCCGCCAAGTTGCCGTAGTCCTCGAGCCAGCTCTTGCGGTCGGCGGCGCGTTTCTTGGCCAGCAGCATGTCCATCATCTCCATGGTGCCGTCGCCCACTTCACGGGTGAGCTGCACCAGGCGGCGGGTCTCCACCGCCATGGTGGTCTCGCGCAGCTGTAGCGGGCTCATCTCGCCGAGGCCCTTGAAGCGCTGCACGTTGGGTGTGCCGCGCTTGCCCTCGAGCTTGCGCAGGATCGCCGCCTTCTCGCTCTCGTCCAGGGCGTAGTGCACCTCCTTGCCCAGGTCGATGCGGTAGAGCGCCGGCATGGCGACGTAGACATGGCCGGCATCCACCAGCGCCGGGAAGTGGCGCACGAACAGCGCGCACAGCAGCGTGGCAATGTGCAGGCCGTCGGAGTCGGCGTCGGCGAGGATGCAGATCTTGTGGTAGCGCAGCTGGCTGAGGTCGTCGCTGCCCGGATCCATGCCCACCGCCACGGCGATGTCGTGGACCTCCTGGGAGCCGTAGATGTCGTGGCTGTCGACCTCCCAGGTGTTGAGGATCTTGCCGCGCAGCGGCAGGATCGCCTGAGTCTCGCGGTTGCGCGCCTGCTTGGCGCTGCCGCCGGCCGAGTCGCCCTCGACCAGGAACAGCTCGCCCTGGGCCGGATCCTGACCGGAGCAGTCGGCCAGCTTGCCGGGCAGCGCGGGGCCGGCGGTGACCTTCTTGCGCGCCACCTTCTTGGCGCTCTTCTGGCGCCGCTGGGCAGCGCTGATCACCAGCTCGGCCAGGGCCTCGGCCTGATCGACGTGGTGATTCAGCCACAGCGAGAAGGCGTCCTTCACCACGCTGGAGACGAATGCCGCCACCGTGCGCGAGGAGAGCCGCTCCTTGGTCTGGCCGGCGAACTGCGGGTCGAGCATCTTCACCGACAGCACGTAGGCGACCCGCTCCCACAGGTCCTCGGCGGTGAGCTTGACGCCTCGGGGCAGGAGGCTTCTGTACTCGCAGAACTCGCGCAGCGCCTCGAGCAGGCCGGCACGCAGGCCATTGACGTGGGTGCCGCCCTGGGGGGTGGGGGTCAGGTTGACGTAGCTCTCCAGCAGCGGCTCGCCCCCCTCGGGCAGCCACTGGATCGCCCAGTCCACCGCCTGCTCGTCGTCGGCGAAGTGGCCGACGAAGGGCGACTGGGGCAGCACCTCATAGCCATCGGTGGCCTGGGCCAGGTAGTCGCGCAGGCCATCCTCGTACTGCCACTCGCTCTGGGTGCCGTCCGCCTCCATCAGGGTGACCTTCAGCCCCGGACAGAGCACCGCCTTGGCCCGCAAGAGGTGCTTGAGCCGCCCCACCGCCAGGCGCGGGCTATCGAAGTAGCTCGACTCGGGCCAGAAGCGCAGCACCGTGCCGGTGTTGCGCTTGCCGACGCTGCCGATCACCGAGAGGTGCGAGGCGGGCTCGCCGTGCTCGAAGGCGATGGCATGGCGGCCGCCGTCGCGCAGCACCTCCACCTCGAGGCGCCGCGAGAGGGCGTTGACCACCGAGACGCCGACGCCGTGCAGGCCGCCGGAGAACTTGTAGCTGGCGTTGGAGAACTTGCCGCCGGTGTGGAGCCGGGTGAGGATCAGCTCCACCCCGGAGACGCCGTGCTCCGGGTGGATGTCGATGGGCATGCCGCGGCCGTCGTCGGCCACCTCGATGCCGCCATCCTCGAAGAGCCGCACGGTGATCGTCGAGGCGTGGCCCGCCAGCGCCTCGTCGACGCTGTTGTCGACCACCTCCTGGACGAGGTGATTGGGGCGACTGGTGTCGGTGTACATGCCCGGGCGCTTGCGCACCGGCTCCAGGCCGGAAAGCACCTCGATCGAGCTGGCACTGTATTGCGTCATGGGTCGTCCGGTTCCTTGTGTGATCGTGGCTGCCAGGCGGGCGACAGGGCGTGGCCGCCGTGGGCCAGCAGCGCCGGCAGATGCCGGGCCAGCACCGCGAAGCCGTGGTCGGCCCCCGGGTGCAGCAGGGTTCGCGCATCGCGATAGAGGGCGAAGGCGTCCGCCGGCTCGAGCACCTCGTCGGCGGTGCCCAGCAGCAGCAGGTAGCGCTCCGGAGCCGTGATCCGCTCCGGCGTCAGCGCGGCCAGCTCCGCCAGGTGCACCTCCCCTACGGTGAAGCGCTCACCGCTGTAGTCGTTGACGAAGACCTCGTCGACCCAGTCGGCCACCAGCCGGGCCGGCGCCACCGCCGGATTGATCAGCGCGGCGCGCAGGCCGTGGCGCTCGGCCAGGCAGGTGGCCAGAAAGCCCCCCATGGAGCTGCCCGCCACCAGCGGCGCGGGGCCGAGCTCGGCGAGCCGGGCCTCGGCCAGCGCCAGTGCCTCGACGGGCCGGTGCGGCAACTGCGGCGTCACGCAGGGCAGGTCCAGGTGGGCACAGGCCTCGCGCACCCACACCCCCTTGGGCGACCCGGTGCCGCTGTTGAAACCATGCAGGTAGAGCACCCCGCTGGCCGGCGTTGCCCGGCAGGGGGCACTCAGCATAGCGCAACTGCTGTACGAACAGCCAGTATCACGTGACGGCCTTGCCATTGGTATCGGCCGCCCAGGCCGCCTCGATCAGCGCCCGGGTGGAGGCATCCATGGCCTCCAGGCCCTCCCGGCTCTCGAGGATGCGCTGGGTCTCGCCGGCGATCTGCTTGCCCAGCTCCACCCCCCACTGGTCGAAGGGGTTGATGCCCCAGATCGTCGCCTGGACGTAGACCTTGTGCTCGTAGAGGGCGATCAGGGCGCCCAGGGTGGCCGGGGTCAGCTCGTCGAGCAGCAGGGTCGTGGAGGGCTGGTTGCCGCGATAGCGCTTGTGCCCGGGGCGCTCTCCCGGCTCGTCGATGGCATCGTCGCCCAGCGCCAGCAGCCGCGACTGGGCGAAGCAGTTGGCCAGGGTCAGGCGGTGCTGGCCCTTGAGGTGCCGGCGGGTGGCGTCGTCGGCCACCTCGTCGTAGCGCCGCAGCGGCGCGATGAAGTCGCACTCCACCGCCTGGGTGCCCTGGTGCAGCAGCTGGTAGAAGGCGTGCTGGGCGTTGGGCCCGAGCTGGCCCCACAGCACCGGGCAGGTGGAGTAGTCCACCTCGCGCCCCTCGGCGGTCACCGACTTGCCATTGGACTCCATCTCGAGCTGTTCGAGGTAGGCGGCGAAGTACTCCAGGCGACCGTCGTAGGGCAGGATGGAGTGGGCGCGGATATCCAGGAAGTTGACGTTCCAGACCCCCGCCAGGGCCAGCAGCACCGGCAGGTTGTCGGACGGTGCCGCGGTGCGGAAGTGCTCGTCCAGGGCGTGGGCCCCGGCCAGCAGCTCGCGGAAGCGCGGCATGCCCACCACCAGGGCGATGGGCAGGCCGATGCCGCCCCACAGCGAGTAGCGCCCGCCGACCCACTCCCAGAACTCGAGCTGGTGCGCGGGGGCGATGCCCCACTCGGCCATCTTCTCGGGACTCGCAGAGACGCCAATGAAGTGCTGGCGCATCACCAGTTCGGCGTCGACGCCCTCCTCCCCGGAGAGGCGTGACATCAGCCAGTCCCGGGCGGTGCGGGCATTGGAGAGGGTATCGATGGTGGTGAAGGACTTCGAGGAGAGCACGAAGAGGGTGGTCTCGGGGTCGAGGCGCGCCAGGCAGTCGGCGAGCTGGGAGCCGTCCATGGTGGAGGCGAAATGCACCCCCACCCGGTGCACGTCGCGCAGCCGGTAGTCGGAGAGCGCGTGGGTCACCATCAGCGGGCCCAGGTCCGAGCCGCCGACGCCGAGGTTGACCACGTCGCGGATGGCCCTGCCGGTGGCGCCACGCCACTGGCCGGTATGGAAGCGCTCCACCATGGTCTCCATGCGGTCGAGGGTGCGGTGCACCCCGGGCACCAGGTCCTCGCCCTCCACCACCAGCGAGGCGTCCTGTGGCAGGCGCAGGGCCGTGTGCAGGGCCGGGCGGTCCTCGCTGAGGTTGACCCGCTCGCCCCCCAGCAGCCGCTGGATCGCCCCAGGGACATCCGCCTGCTCGGCCAGGGCCAGCAGGCGTGTCAGGGTCTCCGCGGACCAGCGCTGCTTGGAGAGGTCCAGGGTGAGGCCGGCGGCACTGCGGGTGAAGCGCAGGTGGCGGCTCGGCTCGGCCTCGAACAGGTCACGCAGGTGGCGCTCTCGCATCGTCCCGGCGTGGCTCGCCAGGTCGCGCCAGGCGCTGCGCTGATCGATCGGCTGGGTGGGCATGATTTCCTCCTTGACGTCCTGTCGTGCAGACGGGGCGGCCGAGGCGTAGAATGTCGGCCTTTCCCGCATGATTCCGGCTTGGCCCATGAGTGACGCATCTTACCGTGACGCGATCTTTTCGACACCCCTGGACCGGGTCGCGCGCTTCTCCTTCGATGAACGGGTGGTCGCCTGTTTTCCGGACATGATCCGCCGCTCGGTGCCGGGCTACGGACAGATCCTGGGGATGCTGGGGCTGATCGCCCGCCGCCACCTGCGCCATGGCGCCCGGGTCTATGACCTGGGCTGCTCGCTGGGCGCCGGCGGCCTGGCCCTGGCCGGTCAGCTCGCCCCGGAGGCCTTCCGCTACACGGGCGTGGACCTCTCACCGGCCATGGTCGCCCGCGCCCGGGAGACCCTGGCCGCCGAGTGCCCCGACCACGCCATGGAGGTGATCGAGGGCGACATCCGCACCCTCGACTACGCCCCCGCCGGCATGATCGTGCTCAACTTCACGCTGCAGTTCCTGCCCCCGGCGGATCGCGAGGCGGTGATAGCCCGGCTCTTCGAGGCCCTCGAGCCCGGCGGCGTGCTGGTGCTCTCGGAGAAGATCCGCGCCGAGGACGAGCAGGAGAACGCCTGGCTGGTGGAGCGCTACCACGACTTCAAGCGCGCCAACGGCTACAGCGATCTGGAGATCAGCCAGAAGCGCACCGCGCTCGAGAACGTGCTGGTGCCGGACACCCTGGACGCGCACCATGCCCGCCTGGCCGGCGCCGGCTTCGCCCGCAGCCACACCTGGTTCCAGCTCCTCAACTTCGCTTCGCTGGTCGCTTTCAAGGACGCCGACACCCCGGCGCCCCGGGAGGGCTGAGCGTGCCGATCCCCCCCGAACACCGCGACCTCTACCGGGCTTTCCTCGACCAGGGCCTCGACACCTGGCTGGCCCGGCTGCCCGAGCAGCTCGCCGCCGGGCTCGATCGGAAGCGCTACGGCGACCTGCCCGCCTGGGAGAAGGCGGTGGCCAAGCTGCCAGCACTGCCCGACGACCGCCGGGTTCGGCTCGACGCAGATACCCTCGAGGTCGAGCTCGCCCTCACCGACAGCCAGCGCTGTCAGGCCGAGAACCTGCTGAGAAAGCTCATGCCCTGGCGCAAGGGCCCCTTCTCGCTGGGTGGCATTCACATCGACACCGAGTGGCGCTCCGACTGGAAGTGGCAGCGCCTCGCCCCCCACCTGGCCCCGCTCGCCGGCAGGAAGGTGCTGGACGTCGGCGGCGGCAGCGGCTACCACGGCTGGCGCATGGCAGGTGCCGGCGCGGCCTTCGTGCTGGTGATCGACCCCTCCCCGCGCTTCTTCTGGCAGTTCCGGGCGGTGCGCCACTTCGTGGGCGACGCCGACGGCCATCGCACCCACTTCCTGCCGGTGGGCATCGAGGAGGTCCCCGAGGGGCTCGCCTTCTTCGATACGGTCTTCTCCATGGGGGTGCTCTACCACCGCCCCTCCCCTCTGGAGCACCTGCTGCAGCTCAAGGAGGCCCTGCGCCCCGGCGGCGAGCTGGTGCTGGAGACCCTGGTGGTGGAAGGCGACGAGACCACGGTGCTGCTGCCGGGCGAGCGCTACGCCGCCATGCCCAACGTCTACTTCCTGCCGTCATCACAAGCGCTCTGCCAGTGGCTCGGGCGCTGCGGCTTTACCGACGTGCGGGTGGTGGATGAGGCGGTGACGACGACCGACGAGCAGCGCGCCACCGAGTGGATGACCTTCCAGTCGCTCGCCGACTTCCTCGACCCCGAGGACCCGACCCGGACCCGGGAGGGCTACCCCGCCCCGCGCCGCGCAGTGGTCATGGCCAATCGGCCGCTCTAGCGCCTGAGGATCACCAGCCAGCGCCCCAGGTTGAGGATGCTGGCCAGTGAGGCCGCCACATAGGTGAAGGCGCAGGCGGTCAGCACATGGCGGGCGCCGGGCATGTCGTAGGGGGGGATATACTCCTTGAGCAGCGGCAGGGCCCGCTGGAAACTGGCGTCGAACTCCACCGGCAGGGTCACCAGATGCACCAGCGCCGCGGTGCCGAAGCTGATCACCGCCGCGGCCACCACGATGGCAAGGCCCCCCGGCAGGCGCGTCAGCAGGAACAGCAGCGGGGCCGCCATCATCAGTACCGCACCGAGCTTCTCCGCCTTCTGGGCCACCGCCACCAGCCGCGAACGGGCCAGCAGCGGCGCATAGCCCTGATGGTGCTGGATGGCATGACCCACCTCGTGGGCCGCCACCGTCACCGCGGTAAGCGAGCGCCCGCCGTAGACCTCCGGCGAGAGCCGCACCCGGCGCGCCTCGGGGTCGTAGTGGTCGCCCTGCTCGGTGAGCTCCACCTTGACCCCCTCGATGCCCAGCCGGCGCAGCAGGTGGTCGGCCAGCTCCGCCCCGGTGCCGGGGTAGTCGTCGCGGCCACGAGCGTGGCGCTTGATGACCCACTGTGCCCAGAGGTTGGGCAGCAGGAAGATGGCCAGCAGCAGGGCAATGGCGAGAACGATCATCGAGGAGTGGCTCCGGGTCGCTATGCTGGATATAGCAGCTTGCTCGGGGCTGTTCCGTCGACAAGCCTGCGAGGAGGCGCCATGAACCCCTCCCTGGGGGCTACCTAGACCATCCCTGGTCCACGGACCTCCTCTTCGGCTTGTCCCCGGCGCCCCTCGTCAACGAACGCTGCGAGAGCATGAGGTTAGCTGTGATGCTTTGGACACAGCCTACCACCGTGGGTTTCCGACTGCCGAAATGCCACGGGCCCGACCGCCATGGCGATCGGGCCCGTATGCTGGACGTTACCCGCCCTCAGCGCTTCAACAGCTTGCGAATATCCTTCGCTTCCCAGTGGGGGAAGTACTTGCGTACCAGGGCGTTGAGCTCCAGCTCGAAGCCGGCCCAGTCCACCTCGGTGGCGCTCGGCGAGTCGCCGTCACTGGCCACCACGGCGCGGATCATGCCCGCCCCCAGGGTAACGTTGGTCAGCCGGTCGATGACGATGAAGCTGCCTGTGCCGGGGCTTATCGCGTAGTCGTCCAGCGCCACCTCGGCGGTGAGGCTGACCCGGCAGCGGGCGATGGCGTTGAGCTCGAGGCGTTCGGCGGCGTGGTGCGACAGGGTGTTGACGTCCACCTGGTGGAGGATTTCCTTCACCTGCCCCGCCACCGAGCGCCCGGCCAGGCGGATGTCGACCTGCCGGCCCGGTTCGAGGGGCTGCTCGTGCATCCACACGATGTCCGCCTCGAAGGCGTGGGAGCTGGTCACCTCGGCGTCCGCCGCCACGATCCAGTCGCCCCGGGAGATATCGATCTCGTCCGCCAGGGTCACAGTGATCGCCTGGCCCGGCCAGGCCACTTCCAGGTCGCCGTCCCAGGTCACGATGCGCTCGATGGTGGAGCGCTTGCCCGAGGGCAGCACCTTGATCGCGTGGCCCGGGCGCAGCACGCCCGCCTCCAGGGTGCCGGCGTAGCCGCGGAAGTCGAGGTTGGGGCGGTTGACGTACTGCACCGGCAGGCGCAGGTCGGTCAGGTTGCGATCGCGGCTGATCTCGACACTCTCCAGCAGCTCCAGCAGCGTCGGCCCGGGGCTTCCATCGAC
Source organism: Halomonas alkalicola (assembly GCF_030704205.1). Taxonomy (NCBI): domain Bacteria; kingdom Pseudomonadati; phylum Pseudomonadota; class Gammaproteobacteria; order Oceanospirillales; family Halomonadaceae; genus Halomonas; species Halomonas alkalicola. The sequence continues at coordinate 3,117,891 of NZ_CP131913.1, read as the reverse complement.
ACGGTACCAGGAGAGCGCGTCGCTCCTGTTGACCACGTTGTCGCCCTTGAGCGCCGAGAGCGGCACGAAGCGGATGTCGCGGGCCTGGAGCCTGTCGGCGATGGCCTGGTACTCCTCGACGATCTCCTCGAAGCGCGCCTGGGAGTAGTCGACGAGGTCCATCTTGTTGACCGCCACCACCAGGTGCTGGATGCCCAGCAGGTCGGCGATGAAGCTGTGCCGACGGGTCTGGGTCTGCACGCCGTGGCGCGCATCGACCAGGATGATGGCCAGGCTCGCCGTGGAGGCCCCGGTGGCCATGTTGCGGGTGTACTGCTCGTGCCCCGGGGGGTCGGCGATGATGAACTTGCGCCGGTCGGTGGAGAAGAAGCGGTAGGCCACGTCGATGGTGATGCCCTGCTCCCGCTCGGACTGCAGGCCATCCACCAGCAGGGCGAGGTCGACCTCCTCGCCGGTGGTGCCCACCGTCTTCGAGTCCCGGGTCAGCGCCGCGAGCTGGTCGTCGAAGATCATCTTGGAGTCGTGGAGCAGCCGGCCGATCAGGGTCGACTTGCCGTCGTCGACGCTGCCACAGGTGATGAAGCGCAGCAGGTCCTTGTTCTCGTGCTCGTGCAGGTACTGCTCGATATTGTCGGCAATCAGATCAGACTGGTGGGCCATCAGAAGTACCCCTCACGTTTCTTCTTCTCCATGGAGCCGGCCTGGTCGTGGTCGATGGCGCGGCCGCTGCGCTCGGAGGTCCTGGTCAGCAGCATCTCCTGGATGATCTCGGGCAGGGTGGCGGCGGTGGACTCCACCGCACCGGTGAGCGGGTAGCAGCCCAGGGTGCGGAAGCGCACCGAACGCTCCTCGGGCACCTCGCCCTCGGCCAGCGGCAGGCGCTCGTCGTCGACCATCACCAGCATGCCGTCGCGCTCCACCACCGGACGGGGGGCGCTGAAGTAGAGGGGCACGATGGGAATGGATTCCAGGTAGATGTACTGCCAGATATCCAGCTCGGTCCAGTTGGAGAGCGGGAAGGCGCGGATCGACTCGCCCTTGTTGACCCGGGCGTTGTAGAGGTTCCACAGCTCCGGGCGCTGGTTCTTGGGGTCCCAGCGGTGGAACTTGTCGCGGAAGGAGAAGACGCGCTCCTTGGCGCGGCTCGCCTCCTCGTCGCGGCGCGCGCCGCCGAAGGCGGCGTCGAAGCCGTACTTGTCCAGCGCCTGCTTGAGCGCCGCGGTCTTCATCACGTCGGTGTAGCCGCTGGAGCCGTGGTCGAAGGGGTTGATGTTGGCCGCGCGCCCCTCCTCGTTGGTGTGCACTAGCAGATCCATGCCCGCCTCGGCGGCCATGCGGTCGCGGAAGGCGATCATCTCGCGGAACTTCCAGGTGGTGTCCACGTGGAGCAGCGGGAAGGGCGGCGGGCCGGGATAGAAGGCCTTGCGCGCCAGGTGCAGCATCACCGAGGAGTCCTTGCCGATGGAGTAGAGCATCACCGGGTTGCGGAATTCGGCCGCCACCTCGCGCAGGATGTGGATCGACTCGGCCTCGAGCTGCTGCAGGTGGGTCAACCGCTGGGGCGACAGCGTCGGGGGGGCGCTGCTCGCCTGGGCAGGAGACGCTTGGGTCGCGGCGTGAAGAGTGGTCATGGCCCGGCTACCTCGCATGACGGTGGGCATGGGAATCATGCCATCGAGGGTAACGCCGGACCATTATTACTCAAAAGAATTAATGGCGATCTTTTTATAGCCAATAATCAAAGATCGACCCGTTCTACCCAGGTCGCGAAGCCCTCCTCGCCCAGGTCCACCACCCGATAGCCGGGGCGCGAGGCCTCGTCGATGGCGAAGGTCTCGGCACCGGCCAGGAACTGGTCGGTGGTGGAGGGGCAGCCGAAGACCGCCACCTCGCCATCTTCCAGGCGCTGGTGGCTGGCGAAGGCCTGATGGATATGGCCGCAGAGGATGGCGCGCACCTGGCGGTAGGCGGAGAGGGTCTGCCAGAAGGCTTCGCGATCCTTGAGCCCGAGCGCGTCGATCCATGCCGATCCCACCGGCAGCGGCGGATGATGCATGGCCAGCAGGGTCGGCCGGTCGTCCTCCTCCAGTCGCGCGGCCAGCTCGGCCAGGCGCTCCGGCCCCAGCTCACCGTGAGCCTGGCCGCTGACCCGGGTGTCCAGCATCAGGATGCGCCAGGCGCCGATATCGAGCTCGTCGAGCAGCTCGCGGGTCTCGGCCATCAGCGCCGGGTCATCGTGGTTGCCGGCCAGCCAGAACCAGGGGGCGGCGAGCCGGCCCAGGATGCGTGCGGCCAGTTGGTAGGAGGCCGGGGTCTCGTCGTTGCTGATATCGCCGGTCACCAGCACCATATCGGGGCGCTCGCGGTTGACCTCGGCCACCACGGCCTCCAGCTGGCGCAGCGGGAAGCCCGCCCGGGCGCGGGCGGCGGGGTCGGCGTGCAGGTGGCAGTCGCTGATCTGGACCAGTCGCATCATCGAAGGGGCTCTCGTCGGGCGCCGGTGAGCGCAGCGGGTTCAGGGAAGTGGCGTCAGGAGAGTTCGGGCAGGTCGCGCGAGTGGCCATGGGCCAGCCCATGCTCCAGCCACTCGCCGAGAAAGCGGTTGAGCTGCAGCTTCTCGTCGGGCTGATGCATGCGCGAGTTGGGGTAGCGGTAGCGGCCATCGAAGTGGCGCTGGCGCTGGAAGTCGGTGACCTCCGCCATGCGCACGTCGTGGTAGAGATGAACGCGCATGCGCGGGGCCTCGATCAGAGAATCGAGCACGCCGCGCTGGGTCACCCGCACGATGCTGGTGTAGGGGGCACGCTCCAGCAGCGTGAGGCTGAGCACGCCCAGCCAGCGCCCGTCGCTGGCCAGCTCGATCTCGCGGGTCTCGCCGACCTCGAGATCCCCCAGTAGGCGCACCAGGCGCAGGAAGTTGATGCTGCACTCCCCCTGCAGGCTCCTGAGATCGGTCACATAGGCACTTCGCCGCACAGCATCTCTCCGCACACTCTCTCCCCGGTCTATCGTGTCGCTCGCAGTGAGGCCCGTTCGACTGCCAGCCACTGCAGGGCGATCAGGCACATGGCATTGTCGAGTCGCCCGGCCTGCAGGAGTTCCCAGGCCCTGGCAAACGGTAGCACATGCACGCGGATATCCTCGTGCTCCTCGTCGAGGCCATGCACGCCGCCCAGGCCCTCGCTGTCGACCAGGCCGCAGAAGAGGGTGACCCGCTCGTCGCAGGCGCCGGGGCTCGGGTAATAGGCATAGAGCTCGATCAGCTCGCCCACCCGGGCGCCCGCCTCCTCCACTGCCTCGCGCCGAGCCACCTCGGCGGGCGACTCGCCCTCCTCCACCAGGCCGGCCACCACCTCGAGCTTCCAGGGCGAGGCGGGATCCTCCAGGGCACCGGCGCGGAACTGCTCCACCAGCACCACGGCGTCGCGCGCCACGTCGTAGAGCAGCACGCCCACGGCGTCGTGGCGGCGATGCACCTCGCGGGTCATGGCGCCGCTCCAGCCCCCTTCGAAGAGGCGATGGCGCAGCTGAAGTGCCTCCAGGCGAAAGAAGCCCTGATGCAGGCAGCGGCGCTCCAGCAGTTCCACGTCGGCGCGAGTAAAGGGCGCCTCCGCGGCCAGGTCCGGGGTCCGTTGGGCGTCACTCATGGCGCTCTCCGCATGCACAAAGTGGCCATTATCGTGACCGGGGGCACCGATGCCAAGCTGCCCCCGCTCCTCGCGACGACTCAAAGCCGCTCGAAGAGCTCCCGGGCTTCCTCGCGCAGCGCCTCGTCGGAGGCAGTGCGGTCGGGGCGGGCTTCACCTTCCACGGCGCGGCGGGCGTGCTCCCGGGCCTCCTCAATGCGCCCCTCGTCCTCCAGAAAGGCGGCGTAGTAGAAGTTGACGTCGATGCCGTCGGGGCGAATGGAGAGCGCGCGCTGGAACATCCGCTCGGCGGTCTCGCTGTTGCCGAAGCCCACCGGGCGGCCCGGCGCGCGGTCGTAGAGGGCACCCAGGGTGACGTAGGCCGAGCCCGCGGCACCATCGGGGTCGAGCTCGACGGCGCGTTCCAGGGCATCCCGGGCGCTGCGCGCGCTGGAGAGCGCCCCCAGGCCGCTGCGCTCCCGGGCATAGGAGGCCTCGATGATGCCCTGCCACACCAGCGGCATGGCCTCGTCCGGGTGGTCGGCCACCAGGCGCTCGGCCTGGCCGGCCAGCGACCTCAGGCCGCTGCTGCGCTGGCCCTCCGCCTGTTCGGTGATCAAGCGCTCCCAGTGGCTCTTCATGCCCTCCACCCGGGCCTCCCAGGCATGAGCCGCGGCCAGCGGCAGGGCGGCGAGGCCCAGGCTCAGACTCAAGCCCATGGCGGTATTCAGCAGGCGACGTCGAAACATGGCGAAACTCCTTTGCGGGGTGTTGTGGTTGTTGGGGGTCGCCCTGGCAATGTAACGAACGTTTGAATGATTCGCCAGCCGCCGCCTCTCCGCTTCCCCCTTGCCCTCCCCCCTTGGCCACCCCGGGCGCATGGCGTATGGTCCCGCCAGACGCAAGCGTGCGAGGAAGAGCATGAAAGGCCGCAACATGACCCGCTGGCGCGACCCCGCCAAGGACCCGCGCCAGGAACCCAAGAGCCACCTGATCACCGCCGAGGGCGCCGAGCGGCTGCGCGGCATCCTCGACCACCTCTCCCGGGTCAAGCGCCCGGCGCTCTCCGCCAAGGTGGGTGAGGCCGCCGCCCTGGGCGACCGCAGCGAGAACGCCGACTACACCTACAACAAGAAGGAGCTCAACCGGGTGATCGCCCGGATCCGCTACCTGACCAAGCGGCTCGACGAGTTGCAGGTGGTGGATCGCCTGCCGGCGGATACCGGCAAGGTCTATTTCGGCGCCTTCGTGACCCTGGAGGACGAGGACGGTGAGGAGATGGCGATCCGCATCGTCGGCCACGACGAGATCGACCCGGCCAAGCGCTGGATCAGCGTCGACTCCCCGCTGGCCAAGGCCCTGCTCGGCAAGCCGCTGGACGAGGAGGTGACGGTGGCCGCACCCGGCGGGGAGACCACCTACGTGATCACCGAGATCGCCTATCGCGACCCGGGGAAATAGCCCGGTAGACCCGGAAGCGGCGGTCGTCGGCGAGGATCTCGAAGCCGCCGAAGGCGCGTTCGAGCAGGTCCGGGTAAGGCAGGAAGGCGTTGGCCACCAGGAGCAGTTGTCCGCCGGGCTTGAGGTGCGCCGGCGCCTCAAGGATCAGCTGCGCTGCGGGACCGTAGTCGATGGCGCGCTCCTGGTGGAAGGGCGGGTTGCTGACGATGGCGTCGAAGGTGCGCCCCGCCAGCGCCGAGTAGACGTCGCTCTCCAGCGTCTCGCCAACCAGACCATTGGTTGCCAAGGTGCGCCGGGTCGCCTCCACCGCGAAGGCGTTGACGTCCACCGCCGTGACCGCCGCCCCGCGGCGGGCCAGCCAGGCGGCCAGGATGCCGTCGCCGCAGCCCATGTCTAAGACATCGCCCAAGACATCGCCCAGGACATCGCCCGGCCCATCGCCCACCGGCAGCACGGCAGGCAGCATCTCCAGCAGCAGCCGGGTGCCGTCGTCCAGCTTGCCGTGGCCGAAGACCCCGGGGTGGCTGGCCAGGAGCAGGCGCTCGGCGTCCGGCTCGACCTCGAAGGCGGTCCAGGCGGCATCCGGGTCGATCGCCACCCGGCCGAGGCGAGTCTCGAACAGCGAACAGCGCCGGGCGCTGTCGAGTTTGCGGCAGCCGAGCCCCAGCGCGGCCAGCACCTTGAGCACCCGCTTGATGCCTCCCTGATTCTCCCCCACCAGCTGCAGCGGCGTGCCCTCGGGTAGGGTGGCGCAGAGCCACAGCAGCCACCACTCCCCCCGGGCATGGCTCTTGGGCCAGAACAGCACCGCGCCCTGCACCTCCCTCTGCCCCTCCCCCTGCGGCGCTTCCTCGGCGCTGCCCGGCAGAGAATCAAACGGAGAGTACGCAGGACGCCCGGCGGCCTGCCACGCCTGGCGCACCGCAAGATCGGCGCTGATCGCCAGGCCCTGCCCTCCTTCCAGCCAGGGGTCCCGAGGCGGGGCCACCCACCACCAGCCGCGATAGTCCGTCTCCTGGCGGGCCAGTAGCTGGCAGGTGGGGGGCAGGGCTTGGGGGGTATCGGCATTCATGTCCCGGGCTCCTCGGCGGGCAGGGTTGGGGAATCGGGGCGCACCAGGGTGTAGAGCAGATAGCGCCCCAGGCGCCAGTGGGGGTCGACCCGGCAGTAGCGACGCTCCAGCGCCAGCAGCGCCTCACGGTCGGCGTCGTTCTGCGGCGGGTGGCGACAGTAGTCGTTGAAGATGCGGATTCCGGCCACGCCGCGGATCTCAAGCCCGCACTCGGCGCTCCAGGCCTCGACCTGGGCGTGGGTGAGCGGCGAGATCGGCGTCAGGCGCAGGCGCTCACCCTTGCCTTCCAGGCGATCGGCTAGGGCCTTCTCCAGGTTGCCCTTCACCACATTGGAGAAGCGCAGGGCATCGCGGTTGAAGACCATCAGCGAGAGCTGCCCGCCCGGTGCCAGCAGGCCCGCCAGGGTCGCCAGGGCGGCGCGCGGGTCGGCCAGCCACTCCAGCACCGCGTGGCAGGCGATCAGCGACCAGGGGCCGGGGGCCACCTCGGGCAGCGTCTGCAGCGGCGCCTGGATGAAGGTCACCGGCTGGCCAGACAGGGATTCCCGGGCCCGGGCCAGCATCTCGGCGGCGGGCTCGGCCAGGGTCACGTCATGCCCGCGCTCGGCGAACCAGCCGGCCAGCTGCCCCAGGCCACCGCCCACGTCGAGCATCGGCTGGTCGTGCAGCGCCAGCATCTCCGGCAGCAGCTGGTCGAGCAGGGCCAGGCGCAGCTCACCCCGCACGCCGCCGTAGAGGCTGGCGGCAAACTTCTCGGCCAGGCCGTCGAAGTGGCGGTCGCCCTGGGCGGAGAGCGGCGAGACGGTGGGGCCAGATGGCCTGGTGTGAGAGGGCTGGGACATGCATAGGCTCCGGCGGTGTCGCCGGGCATTCTACCTGAACTTAGCCGCCTGGCGGTCGCGGCAGGTGGCGGGCCCAGGCCACCTCCGCCTCCAGCTGGGCGGCCAGCGCCAGCAGGCACTTCTCGTCGCCCATGGGGCCGATCACCTGGACGCCCACCGGCAGCCCCTCGGGGGTGACGTGCAGCGGCAGCGACATGGCCGGCTGCCCGGTCAGGTTGGCCAGCTGGGTATAGGGGGTCATGCGCAGCGAGTCGGCGGCCAGGCGCTTGAGCATGCCGGCCTTCATCGCCAGCCGGGAGGCCCCCGGAATGGCCAGCAGCGCCATCAGCCGCTCCCGAGCGGGCGTCGGGTAGAGCGCGCCGCGGTGCGGGGCCGGGGTGGCGGCTACCGGCATCAAGAGCACATCGAAGCGGCGATGGAAGGCGGCCATGTCGCGGGCCACCCGGTTCCAGTAGCGCTTGGCCGCCTCGTAGTCCCGGGCCGGCAGGCAGCGCCCCAGGCGCCCGATGGCCCGGGTGGCGGGCTCGATGGCCAGGCGCGACACCGCCACCTCGGTCTGCTCGCTGATCCAGGCAAGATCCGCCGCCAGGTGGCCCAGGTAGAGGGTGAGGTAGCTGTCGGCCAGGGCCTCCCCGTCCAGGTCCGGCTCGGCCCACTCCACCTGGTGGCCGAGCCCCTCCAGGCGCGACGCCGCCCGCTCCACGGCCAGGCGCACCTCCGGGTCGAGACGGGCGCCCAGTGGCGCCCCCAGGGGCTCGCCCAGCGACACCGCTACCCGCAGCGGCCCGGGCGGGCGTGAGAGCGCATCGAGAAAGCCCTCCTCTCGGGGCAGCGGCCAGGGGCTGCCCTCGTCCATGCCGTTGATGGCGTCGAGCAGCGCGGCGCTGTCGCGCACGCTGCGGGTCAGGGCGTGCTCCACCACCGCGCCCTGCCACACCTCGCCGAACATGGGGCCCAGCGGCACCCGCCCGCGGGAGGGCTTGAGGCCGAACAGGCCACAGTGGCTGGCCGGGATGCGGATCGAGCCGCCGCCGTCGCCGGCCAGGGCCAGGGGCACCAGGCCGCCGGCCACCGCCGCGGCCGCCCCGCCGCTGGAGCCCCCCGGCGAGTGTGCCGGCGCCCAGGGGTTGACCGGATGGGGGAAGGCGCGGGGCTCTGTGATACCCATCAGCCCCAGCTCCGGGGTGGCGGTCTGGCCGAGGATCGAGAAGCCGGCCTGGCGCAGACGCGTCACCAGGCTCGAGTCCTCGGGGGCGCGCCACTCGGCCATGGCGGCGCTGCCGAAGGCGAGCGGCTCGCCACCGATGGCCATCAGCAGGTCCTTGGTGAGGGTGGGCACCCCGGCGAAGGGCGCGGAGGGATCGACGCGCTGGCCCTCCTCCCGGGCCTGCTCGAAGCGGGTGCGCACGACCGCCCCGAGGGCGGGGTTGCCTGCCTCGATGGCCGCGCAGGCCGCGGCAAACACCTCGCCGGCGCTCACCTCGCCGGCGCGGATCAGCGCCGCCAGCCCCAGGGGGTCATGGGCCTGATAGTCGCGAACGTCCATGATCTGCCTCCCTCTGAGTGACCAGAGCCTCAGACTACTCAACATTGGCAATGATGGAAGCCACATCTCGAGGCTGACCCGGCGACAGGCCTTAGAGGGGGCGCTATGAATACGTCCTTGTACGCTACTTCGGCCATCCCTGGTCCTCAGACCCCCTCTTCGACCTGCCTCCGGCGCCTCTCACCCTGGCAGCTTCGACAACCCTGCTCCTGATGCTACACCGCAGATTCCAAGGCTCGCCGCCGGGCCAGGCGCTCGCGGCCGTGCTCCAGCCAGGAGAGCAGCGCCGGGGTGACCAGCAGCACCAGAAACGTGGAGCCACCGAGGCCGAAGGCGATGGAGGTGGCCATGGGGATCAGGAACTGCGCCTGCAGCGAGGTCTCGAAGAGCAGCGGCAGCAGGCCACCGATGGTGGTCAGGGAGGTGAGCAGCACCGCCCGCACCCGCTGCACCACCGCCTCGTTGAGCGCCTCATCGATGGCCAGCCCGCGCTCACGCTGCTCGCGGTAGAAGCTCACCAGGATGATGGCGTTGTTGACCACGATCCCGGAGAGCCCGAACAGGCCGAACAGCGAGAGGATGGTCAGGTCGATGCCCAGCGCCCAGTGGCCAAGCAGCGCCCCCACCAGGGAGAAGGGGATGATGGCCATCACGATCAGCGGCAGGCTCCAGGAGGCGAACACCCAGGTCAGCACCCCGTACATCAGGCCGAGGCCTACCAGCAGGCCCATGCGCATGTCGGACAGGGTCTCGCGCTGGTCGGCGGCGCGGCCCTCGAAGCTGTAGTGCAGGTGGTGCTCCCGGGCCAGGGCCGGCAGGAGCTGTGCCGAGAGGCTCTCCAGCACCTGCTCCGCGGAGGTCACGGAGGTATCGAGCTCGGCGGTCACCTCCACCGCCAGCTGGCCGTCGGCGTGGCGCAACGCCTCGAAGCCCTGGCGATGGTCGAGCTCCATCACCTGGGTCAGCGGCACCTGGCGGCCGTCCGGCAGGCTCACCGCCAGCCCGGCGAGGGTGGCGAGCCGCTCGCGCTGCTCGCGGGGCAGCTGGACGCGCACCTCGATCTCGTCGGCGCCGGCCTGGTGGATCTGCACCACCCGGCCATCGAAGGCGGTACGCAGCTGGCGACCCAGTTCGGCGGTGGTCAGCCCCAGCGCCTCGCCGAAGGCGTTGACGCGGTAGATCAGCTGCTCGCGGCCCCAGGGCATGTCGTCCTCGGTGTCGATCACCCCGGAGAGGCCCGCCATGGCCTGGGCCAGGGTATCGGCGGCCAGGCGCAGCGCGAGGGCATCCTCGCCGGTCAGGCGCACGTTGACATCACGCCCCGGCGGACCGGCGGCGCGCTCGTTGATATTGAGGGCATCGAGGCCGGCAGGCTCGCGGATGCGCTCACGCCAGGCGCGGATGAAGGCGGCATTGCGCACCTCGCGGTGGTCCGGCGAGACCAGCTCGATCATCAGCGAGCCCACCTCGTCGGCGCTGCGCCCGGGGGAGCCCCCCTCCAGGGTGGTGCCATAGCGCGACACCGCCACCCGGACCAGGCCGCCGCCCAGGGCCTGGTCGGTCTCCTCCAGGGTCGCCTGGAGGTGGTCGACGAACGCCGCCACCCGGGCGCGGTCGGTGCCGGCCACGAAGCTGGCATTGGCATAGACCACGCTGGACTCCGGGGCCGGGAAGAAGTTGAAGCCGAGCCGTCCGCCGGCCAGCAGCCCCGCGGTGACCAGGGTCACCGCCAGGGCGCCGGCCACCGTAGCGCCGCGATGGCGCAGGGTCAGCGCCGAGAAGCGCCGGAAGGGGCCCTCGCGGAAGGCCTCGAAGCGCGCCTCGAAGCGCTCGCGCAGCCGGGCGATGCCGCGGGGGCGGCGCGCCTCCCCCTTGCCGGGCAGGAAGGCGTTGCGCAGGTGGGCGGGCAGCACCACGAAGCACTCCAGCAGCGAGGCGATCAGCACGCAGATCATGATCACCGGGATGTCGCCGAGGATGTTGCCGATCACCCCGCCCACCATCAAGAGCGGCATGAAGGCCGCCACCGTGGTCAGTGAGGAGGCCACCACCGGCCACAGCATGCGCCGCGCCGCCCCCGCCGAGGCGTGCCTCGGCGCCTCGCCCAGGCGGTGATGGGCGTCGGCGTCCTCGCCCACCACGATGGCGTCGTCGACGATAACCCCCAGCGCCATGATCAGCGCGAAGAGCGACATCATGTTGATGGAGCCACCGATGCCCCAGAACACCCCCAGGGCCGCCATGAAGGCGGTGGGAATGCCGATGGCCACCCACAGCGCCACCCGCGCCGGCAGAAAGAAATAGAGCAGGATCACCACCAGCAAAAGGCCGCTGGCGCCGTTGAGCAGCAGCAGCGAGATGCGGTCGTCGATCAGCTGCCAGGACTCGTCGTAGACCTCGAGTTCGACGCTAGGCGGCAGGGTCGGCCGGGTCTCCTCCACCCAGCCCGCCAGTACCCGGGCGGCGGCCAGGGAGTTGCCCGACTCGGCGCGCTGCAGCACCAGCTCCGCCGCCGGGCGCCCGCGGTAGGCGAGCTCCACCTGCCCATCCCTTGGTTCCTGCCGAATGGTGGCGATGTCGCCCAGGCGCAGCTGCACCCGATCGCCGCTGAGGATCGGCAGATCCTCGAAGCCGAGCGCGTCGCGACGCTGCTGCAGCGAACGCAGCTCCCGGGCACTGTCGCGCTGGCCCAGCAGCCCCGCCGGCAGGTCCCGGGACATCCCCTCCACCCGGCCGGCAATGTCACCCAGCGAGAGCCCCAGGCCCTGCAGCCGCTCCGCCGGCACCTCGATGCTGATCTGCTGGGCCGGCAGCCCGGTGATCTCCACCCGATCGATGCCGGCCTGCAGCAGCTCGTCCTCGAAGCGCTTGGCCATCTGGCGCAGCTCGTGGGGCGCCAGGTCGCCATGCACCAGCAGCCGGGCCACGGGCTCGTAGCGGGCCAGCCGCGACACCTCCGGCGTCTCGGCGTCCGCCGGCAGGTTGGTGAAGCTGTCTACCTGCTGGCGCACGTCGTCCAGGGCCAGCACCGGGTCGCTGCCCTCCCGGAACTCCAGGGTGATGTTGGCGATGCCCTGGGCCGAGGTGGAGGTCATCCGCTTGAGGCCGTCGAGGCTGCGCAGGCGCTGCTCCAGCGGGTTGGTGATGCCCTGCTCGATATCCTCGGCGGAAGCCCCGGACCACACCACCCGCACGCTGACCACGTCCAGGGCGAAGGTGGGGAAGAACTGGATGTTCATGCGCGCGATGCCGAGCGCCCCGCCGAGCAGCATCACCAGCATCACCAGGTTGGCCGCCACCCGATGGTGGACGAAGAAGCCGATCAGGCCGCCGCGCCGCCTCACTGGCCGGCCTCCTCGACGGCCGGGGCCTCGGCCACCTCGACCCTGAGCCCCTGCATGGCGTTGGGCAGGTGAGTGGCGATCACCCGGTCCCCCGCGGCCAGGCCCGGCGCACGCACCAGCAGCCAGCGCTCGCCGTCGGGTCCGATCGTCTCGCCCAGGCGCTCGACCCGCGCTCGCTCGAGGCGGGCGTCATCATCGATGCGGTAGAGCAGGTCGCTGCCGTGCAGGGCGGCGAAGGGCACCGCCAGGGTGTCCGCCACCGCCGGGCGCTCCAGCAACACCGCCACCAGCGCCCCGGGGCGCAGCCCGGCGGCCGGCCCCTCCAGCGCCAGGATCGCCTCGGTGCCGGCGGGGTCGCTCTCGCCGGCCAGGCCCGACAGCACGAAGCGCTGGCCACCCTCCTCGGCGGTGGCATGCAGCGGCTCGCCGCGCTCGAGGCTAGCCGCCAGCTCGGCCTGGAAGCGGCTCGGCACCCGGGCACGCAGCTCCAGCCCCTCCCCCGGGTAGAGCGAGAGCAGCGGCGCACGAGCGGCCACCTGGTCGCCCGGGGCCACCTGCACGCCGGTCACCACGCCATCGAAGGGCGCCAACACCCGGCCGCGCTCCCGGTCTCGCCCGGCCGTCTCGAGGGTGGCCCGGGCGCGGGCCAGGCGCGCCTCCAGGCTGGCCAGGCGCGACGGGTGCTCGGCCTCGGCGCTCTCTCGGGTGGTCACACTGAGCCGGGCCCGGGCGACCGCGTCGCGGGCGGCATCGAGGTCGGCCTGGGAGGCCAGATTGCGCTCCACCAGCGAGCGGTTGCGCTCCAGCTGGCGATTGGCGCTGGCCAGTATCTCCTGCTCCCTGGCCAGGGCCTGGCGATTATTCGCATGGCGCAGGCGCTCGTTCTCCGCCTGGGCCTCCAGGTCGGCTACCTCTGCCTCGGCCTGGCGCAGCGGCGGCAGCAGGTCGGCGTCGTCCAGGGCCACCAGCAGCGCCCCCGCCGCCACCCGCTGACCATCGCGCACCGGGCGCTCGGCCACCCGGGCGGCGATGGGCGCCACCAGGCTGACCCGCTCCGGTGCCACCAGCTCGCCGAACAGCGGCAGCACCGGTACGTGCTCGGCGTGGGCCACCGTCAGCGCCTCGACGCGCCAGCTGCGCTCCTGGGGGACGGCCGGCGGCGGCTCGGGCCGGGTCAGGCGCAGGGCCATGAAACCGGCGATGCCGAGGGCGAGGATCAGCAGGGGAAGCAGACGCTTGAGCATGGGGAGGTCCGAGCCGGTGATTAGCGGGGTCTACTATACGCCGCCCACGGCGGGCAACGAACGGCCAAGGCCAACGCTGCGGCAAGGTAACGCAGCTGCCCTGGCCAACCCGGGCGGTTTCACTCGCCGCCGATTTTCCCTATAATGCGCAGCGCGTCGCCCCCATAGCTCAGCTGGATAGAGCGTCCCCCTCCTAAGGGGAAGGTCTCAGGTTCGAATCCTGATGGGGGCGCCAGAAAGAACAGACAAAACAGCCACTTACGGATCACACCGGGTGGCGGTTTTTTGCTGCATCTCACTCTAGGTGACAAACGGGTGACAGGCGGCGGGCTGGTGCTGCTACGCCTGCCAGTGGGGGGGGCTGCCGCCGCATGAGGAGAGGGGGGGCTTCTCCTGGGGCGGGCCAGCGCTTGCCAGACCCCCGGGGACTTGCTGGGGAGGGGGCGCCAAGATTTCGCCTAGCCCCGCACCCGTCCCACCCCCACTGGCTGGCGCACCCTGACACCCCCCGAAAATTTTGAGATTATCAGCCAGAGAAGAGGCGCCCCGTGGGGCGCTGCCGGCAGGTGTGGCCAAAGTCGGGGTTAAGGTGCCGACCAAGGCCGACTAGGCTTATCTGGCAAGCACTATTAGAACATGAGCTCCGCCGGAGCCAGGGGACAGAACATGAGAAACGCCATCCTCGCTGCATGTGCAGCTATCAGCCTCCTGCTTACAGGCTGCGCCAGCCAGCTGAGCATTCAGGCACAGCCGGCAGCAGAGCATCAAACGGTCTACGTGGCCGGCCAGCCGGTGATGCTCTCGGATAAGCAGTACTCGGTGGCGGTCAGCCCGTCATCCTCCCGGGCAATGTCCAACGAGTCGCTTAGCTTCCTGGTCTACCTGACTAACACTCACGGTGAACCGGTGAACTTCGGCCCCGGCAATATCCGAGCCTCGCTCAACGGCCAGCCCGTCAGGGTGTTCACGCATGAAGAAGTCCTTGCCCAGATGGAGAGAGAAAGAGACTCGCAAGCACTCTCTGCCGCACTGGCAGGCCTTGGGCAAGCCATGTCGGCCACTGGCCAACAGCAGCACTTCGGTACCGCATCAGCCCAGCATTACGGCCGACAGGGTTATATGGGCCACAGCACCGGGATGTACAGCGGTACCACGTACAACCCAACAGCGGCGGCGGTGGCCCAGTCCAACATTCAGTCCCAGACACAGCAGAACGTCAGCAACATCAGGCAGCAGCACGATCAGGAAATTGCCAGCGCCAGGGCCGTGCTGCTGGCCACAGAGACTGTCTACCCCGGCAACAGGCACGGCGGCTATATCCGCACTGCGCAGCTGAACGACAGCAACGCATCGGGAACGCTCACCCTGACTGTCACGGTGAACGGAGAGCAACACGCCTTCGACTTTTCCGTCAGAGGCAACTAATTCGCACCGGCCTGCCAGTGGGGCTTCTCCCCCCCCCCCACTGGCCGGCGCTATTGGTCCCTGATATCTCCCAGTTGCCGCAGCGCCTCCAGGTGCAGTTGCGAAGCGCTCCTTGCCGTCAGATCCACCCGGGTCTTGTCGCCGTAGGTCTCTCGGTCGTAACGCGACGCCAGCCACTGGCGGATGCTGGCGGCGGCCTGGGCGGCCTTCGGGTTTAGCTCCCCCGCCTCCACCTGGTCGGCCAGCTCAAGCATACGGTCAGCCATCGCCGCGGCCGCTGCCTGCCGGGCTGCCTTCAAGTCCTCCCCATGGTCCTTGGTAATCCAGTGCCAGAAGGTGTTGATAGGGATGTCGTGCTCGGCGGCCAGGGCGCGGATGCTGTCGCCGCAGGCGATGCGGGCGATGCACTGGTGGGCGAAGTCGGGGTCGGCCTTCAAGGCCTGCCACCGGGCTCGGCGCTCTCGCTTGATGGGACTTCCAGCCATTGTGGCGATCCTCTGTCGGGTGATGATGGCGCGCGACTTGGGATGCTCGCGCGCGTAAGAAGCCGTTACAGCAGCGGGTGGTCCCCCGCCGGTTGCCGGCCTGCCCCCCTTCTTCGCCAGCCAGGGGGAGGTTCCTCGGCGCTGAACATCTCAAGGCACGAAACTGAGGGCTTAACACGAGGTGTCCGGTTGGTGTCCGGTTTAGCGTCCGGTTTGGCGCCGGTTTGTCCGGTAGGGTGTTCCTGACGGTGTCCTGTCCGGTCCGCTCCCCCTAGGGGGGCGGACAGGACCGGACATCCGGCACCCTGGGAAACGTAAAAAGGGGTGGTTATTTCCCTCCCACCATCTGATGCACCCTTACCCCCCACTGGCTGGCGCTGAGGGGAGGCCCCCGTGGCGGCGCCGGCCAGTTGGACGTGATGGCCGTCCACATGGACATCGCCCGCCTCCTCCAACGCGCTCAGCACGTCCGACCAGCGGCGCCTATCCACCCCAGCCTCTCGGCAAGCCTGCCGCCACTCCTCCAGCTCCACCCACACGGGGGCGGGGCCCCTTCCGGCTCTAAGCATTTCCGCCTCATGCTCCTGCGCCAGCATGGCCAGCTCGGCCAAGGCTGTTGCCTGGTTCTTGCCCCTCCTCCTCCCCCTGGTCGGCGAGGCAGGGGCTCCGCCCGGCACAAGGTAGGCCCCGAACACATCATTCCCCTCCTCGTCTATCAGCGGCACCTTGACGCTTTCCAAGGCGAAGGAGATGGGCGGCGGCAGCTCGGCGTCTTTCATCTCCGTGGGCTCGAACGTCACGCTACCGGTCGCGTCTCGCTTGATCAGGTAGCCGGCGTCGATGGCCCCGGTGAGAGAGGAGTTACCGCGGGCGCCCCTGCTCTCATCCTTGCCGGTGTGATGGACGACCAGGACGGTGCATTTCCAGTTGGCGCGGATCTCGTCCAGGTGCTGCACAAACCGGCCCATGTCTTCCGTGCTGTTCTCATCAGCCCCGAAGTTGCGGGCCAGGGTGTCCACCACGATCAGGGCGGGCGCTCCGTGCTTTTCCGCCATCCGGTTGATGGCGTGCAGCACCTCGGCGGCAGCATCACGGTCTGTAAGGGGCGCCGCCTTGTGGGAGATAGCCAGAGGGGCGGCCGCCAGCGGCACGCCTTTGGCCTTCTCCCAGGCAGTGAAGCGTCGGGCTAGGCCGTTGTGTCCTTCGCCGGCCAGGTAGAATACGGCGCCTTGCTGCACCCGGTGCCCGTTCCACGGGGTACCGGTGGCGATGCAGCAGGCCCAGTCGATAGCCAGGAAGGACTTGCCGGACTTCGGGGGGCCGTAGATCAGCCCCAAGCTGTCCGCCTCAAGATACCCTTTCACCTGCCACGCTATCGGCTTCAGCTGGCCCACCAGATCGCCAACCATGGTAAACCCTAGGGACAGCCCGCCTTCGCCCCCTGAGCGCGCCTGTACGGCCTCCTGAGGCGATTCCTGGGGCAGGGTGAGGGACGGGCCCACCACTGGCGGGCGCTCCCCCTCGAAGGCGTCACCCGCCAGTGGGGCTACCTCGTCCGGCTCAGCCTTGCTGGCGCTCCAGGCGCTATC
This sequence comes from Halomonas alkalicola, assembly GCF_030704205.1. Classification (NCBI taxonomy): domain Bacteria; kingdom Pseudomonadati; phylum Pseudomonadota; class Gammaproteobacteria; order Oceanospirillales; family Halomonadaceae; genus Halomonas; species Halomonas alkalicola. The sequence continues at coordinate 3,101,257 of NZ_CP131913.1, read as the reverse complement.
CAGCGTGCCGGCGATCTCCTCGGCGTCCAGGCCGCAGGCAGAGGCCACAGCATCCAGGTCGGCACGAACCTCCACCCCATCCGCCTTGCCGGCGTGAACAAGGCTGAAGGCGCGGCGGGCCTTCTGGTACAGCACACCATTCCGGGTGCCGAGCGGCGCCTCCTCGATGTCCTGATAGATCCCGGCCAGGGCGCGGCGAGTGTAGGCGTCGCTTACCTCCCCCACTGGCTGGCGCTCCACGGCAGGGGCGGCGACTGCCTCCCCTACAAGGGGCACGCTGACAGCTGCCGCCCCCTCCACGAAGCCGGAGCGCACCGGCACCGGGTCAACCACCCCCGCCTCGAACATTGGGGCGGCGGTGTAGTGGAGCTGGGTGGCGCCGAATAGCGCGATGTCGAAGGGAGGGACCCCGTCCTCCTGCCAGCGGGCTTTCGCCCAAGCCTTGAGATGCTGGCTGGTCCGGGGCTCCTCCAGCCAGAACCAGATCCGCGCCTTCAGCTTGCCCGTGGCGGACGGGTGGCCGGCGGAGCCGGTCAGCTGCCAGTGGTAAGCGGCGCCCTCGAACTCGGGGAGGTGGGCGGCCAGGAACTCCGCCACCCCACTGGCAGGCTCTGCCACGGGGTCGGCACCAGCCGGCTCGAAGTCGTCCACATCCAGCGCCAGCCAGGAGCGGGGCACGTCTTCGAAGGTGGCGTTGTTGCGCTGCACGCTACCCGGGTCGATGCCTTCCCGGAGCTCGCCGCGGATGATGGCGGCGCTTGGGGTGCCCTCGAGTTCGGCCAATAGCGTAGACAGCTCCCGGATACTGCCCACTGGTCGGGAGGAGCACGAGAAGGTCTTGAGGTTGGGATAGCGGTCGATCTTGCCGTCAGCTTTCCAGGTCTTGGCAAGGGGCCGGGGGGCCTGGGCATGAAGCAGGGTGACGGCGTTCATTTGCGTACCTCCCCCACCTGATGGCCCACCGGCTCACCGTTCCGGAAGCGCAAATAGAGGGAGATGTACAGAGGCACATGGTAGGAGCCGCCGGCGGCAGCGTGGAGAGCCTTCCCCTCCTCCAGCTGCTTCCGGCGCCGGCCTCGGTAGAGGTACGCATCATCCAAGGTGCAGCAGTCCGATCCCCGGTGGATGGGCTCCCCTAACAGCTTCTCACCACGGCTTACGCCATGCTGGTGGACCTCACCGCAGAACGGGCAACGCACCAGCACCAGGTCAAGGTAGTCCTCGGGGATCTCAACAATCCGGGCGATAGCTTCAATGTTCTGGTGTATCATTAGAATTGATCCTTTAGCATTCCTTACGCCTCCCCTGGCTCGAGCCAGCGGGGGGCTTTTTCTGTCCGGAGTGGGGACCACTCACTGGCCGGCGGCAGCCACAGCAGCGGTGCTGCCATGACTGTCGGCAGCCGCCAGCCAGGCGAGCACATCGGATAGGCGGTAGCGGACAGAGCGGCCGCGCTTAACGAACCTCGGTGCCGGACGGCCAAGCAGCACACCGGTCACCCGGGCTTTGCGAGCAGTGGATGGCTGGGCGGCGATCAGGTGAGGGAATACGGCGGCCTCTGGCAGCTCGATCAGCGTCGGGTCGAAGCCTTCGCGGTAGCGGGCCAGGGCATTGGCCAACTGGTCGGCGGGTATTTGGGGGACAATGGGTTGGATGGTAGTAGCCATTTAGAGCGTCTCGTTTATGGATGACGCTAGAAATGGTCGAGCTTGAGCGCTGTCAATTGGTGCAGGTGCAAAATGCAGATTGCAGGCTACCGGCGCTTCTTGGCCTCCCATGCTTTGATTGCCGCGCCTACATGCTCTTGCAGCTTGCGGTCGCCCATGCTGGGCACGTCATCCGGAACTTTGGTCGACATATCGTAACTATTCAGCACCGGTTGGCTGAGTCGGGGCTTCTTGCTGCATGAAGGCTGGCACCTCCCCCGCAAACAGTTGCTCCAGTGCGGTATGCGCCGCTACCCCTTGCTTGACGGCGGTCGAGAGAAAGCTACGCATGCGGCAGAAGATCTCAGCACCCTCCCAGGAGCGGAAACAGCCCGAGATTTTCTGCTGGACCTTGGTCATTCGCAGATCGCGCTCCCCCTGGTTGTTGGTGAAGGGAGCGGCAGGGTCGTCGAGGAAGCGCAACACGTCGTCCTCGTACGCGTACGCCTGGAGGCGTTCCAGGAGGTTGCGCGACTTGGTGCGCTTGGCCCGGCCTCGCGTTCCAGGTGGCGGTTTCACCGGCGGGGGGCACTCGGCGTCCCCTTTCGCCAGGCAATCTCGATAGCGCTGCCGCCAGGCTCGGGTCTCATCGGCCGAGAGGCAGCCGTCGGCCACCTCCACGGCGCGATGCATCTCCAACAACAGGTCATGCAAGGCCTTGGCCCATGCCTGGCCATCGTTCTCCCAGGCCGCTGTCAGCTCCCGAAGGTGGTGCGCATTACAGAGCGCGTGCCGGCAATCCGGATAGCGGTAGTAGGGCTTCCAGTGATCATGCACCAGCACGCCACGCACGAAGGGCAATACGCCGATGGCGTCCATCGCTTCCTGGCCGCGCTTGGGGTGCGGGGCCAACCAGGTCAGGGCCTCGTTGGAGGCGCTGTGTAGCCAGTAGCGTTTGCCACCGACCTGCATTCCGGTTTCATCGGCATGGACGGTGGCTGCTTCACGTAGCGCCGGGATCACCCACTCGGCGAACGCCTCGGCCCGCTGGTAGGCCTCCTGGTTGAAGGCGAACAGGGTGCCGGTGCTCAGCGACAGGCCGCACTGCGAGGTGAGCAACTCGCGGATACGCGCATAGGGCAACAGCTGATACTGGGAGAGATAGACGACATGCGCCTTGAGGCGAGGGCCATACTGGATGGGGCGAGTCACGCCCTCGGGGAATGGCGCCACGTAGCGTTGCCCCTGATCATCTTCGAGGACCTCAGCCTGATATTCGGTGACCACGGCCTGGATTACGATGTCCTGCACTTGGCGCGTTTCGACGCCGACCGGGCGGTAAGAACGCCCCTTGGGGAGTTGCCGACGATCGACACGGAGCTTGACCACCTCGTCGGGGTCCGTCACCGGCGCCAACGTCTTACCCTCATGCCCTGGCTGTCCGCCGGGGCGCCGCTCGCCTTTGGCGCGCGAGCGGCGCTGGCGATTGGGATCCTGGGACGGTGGCTTGCTTGCTGTTGCGGCTACTGGTGGCCAGGCGATCGGCCATGAGCTTGACCAGCAGCATCAGCACATCGATGGCGGCACGCAGCGACGGCGAGACCGTCTGGTCTTCCTTGAGCTGCTGCCGGACCCGCTCCAGGGCCTCGTCGACGTTGATATCGCTGATGGTCATATCACCGCATAGGTGTGCCGAATGATGCTGTGCACTATGCCAGAAAAATCAGCTGGTTGGCGATACCCCATCCGCAGCCACCTGAATAGTTACGACATATCTTTGACAATGCGGGACGCCTTTGGCCGCGCCCCATACTGATAATCGGGGCCATGCTGGCTGGCATACAGCTCCACCAACAGGCCGAACGCCTCAAGGGCTCGCAGCTCCTTGTCTGCTGCTACCCCCCCTTTCTGCGCGTCTGCATCTGGCGCCTGTTTCGGCGCCTCTCCTGCTGACCAAAGCTCCGCGGGAACATCCGCATCTCCTGCTCCCCGGCTCTTGAGCCAGTCTCGGACTTCCTCTCGGGGCAATAGCCGCCCGTCTTTTTGACGACCAGCCCTTACAGGAACTCGGTCACCTCCCACTGGCTGGAGCTCTCCGCGCTCAATAGCTCCCGCTATCGTGCTCTCCCACTTCTCGGCAGCCGAAGACCCAAGAGCCCAGGTAGGATCACTACATTCAGGGTTGGCGTGACAAGCCAGCAAGGCAGCCATCTCTCTCACCGAAAGGACATCATCAAGCTGATAAGGGGACAAAGGCATCTGTATAACTCCTAACAAGCCTATGAAGCCCAGCCGGCCGGCATGACTTCATGACTTCCATGACTTGTGTTGGCTTCAGGTTTTGAAGTGGCTGAAGCGGCATATGCCTCCACCGCATCTCGTGCATGATCCGGGCGCAGGTGTGCATAGTGTTGGATGGTCGTCTGGATGTCCGAGTGGGCCATCAGTTTGGAGACGGTCAGCAGATCGACGCCGGCCATCACCAACTGGCTGGCGAAGTGGTGCCGCAGCGTATACAGCAACAGGTCGTCTGGAAGGCCGGCCAGCTTGCGGACGTTCGCCCATGGCTTCTGCATCGCGGTTGAAGCGAGACGCCGACCAGTGCGGGGGCTGGGGAAGACCAACCCACTGGCTGGCGCTCCCTGCTGTTGGTGCCACGCCTTGAGCACTGCCACCGCGGCAGAGGAAAGGGGGAAGGTCTGGGGCTCGGGGCGATGGTGGGCGGTCTTCTCGATCACCTTACGGATGGTGGCAAAGGTCAAGTTCACCTGCTCCCAGCGAAGGCCGAACAGGTCACCAGGGCGCAGCCCCGTGTAGAACATCAGCTCGATGAACGGGGCAACGTGATCCACGTAGGCCACCCCATCCAGGTCGGGAAGGTGCGGCTTACCGTGGGCGCGGCTGCGGCGGCGCTGCTGGCGCTTCTCCTCCTGGTAGGCCGCCAGCCCAGCAAACAGCGCTTCGACCTCCTCCGACTCCAGGTAGCGGCGCTGGGCAGCCTGGCCGGCCATCCCCTCCTCGGTCATAGCCGGGCGCTGCAAGCTCACGCCAGCCAGGGGGTGGGTGGGAATTACCTTGCGCTCCGCAGCATGCGCCAGCAGCGTGCACAGCGCCCCATAAACCCTGGTCAGGGTAGCGAAGGCGGGGGGCGGCTCCTCCGCCTCCTTACCGGCATGCCAGCGCTCCACATCGGCACGGGTCAGGCTCCCCATGGGCTTATCCAGCCAACCGGCAAAGTGTTTCTCGATGCTCTGGACTGTCGCCTTGCCGCCTTTTTTCCTCCCCTGATAGGCGGCATAGGGGCCAGCCAGGTAGGCGCCCAAAGTCTGCTGCTGCTGGTGCACAGCCTCGGCCTTGGCTTCCTCCAGCGCAGCGCGCGGATCTCCTCCCTGGGCTACGATAGCCAACGCTTCCGCTGCCCGCTGGCGGGCCTGGGCGGCGGTCAGAGCGCCGTAGCGCCCAATGGTCAGCATGCGCCGCTGGCCGGTCTTGGTGCGGTAGTAGAGCCGGAAGGTCAGGCCCCTCTTGCCAGGGCGGACATGGTAGCCAGCCAGCTCGGTATCCCACACATCCTCACCGGTGGCCGGCGGGGCCTTGGCCAGACGCTCCAGCGCCTTGGTGGTCAGCTTCATCTTGCTGGTGGGGTCTGCCATGGCGGGCTATCTCTAGGTGACAAACAGGTGACACCAACAGGATACATCGGGCACTATCCGGGAACAAGCGGAACACTCGATAACGCCATCAAGCTACTGATTCAATTGTGATATTGGGATATGTTCTGTTCTGGCTGTTCCTGGTGAGATACGACCTCCACCCCCTCCTAAGGGGAAGGTCTCAGGTTCGAATCCTGATGGGGGCGCCAGCGATTCCCCTCGATTTCCAGCGCCATCTTCGCCTGGCCCCGCGAGGCCCGCTAGCAGTCTGTCGGTTTAGAGGGCATGAAGCGTAGAAGCAACGTCCCCTCTCTGGTTTCTTCGCAGGGTAGTCGGTCATGTGGCGGGAGAGAGAGTCGCTGTTGGCCCTCCCTGCCTCGCCTTGCACCGCTCCTGACCCCGGTGACGCGCTACCCGGTGAGGGATCTCCCCTCATCCGGCAGCCAGGCGGTGCATTCGCTTGATGTTCCAGGCCAGGGTGGCCAGTCGCCACTCGCCGCTGACCTTGTCCAGGCCACGCAGCGAGAACTGCCGGAACCCCATCACGTGCTTGATGATGCCGAAGACCGGTTCCACCGTATGCTTGCGCAGCGCATACAGGGCGCGTCCCGCCCGGGTCTTCAGGCGGTGCGCCATCTGCTCGACGGGATCCTCACTCGCCGGGGCGGGCGGATCCGCCGCGAAGCGCTCGAACACGGGGAGATGATGGACATCGCGCTTCATGGCCAGCAGCGGTTCGATGCCATGGGCCTGGCAGGCATCGACATTGGCCGCACTGAAGTAGCCCGTGTCGGCCAGCAGGCAACTGGGGCGCCCCAACGCCTCGGGGTAGCCCTGCCATGCGGTCAGTAACGGCATGACCTGCTGCTTGTCGTTGGTCGCCTGGGTGACATGCACGTGGGTGACCAGCAGGGTGTCGTCGTATCGACGGCCGCCTGGGCGTTGTAGCACTGATCGAAGGCCTTGCCGGTGACCGGCATGATGCGTGATTGTGGGTCGGTGAGGTTGACCTGATCCTTGTCGCGGGGGGCCGCCCGTCGGTGGCTCGGGATCCCGCCCCCGAGGCGTCTTGCCGGCCTTCCGCTGCGCCTCACGGCGCGCCACCTTTTCCTGGTAGGCGGCTTGTTCGACGGCGTCTCGCTCCTCGGCCCGCGCCTCGATCTTGGCCTTGGCCTCGGCGATCGCCGCCAGGCGCGCTGTTCGCGACGGGCAATCTCCGCCGGGATGTCCATGCCATCGGCGGCGTCATCCCGATCCGCGGACTCGGCCCGTTGGGTCAGCGCCTTCACCTCGGCCTTGAACTGAGCCTCCAGCTTCTTGGCATGGCCGTACGACAGCGCCCTATGCTTGCTGGCGTTGGCCTTGAGCTTGGTGCCATCCAGCGCGATGGTGCCGAGCTTGAGCAGCTTCATCTCGCGGGCCAGCAAGAGCACCTGGACGAACAGTTGCTCCAGTTCGGGCAGGAAGCGCCGCCGGAAGGTGGCCAGGGTGTCGTGGTCGGGATGGGTGTTGGCGGCCAGGTAGCGGAACGCCACCGAGTCATAGGTGGCCCGCTCGATCTTGCGGCTGGAATACACCCCGGTGGCATAGCCATAGACCAGCAGACTCAGCAGCACCGCCGGGTGATGGGCCTTATGCCCCCGGCCGGCGTACCGCCGCGTCAACGCCGAGAGGTCCAGCTGCTCGACAACATCCACCACGAAGCGCGCCAGGTGGTCATCGGGCAACCACTCGTCCACGGAAGGCGGCAGAAGATAATCGGTCTGGCGGTCAACGGGGATGAAGCGGCTCATGGCGACGTTCCGGTGGTGGCGGCTGGAAGCGAGTATCTCACGACGTTATCGAAAACCCGACAGACTGCTAGCTATCGGCCAATGCCGGGGCAGCTTGAGGCAGGCCTGATGCGAGTCAGCCCAGGATGCGCTCGTAGGTCTGCTCGGTGGCCGGCTGCCGGTCGGCATCGAGCACCTCGCCGCCGAGTGCCTCGAGCTCCCTGCCAAACGCCACGAAGACGTGCATCTGCTGGTTACGGCTTCGCCGCAGCGGCGGCTTCACCAGCAGGCTCAGGCCGCGAAGTTGGAAACCATCGCTGCCCTGCCCGTTCAGCAGATCCGGCAGGGTGCCGGGCGGAAAGGCATTGGCGACCTTGATCGGGTTGGCGGGCTGTTCACCAGCCACGTTGAAGACCTCGAAGACGGAATCGTAGCGGGCCTCCACCTTGCGAAGCCATGCCACTACATCTGCCTGTATCTCGGACGTTGGCTCCGGAAAGATCACGAAGAGGCTATGCGCCGTGACCGCTTGAGCACGGCGCGGGCCATTGCCAGAGCGGGAGGGTAGCGAATCCTGGGTCGACTCACTGGTCGGCCCGGGCCGCGGCTTGACGTCAGGCTCAGCGCTGCGTGCCGCCCGCTGTGGCCTCAGGAACGCAACAGATAGATAGAGCGCCAGCCCGGCCGCCGCCAGGCTTCCCAACAGGGCGACCACACCCAACACCGCAGGCAGGGAATCGAACACCATGCTCTCCTTGTACTTTTTATAAGAATATTGACAGGACGACGATGCTAACACACAGAGTTAACACAGTATTATTGACTCATATCAAGCCACACCCAGCCAGACAGCACCCGCAACAGAGGTACCGTCACTGGGCGGGAGTCACGCCAGCCCTGAACTACGGCTGGACCTCGTGGCCGATTGCCTGCTCCCTGGATTCATAGCATAACCGCAGCCCACGACACCGAGCGTCTCAAGCGATTTGGCCAGATCGACTAAAGTCTCGCCCTACCGGGCCGATATGGAAAATGCTTCCAAGTCACCCCACGACGAGACCCTGTCCATGCCCCACACCGCAACGCCCTTAAGGCGCGCGCTCTCGCTGCAGACGCGCCTGCTGCTGCTGGTCCTGATCCCCCTGCTGGTGGTAATCCTGACGCTCACCGCCAGTCAGGCCCTCTCACGTATTCAGGACAGCCGCCAGCAGCTGGAGCAGCAGCGCCAGCTGCTCCTCGATACCCGCCAGACCGGCGTGCAGGACGTGGTGCAGAGCTCCCGCTCCGCCATCACGCCCGTGCTCGAGAACCCGGGGCTCAGTGCGGCCGAAAAGCGCCGCCTTGCAGCCGAAGTGCTCCGCGCCATCCGCTTCGAGGGCGACAACTACATCTTCGTCTACGACTTCGACGGCACCAATGTGGTGCTGCCCTACAGCCGCGAACGGGAAGGCACCGACATGAGCGGCCTGCGCGCGCCGGATGGGCGCTACCTGGTGCGCGACTTCATCGAGGTGGGCCGCAGCGGCGGCGGCCACTACGCCTATCCCTGGGAATACCCCGGCACCGACCGGGTAGAGCCCAAGTACTCCTACGTGGATGCCATTCCCGAGCTCGGCTGGGTGCTGGGCGCGGGGGTCTATGTCACCGACATCGATGAGAGCATGGCGGCCGCCGAGACGGTAGCCGCGGCGGAGCTGCGCCGCAGCCTGCTCACCACCGCCCTGCTCGGCCTGCTGATCTTCGGCGCGGTGGCCGCCGTCAGCCTGGTGCTGGTGCGCCACACCGTGCGCCCCATTCGTCGCACCGCCGAGGCCATGGGCGAGATCGCCCGCGGCCCGGGCGATCTGACGCGCCGCCTGACCGCCCAGCGCAACGATGAGCTGGGCGACCTGGCCACCCAGTTCAATGCCTTCGTGGCGCGCATGCAGGAGACCCTGCGGGACGTGCGGCGCAGCACCTACAGCGTGCACCAGGCCGCCGGCGAGATCGCCCAGGGCAGCGACGAGTTGGCCACGCGCACCGAAGAGGCCGCGGCCAACCTCCAGGAGACCTCGGCCTCCATGGAGCAGATCACCGCCATCGTGAACCACAGCGCCGAGGCCGCCGAGCAGGCCAACCAGCTGGCCCAAGAGACCGCCGGCGTCGCCCGCGAAGGTGAGACCGCCATGCGCGAGGTGGCACGCACCATGGGCGACATCGACCACTCCGCCGGCCAGATCAGCGAGATCATCACCCTGATCGATTCCATCGCCTTTCAGACCAATATCCTGGCGCTGAATGCCTCGGTAGAGGCCGCCCGGGCCGGCGAGCAGGGTCGCGGCTTCGCCGTGGTGGCCCAGGAGGTGCGCTCCCTGGCCAGCCGCTCCAGCGAGGCGGCCAAGGAGATCCGCACCCTGATCGACGCCTCCGTTGCCCACACCCGCGAGGGCACCCAGATCGTCGAGCGCGCCGGTACCACCATGCAGGGGATCGTCGAGAGCGTGGCCCGAGTCAGCGACGTCATCGCCGAGATCAGCGCCGGTGCCCGAGAGCAGAACAGCGGCATCGGCCAGATCAATACCGCCGTGGCCGAGATGGACACCATGACCCAGCAGAACGCCGCCATGGTGCAGCAGAGCGCCTCTGCCGCCGAGGAGATGCGCCACCATGCGACCCAGCTCAGCGCCCTGATCGACACCTTTGTGCTGGGCGACGAGCCCGGCGACCAGCGCAAGACACCGCAAGCCAAGGTCCCAGCGGCTATCGCCGGCTCATCATCCGCGATGAATCAGCAAGCCGCCCCTCCCTCGCCGGGGCGCACCGCCCCCGTGCGTACTGCGCCCTCCTCCACCGAGGCCGAGTGGGAAACGTTCTGAAATAGAAGAAGGCCCGGCCTGGCTCACCCGCTCTAGACGACCGGGGCAAAGAGCAGCGCCAGGTCCTCTTCGTCGAACATCGGGCCCTCACTCGGGCGCTCGGCACCGCCCTCTAGGATCGAGGCGGCGAGGTCAGCCTTGCGTGCCTGCAGGTCGAGAATGCGCTCCTCCACGGTGCCGGCGCACACCAGCTTGTAGACGAACACCGGGTTCTGCTGACCCATGCGGTGGGCACGGCCGGTGGCCTGGGCCTCCACCGCCGGATTCCACCAGGGATCGTAGTGGATTACGGTATCCGCGGCGGTGAGGTTCAGGCCCGTACCGCCGGCCTTGAGGCTGATCAGGAACACCGGGATCTCGCCCTGCTGAAACAGCGCCACCCGCTGGGTGCGGGTCTTGCCCGGCGTGTCGCCGGTCAGGGTGGTGAAGGTGATGCCGTCCTTCTCCAGGGCCTCACCGATCAGCGTGAGCATCTCGGTGAACTGGGAGAAGATCAGGATGCGCCTCCCCTCCTCCACCAAGGGTCCCACCAGCTCGCGCAGCTGTTGGAGCTTGGCCGAGCGTTTCGTCTTGCGCGCGCTCTGAAGCTTGACCAGCCGCGGGTCGCAGCACACCTGGCGCAGCTTGAGCAGCGCATCGAGCATCACGATGCCGGAACCGGCCAGTCCGCGCTCGGCCACCGCCTGCTGCACCCGCTGGTGCTGGGCCAGGCGCAGGCTCTCGTAGAGCTCGCGCTGGGCGCCGCTCAGGGTGACCTCGCGGCGGGTCTCGGTCTTCTCCGGCAGCTCGGCGAGCACCTGCTGCTTGGTCCGGCGCAGCATCAGCGGCGCGATGCGCCGGGAGAGCCGCTGGCGCAGTTCAACGTCGCCCTCTTTCTCGATGGGGGTGCGAAAGCGCTGACCGAACCACTGCTGGCTGCCCAAGGCACCGGGAGCCACAGCGTCGAGCTGGGCCCACAGCTCACCGAGGTGGTTCTCCAAAGGGGTGCCGGTCATGGCGATGGCGCGGGCCACATTGAGCTCGCGCACCGCCCGCGCGGTCTGGCTGGCGGCGTTCTTGATCGCCTGGGCCTCGTCCAGCACCAGCAGGCCGAAGTCGTGCTCGCGCAGGCGCTCGAGATCGCGGATCAGCAACGCATAGGTGGTCACCGCGAGGTCGGCATTGGGAAGCGCCTCCTCGAACTGGCGCTCGCGCTGAGCCTTACCCCCCTGCAGGGCGACGACGTTGAGATCGGGGGCGAAGCGTTCAGCCTCGGCGCACCAGTTGCCCACCAGGCTGGTGGGCGCCACCACCAGGGTCGGGCGGGTCAGCGCCCCGCGGGCGCGCTCATCGAGCACATGCGCCAATACCTGGACGGTCTTGCCCAGGCCCATGTCGTCGGCCAGGATGCCGCCGGTGCCCAGCTCGGAGAGAAAGCGCATCCAGGCGATGCCGCGGGCCTGGTAGTCGCGCAGCTCCCCGGTAAAGCCTGGGGGAGCCGGCAGGCTGGCGGGCAGTGCGCGCAGGCGGCTGGCCAGGGCAGTCACGTCTTCTCGCCCCGCCCAGCGCTCGTGTTCGGCAAGCGGCGCGACCTTCTCGGCGGCGGTCACCGGTAAACGCAGCGCAGCCTCCGGGTCACTCTCGTCGCTGAGCCAATCCAGGATAGGCGCCATCAGCGAGCGCAGGCGCGAGAGCGGCATCACCAGGCGCCGATTCTCCGCCAGGGGCAGCGTCCAGCTGGCATCCTCGGCTTCGTCCTCGGCGGGCTCCAGCGGGAAGCCGGGATCCCGAAACAGGCGACGCAGGATCGGCAGCAAGTTGAGGCGCTCGCCTTCCACTTCGATATCCAGCGCCAGGTCGAACCAGCCGTTGCCGGCCGGCTCAAGCTCGCCGTACCAGTCGTCCGGCTCCAGGTACGTCGGCTCTTCGGGGAAGTCATGATCGAACTCAACCAGGCAACCGGCCTGGCGCAGCCGGGCAATCATCTCCCACCAGTCATCGGGGCCGGCCAGGTGAGTCGACCACTCCAGGACCGTGGCCGGCAGGCATCCCGCGACCGGCAGCAGCAGCGACCAGCTGGGCAGCTTCAGATAGGCCGGCACCACGCCAAGTTCGCGTAGTCGCTCCAGGGTGACCATGCCCGGCGGCAGGCTGCGCACCAGCGCCAGCTCCGCCTCGGTATCGCGCCGGATGATCAGGCGCTGGCCGTCGCGAAAGCCCTGCACGCGCTCGCCACGCTCAGGCGCCACCTCGATGCCGGCGTAGTCGAAACTCACCACCGCGGCCCCCCCCTCGACCCAGCGCGGCAGCGGGGCCCCATCACGAAAGCCCAGCTGCCCCGCGGCAGCCTGCATGGTGACCTTGAGCCGCGGCACCACATCATCCAGGTGGCGCTCCTCGATCTGGTGCGGCGCGACCAGGGTCTCGGCCAGCGCCGGTGCCTCGCGCAGTCGCTCACTCAACCAGCCGCTCATCTCAGGGGGCAATGGCGGCGCCCGCGCGACCCGGCTGAGCCATTCCGGGTCTCCCGCCATGCGCCCGAAGAGGCCCTGCTCAACGTCCAGGTAACACAGCTCGCGCCCTGCGCGCAGCACGATCCCCGCTGGAGAGAGCAGGTCAGCGGGCTGGACGTCCAGCTCAAGGTGCTGGACACCCTCCTCATCGGCTTGCCAGTAAGGTGCCAACTGCCCGGCAGGCCCCAGCGCCAGCGGCGAGCCGGTCTGCTTCTCGTGGAACAGCAGCGGGGGAGCCTCAGCTTCCAGCAGGCGCCACAGCGCCCGGGCCTGGAAGGCCTGCGACACCAGGGTGGCGCCGCGCACCTGGCCGGACACCCAGGTGGACTCTCGTTGGCCGTGCAACAGCAGGGTCAGGGCTTCCTCAAGATCGGCCGACCAGCCGCCTTCGGGAACCGGCTGCAAACCATGGGAGCCAGATTCGATGATCCGCGGCGCTACCCAGCCCGTATGACGCCGGCTCTGACGCGACGGGCGCACCCACACCGGCACTACCCGCAGTATCGGGTCACGATAGGCACCGGGGATGCTCAGAAACAGCGCCAGGCGATACTCCTCGCCAACGCGCTCGCTGTCAGGGCCTGGGTGAGCCGGGGCGGCCAGCCAAGCCTCCCAGTCGCGCTTCAGCCGCTCGCTTCTGGCAGATGCCAGCTCGGCAGGCGACGACGAGTTGGCGATCGGCGATTCAGCGGGCGAGCCGGGAGCAGGCTCGGGGCTGTCCTCCTGCCAGGTGCCACCCTCCTCGGCCACCTGCTCCATGAAGGTCTCGATCAGAGCCACGGCATGCTTGCAGCGCACGCCGACCGGGCAGTTGCAGAGGGTAAAGAGCCCCTTGTCGAGCCCCTTGGGATCAAGATAGACCTGCGTCATGTAGGCCTGCTTGCGGCCCCCAGCCACGCGCCCGAAGATTCCCAGCATGTCGCTGCCGACCTGCAGGTTGAGCCCTTCGTACACACGCCCCTTCTGGGCATAGCCCAGGCCACGTGACAGCGTGGCGGCATCGAAGGCGGTGGGCCAGTCCACCTCCATCAGGGCCCAGAACAGGTCAAGGGCAGGATCTTCAGGGAAGTGCTCCGACACGTTGGCTCCTTATACCTGACTAGTGGCGATCTCTCGGGGCGGCGATGCTACCACGAGAGCTCCCGCTCACCCGAATTGCGCCTGCTCCACCTCGAAGGCCACGATCTGGCGCTGCTCCCGGGAGAACTCCACGCCCACCAGATGAACGGGCATGCCCCGGCCAAGATACTTGTCCGCGTAGCCGCGAGCCTTGAGCTGCCCGAGGGCACTGCCCTCGGGCAGTTGCTCCACCACCTTGAATTCGAACAGGTAGAGGTGCCCGAAGGCCTCCACGGTCATGTCTACCCGGCCGTGGTGGCTGGCATCCTCCACCGTGACCCGCACCCCCAGGGCAGCGAAGTGGCTGTAGAAGACGCTGGCATAGTGGCCCTCGTACCTGGCGATAGGATTGTTGCGATACCAGTCGTGGGGCAGGCCAGCATAGAGCGCCTTGAAGTAGGACTCCAGCCCCGCAAAGTCCGCCTCTCTCAGCAGGCCTGGCAGCCGCAGTATCAGGTCGTCCTGGGCATCGTCGTTCAGCCCCAGCACCGGCAGCAGCGCCTCGTTGAGGCTCATCTCCACCTCCTGGTTGGGGAAGCCCAGACGATAGAAAGGCCGGTTAGGAATCTCTTCGCGCACCTCGTGCAGCGTCAGGTAGCCCGCCTGAAAGAGCAGCGCCTCGGTGGCGATATCGTCCACATCGAAACGCCCCAGCAGCGCCGGCCGACTATGCCAGGCGGTCAGGGCCGGCGTGAACACGCCCCGCTGCCGGAGCAGCTCCACCAGAAACGTCGGCGTGGCGCTCTCGAACCAGTAGGGCCCAAACTGGCGTTTCTGAAACAGCAGCAGCACATCGAAGGGGTTGTAGACCGATGTCACGTTCTCCCCGCCCCAGCGGTAACCGTTGTACCAGTGGCGGATCGCCTCGCGATCCAATCCAGGCAGCTCTGCGGCAAACACCTGGTCGATATCCGCATCGGTATAGCCGCAGAGCGTGGCGTAGGGGGCATCCAAGGTGATGTCGTTGAGGTTGTTCAGGCCAGAGAAGAGACTCACCTTGCTGAACTTGGAGACGCCGGTAAGCAGCACGAAGGCCAAGTGCGGGTCGGCATCCTTGAGCACGCTGTAGAGGTTCTTCAACCCCTCGCGCAGCGCCCGGGCACGCTCCGGCTCCAGCAGGTTATCGAGGATTGGCTTGTCATATTCGTCGATCAGCACCACCGCGCGTTCGCCATGCCGGGCGTGTGCGTCGCGAATCAGCGCCGAAAACTCCCCGGCAATGTCGGTCTCGCGATTCAGCGATACCCCCAGGCGCTCACGCTCCCGGAACAGCTGATCACGGATGCGAACATCCAGGGCCTCGCGGCTCTGCAGCACGCCATCGCCAAAGCTCAGCCGGATCACCGGATGGCGGCGCTGCGACTCCCACTTGTCGTGGATATAAAGCCCATGGAAAAGCGCCTCGCGCCCCTCGAAGAGGCAGGCCAGGGTATCCAGCAGCAGGCTCTTGCCGAAGCGCCTCGGCCGCGAGAGAAAGTAATAACCGCCCTCCTCTACCAGCCGATGCAGCAGGGGTGTCTTGTCGACGTAATAGCACCCTTCCTTGCGAAGTTTCTCGAAGGACTGGATACCGATGGGCAGTTTCTTGCGAGCGAGGGTGGACATGGCGCCTCCAGGTGCGACGGTGCAGCAGAGCGCCAGTGTAGCATCGCAGGCTCCATAGAGGTCTGCAGAGCATTCTCAGCTTTTCCTCCCAGGCACCTTCTCAGCAAGAATCCGCGTGAAGCCTCGCCCAGCCGGGCGGGGAGCAGTCACCACGCCAAACTTGCGCGAAACCATCAAGGTTCAATAGTGGTACCTGCAAGAGATGATCGTGATCGAAGACTCCTCCACCACGTAAACCAGTCGGTTTGATTCGTCAATGCGTCGAGACCAAAAACCGGACAGGTTCTCCTTTAGTGGCTCGGGCTTACCAATACCTTCAAACGGCGAGCGCTTGACGTCCGCTATTAGCTTATTGATTCTCTTTAGCGTTTTCTTATCTTGACGTTGCCAATAGACATAATCACGCCATGACTCATCCGTCCAGCACACCAGTCGATTACTCATCGTCATCGAGCAACTTACGCCCAACGACTTTTCCTGAACGGTACTGCTCAATCGATCTGTTCAGATGTGCCGCATTCGCTGGGGAGCGAAGCAGGTGCACGGTTTCCATCAGGCTGTTGTAGTAATCGAGTGACATCACGACGGCATCTTCAGAGTCTCGACGTGTGATGATGGCCGTATCGGCATCGTTAATCACACTGTCCAGCACGCTCTTTAGCCCGTTTCTTGCTTCGGTAAAGGACACGACCCTCATGGCACTTCTCCACGGTCATTGCATTGTGCTCACGATAGCATAGACATCAGACATGTTCAATATGTTGCACATGTTGTCGATTGCCGAGGGCTACCCTCTCCCCCACTAGGCTGTGCCAGTGGCGGTCGATCACTTGAAGGGGTGAATACCGATGAGCAGCTTCTTGCGAGCGAGGGTGGACATGGCGCCTCCGGGCACGACGGTTCAGCAGACGCTCCATAGAGGCCTGCAGGGCGCTCTGTGCTGGCCGGCACGGGCAGTTGCCTCAGCCCGTGATTGCCTCCTCCATCTCGAAAGCCACGATCTGGCGCTGCTCCTTCGAGAACTCCACGCCCACCAGGTAGATCGGCATACCCCGGTCGCGGTACTTGTCGGCGTAGCCTTTGGCCTTGATCTGCGCAAGGGCACTGCCCTCGGGCAGTTGCTCCACCACCTTGAATTCGAACAGGTAGAGCTGCCCGAAGGCCTCCACGGTCATGTCCACCCGCCCATGGTGGCTGGCATCCTCCACCGTGACCCGCACCCCCAGGGCGGCGAAGTGGCTGTAGAAGACACTGGCATAGTGTCCTTCATATTTCGCAATCGGGTTATTGCGGTACCAGTCGTGAGGCAGGCCGGCGTAAAGCGCCTTGAAGTAGCTCTCCAGCCCCGCGAAGTCGGCCTCTCTGAGCAGGCCCGGCAGCCGCAGTATCAGCTCATCCTGGGCATCATCGTTCAGCCCCAGCACCGGCAGCAGCGCCTCGTTGAGGCTCATCTCCACCTCCTGGTTGGGGAAACCCAGACGGTAGAAAGGCCGGTTGGGAATCTCCTCGCGCACCTCGTGGAGCGTCAGGTAGCCCGCCTGAAAGAGCAGCGCCTCGGTGGCGATATCGTCCACATCGAAACGCCCCAGCAGCGCCGGCCGGCTATGCCAGGCAGTGAGGGCCGGCGTGAACACGCCCCGCTGCCGGAGCAGCTCCACCAGAAACGTCGGCGTGGCGCTCTCGAACCAGTAGGGGCCGAACGCTCGCTCCTGAAACAGCAGCAGCACATCGAAGGGGTTGTAGACAGCCGTCACCTCAGCCCCGCCCCAACGATAACCGTTGTACCAGTGGCGAATCTGGTCACGATCCAGCCCCGGGAGCTCGGCGGCGAACACCATCTCGAGGTCGGCATCGGTATAGCCGCAGAGCGCGGCATAGGCAGGCGAAAGGGTGATATCACGCAGATTATTCAGCCCCGAGAAAAGGCTCACCTTGCTGAACTTGGAGACGCCGGTGAGCAGCACGAAGGCCAGATGCGGGTCGGCATCCTTGAGCACGCTGTAGAGGTTCTTCAACCCCTCGCGCAGGGCTCGGGCGCGCTCGGGCTCCAGTAGGTTATCGAGGATCGGCTTGTCATACTCGTCGATCAGCACCACGACGCGTTCGCCATGCTGGGCATGGGCATCGCGAATCAGCGCCGAAAACTCCCCGGCAATGTCGGTATCACGCGTAAGCGACACCCCCAGGCGCTCACGCTCCCGGAACAGCTGGTCGCGGATGCGAACGTCCAGGGCCTCGCGGCTCTGCAGCACGCCATCGCCGAAGCTCAGCCGGATCACCGGATGGCGGCGCTGCCATTCCCACTTGTCGTGGATATAGAGCCCTTCGAACAGTGCCTCGCGCCCCTCGAAGAGGCAGGCCAGGGTATCCAGCAGCAGGCTCTTGCCGAAGCGCCGCGGGCGCGAGAGAAAGTAATAACCGCCCTCCTCTACCAGCCGATGCAGCAGGGGTGTCTTGTCGACGTAATAGCACCCTTCCTTGCGAAGTTTCTCGAAGGACTGGATACCGATGGGCAGCTTCTTGCGAGCGAGGGTGGACATGGCGCCTCCGAGTACCACGGTTCAGCAGAAGCGCCAGTGTAGCACTCTGAGCATTTGCCCCCAGAAATTTCGCGGCATGCCCCAGGCACCTGCTCAGATCAGAGTCCATTGGTGCGTACCAGCGGCGATTATAGATTCACTTCGCCGAATGCTAGACTGCCGCAAGCTTCCTCAGCCGATTGCCAAGGCAGGACCCATGCAGGATTCCACCGCCATCCAGAACGCTCTGGCCGACCTGGCGTCTCGCAGCAACGCGATTGCCGTGCTGTGGCTCTATGGCTCGCGGGCCAAGGGCACCGCGACGCCAGCTAGCGACTTTGATCTGGCCGTCGCCTTCCGGGAATTCGAGAAAGACCCGCTGGAGCGGCGCTTGCGCCCCGAGCTACTGGCGCAGGCCTGGCAGGATGCCCTGGGCCTGGCGGAGGATCAGCTCTCGATGGTGGACATCAACCTCGCGCCGCTGCCCCTGGCGCATGTCATCATCCGCACCGGGCGCGTGCTTCAGGCCAACGATCGCCTGCGGCTGATTCGAGAGGAACAGCGAATCGGCTCGATGTGGGAGATCGACCACCTTTACCACCAGCGCCATTTCGCCTGATCGACCGAGCCGACCTCCTATGGAACGCGAATATATCGACGCCATGCGGGAGCACCTGGCCACCCTCGCCGAGGAGCTGGAGCAGCTCTCACAAGCCGCCACGCAGCCGAGCGGGCTGAGCCCGCTGCTCTATCGTGCCGCCGAGCGCAACCTGCAGCTGCTGACCGAGGCCTGTATCGGCATCGCCAAGCAGCGCCTGAAGGCACTGGGGCAGGCCGTGCCCAGCGAGGCAAGGCAGGCCTTCGCCAAGCTGCACCGCCTCGGCCATGACGACAGCGGCACCCCCTGGAACAAGGTCATCGGCCTGCGCAACGCCCTGGTGCATGACTACCTGAACCTGGACGCCGGCATCGTCGAGAGCGTGATCCGCCAGCGCGACTACCAGCGGCTGCTGGACTTCGCCGAGACACAGCTTCGGGCTGGCTAACAGGGAAAGCAGGCAGGCCTCTCCCCCATCAGCCCAACATCGCCATCACATGCTCACGTTGCTGCTTCACGGCACCGTCCAGAATATCGAGTAGCTTTTCGTAGTCCCCCGGCATCTGTTCATCCATACCGGTGGCCTCGAAGCGGTCGATGGTGCGCTGGGTATCGTCGATGACGACCTGTAGCTCATCGATCACCTGCTGATATTCGTCAGGCTTCATAGCGACCTCATAACATCAGCTGCACTCTGCCCAGAACCGATTCCTACCAGGCGGCTAATGGTAGTCGTCCAGATGACGGCAGACTTTCTCGCCGAGAAGCAGGAAAAGCGCTACGATCACGGCAATGCCCAGTCGCAAGGCTCCAGTGCCATAGGCTGCATTACCCACCATCGGCGCATACTGCAAGGCCTCGAAAAAGAGATAGATTCCCGCTACAACACACAGCACCGCGACGACACGAAATGCATTCGCCAGTGTCAAAGGCCCGGATGGAATAAACGTATCGGGCGGCTCTACCCGGGCCTGAGAATCATCCGATTGGCTATCGTTAGATCGCATAAGCCGTTTCCTCCTTTTTCATCATTGAAACTCATGAGTCAACGCGAATCTATTTGTCAAAAACTAAAAAAAACATCTCCGTCAATTTTTAAATTAGATCAACAACCGATCGATTTTTAACTAAAAAAAATACTCTAAATTAAACTGATAGCCGCATTCTAGGCATCGACAATTATTAAGAATTTTTTTATTAACTATATGGCCCGCAGCAGCTCCTGAAGTTGCACCGACAGCACCCCCAGCAAGTGCACCAGCAATAGCGCCTGCGATAGTACCTATCGCGACACCCGCAGCCACACCAACAGGGCCGCCAAATACACCTACTGCTGCTCCTGCCTTGCCTCCAGCCGCGGCTCCTGCCACAGATGTAAGTGCCTAACTGAAAGTTTTCGTGCATAATGTACGTAGGATAACTGACACGGACGGAACCATGGCAAGGCGCTTCGTTGCACCTCTCACTGAGTCTGAGCAGCAGACGCTGTCCTCCGCCTATCACCATGGTGAGAAGCGCGCCCTACGTCGACGTGCGCATGCCGTCTTGCTGAGCGATCAAGGTCATACCATCGCTCAGATCTGTGAGATATTGCAGGTCCGCCGCGATGCCGTATCTCGATGGCTCAAACAGTGGGAGGTAGCAGGGCTTGATGGGCTGATCGACAAGCCGCGCAGTGGCCGCACGCCGGCCTTGGATGACGACGACCACCATCGGCTGCAGGAACTTGTCGCCGAACAGCCCCACCAGCTCCGCTCCTTGCATGCCCGCTTTCAGGAAGAGACCGGGAAAAACATCAGCATGGTGACGCTCCGCAGGGCGCTGAAAAAAAAATAGGCTCAGCTTCAAGCGTATTCGGCATTCACTGAAGGCACGGCGCGACGAAACGGATTTCCGCAACACTCAAGGCCTTCTCAAGGTGCTTCAGGAGCGGGAAGACCTGGGTGAGCACGAGCTCTATTACTTCGATGAGTCGGGCTTTTCGCAGTCGTCACCGGTTCCATACGCGTGGAGTCCCATTGGGCAGCCCTTTGAGATGACCGCCTACTCCCATAGGGCTCTTCGTCGTTGGGTGTGGAATTCGCCCCCTGAGCTGGGCCAGGATATGACCTCCACGACGACAGGAGGCATGGCATGGACGGCACCCAGATTCTGACCCTCGGCCTGGGCCTGGAAGCGCCCTGGATCCTCAAGGACCAGCACCTGGATACCTCCGTATCGCCCCACCGGTTGGACCTCTACGTCGAGGCCGAGCGCGGCAGCCTCTACCCCTGCCCTGAGTGCGGTGAGGCCTGTCCGGCTCACGACTTCTCCAACAAGACCTGGCGGCATCTGAACTTCTTCCAGCATCACTGCCACCTGCACGCCCGCGTGCCCCGCACCAAGTGCCCGGAGCATGGCGTCAAGCGCATCGAGGTGCCCTGGGCCCGGCCAGGCAGCGACTTCACCCTGTTGTTCGAGCAAGCCGCCATGTCGCTGGTCAAGGAAATGCCGGTACTGGCCGTCTCCCGGCAGCTGGAGATCTCCGACAAGCGGCTGTGGCGCATCGTGCACCACTACGTCGGCCGCATGCTGGGGGAACTGGATTTGAGCAATGTGGCCACCGTCGGCGTCGATGAAACCGCATCCCGACGCGGCCAGCGCTACGTCACTGTGTTCCTCGACATGCAGCGCAAGCAGGAGCCGGTGATCTTCGCCGTCCCAGGCCACGGCAAGGACACCATCAAGGCCTTCAGCGCCTTCCTGGCGGCCCATGGCGGCGATCCGGACAACGTGGTCGAGGTCGTCTGCGACATGTCACAAGCCTTCCTCAGCGGCGTGGCCGAGCACCTTCCCAAGGCCGAGGTTACGGGCGACTGGTTCCATATCGTGCAGACCTTCACTAAGCGGCTGGACGAAGTGCGCAAGAAGGAGCGCCGGGAGCAGGGGCACCCCAAGTCGCTGCGCTGGGCTCTGCTGAAGAGCTTGGAAAACGAGAACCTGACGCCCAAGCAGCTGGCGGCGCTCCAGGAACTGGTGGCCGACCAGAGCGCCACGTCCGATGCCTGGGTGATCAAGGAGAAGCTGCGCTGGATCCAGAAGGCCCCGACGCCGCGAGCGGCTCGGTGGCGTATCACGAACTACCTCAAGGTCATGAAGGCGGCGGTCTCGGAGAAGCCTCTCCTGAAGCCGATGGGGAAGGCCCTGGCGACGCTGGAGCGGCACGCCGACGCGGTAGTCAGGCGGTGGATCTCGGGACTGACCAACGCACGACTGGAAGGGATGAACGGCTTGTTCCAGGCGGCTCGGTCACGCGCACGCGGCTACCGGAACGAGGCCAACTTCATCGCCATGATCTACCTGATTGGCAGCCCGGTGGGCCGCCTGTTCGATCAGGCCAAATCCACATGAAACGACGAAGAACCTCCCATAGCCGAAGGTTGAACGTACTGGGGTTCCTCAGCCGAGCCGGGAAGCTGGTCTACCATACCTCCACGGAGCCGGTGACTACCGAGACAGTCATCGAAGCATTTGATCAATTTGTGGCCCAGAAAGATCCCGATACCTTCGCCATCGTGGTGCTCGACAATGCCAGCATGCATCGCTCCAAGGCCTTCAGAAGGAAGATTATGGAGTGGATGTCGCATCGTGTGCATCTGGTCTACCTATCGGCTTACTCGCCGGAGCTTAACCTGATAGAGATTCTGTGGCGGCAGATGAAGTACGCATGGCTACCGTTGAGTGCCTATCTCTCATTTGACCACCTCAGCAAGGAGGTCTGTCGCCTACTCGACGGCTACGGGTCTGAGCGCACGATAAATTTTGAATAGCCACTTACCACTGGCCTACCTAACTCATTAACCCAGCAGAGACAGCACGTTCTGCGGGATCTGGTTTGCCTGTGCCAGTACGGAAGTACCAGCCTGCTGCAGGATCTGCGCCCGGGTCATGTTGGCCACTTCCACCGCGTAGTCAGCGTCCTCAATGCGCGAACGAGCAGCAGCGAGGTTGGTCTCGTTGGTGCTCAGGTTGGTGATAGCGTCTTCGAAGCGGTTCTGCACGGCACCCAGTTCGGAGCGAAGGGTATCAACCTTGCTCAGAGCATCGTCAAGGGCACGCAGAGGGTCAACATTGACAGTGTCAGCCCCTTTACTGACAACGCCATCACTGTCGATAGTAGCGCTATGGAACGTGGTGTTGCCATTGGCGTCTTCGCCTTTGATGACATAGTCCCCAGTACCGTTTCCATCTGCATTCAGAATCTGATGCAGCGTTTCACCTTCAGCGAGACCGTCAAGATCAACAGTCACAGTATCGCCAGTCCTGACTTGACTAACAGGGTCATCCGAGGCATTAGAGGCGTTGAGGGCGGGGGTATCTGAACTCCAGCTCACTTCACCATTAGTGTTAACTGTTGCGGCATAAAAGTTGCCATCATCGGCCTCTACAGCATAACCACTCGGGGTATCAGAGTGCTCAAACACAGCAACTGCGGCAGGCACATCTGCCGGGTTAATTTCATTGCCATAGATATTGACGCTGCTGCCAACAGCTTCTGTCTGTGCAGTCACTTCAGCAGCAGCAGCGGTATTTACGTTTGATTCACTGACCTGCACGAGGTTCTCATAGTTAACATCGACTGTGTAGGTCCAGTTATCAGGGTTAGGATCAGTAGTACCTGAATCCGTGAAGCCGGCGCCGACACTTTCCCTATCACCGCCAGCGAGCACTTTTTGATCATTCGCCCCGTGCAAGTTGGCTTTCGCAAGCCCGTTATTGCCAAAACCCACCGTGCTGATCGGTGCTGACGGCCCGTTTTGTCATGCCTTTCCACCCGCCAGGCACGACATATCTGGCGATCGCGTGTCGCCTGGAACTGCTTGTGGATAGAGTGTCGCCGATTGACGGTCAGCATGGCGTTCCTCGTGGATAACGCAGTCGGCTCCGCAGCGTCTTGAGCACCGTCATGCGCCCGATGTCCTGCCCGAAGTCGAGGATGATCTGCCGCGCCTTGTGAATCACGAGCGCCGCACGATGCACCAGCTCTTGTAGCACGGTGCGGATCCGGCGCCGCTTAGCGGGATGGCGCACCGGGCTCAGCTCGCCGGTCATGCCCAGCTGCCCCATCAGCCGCAGGATGTTGTAGGCCAGCTGGGCGAGGTGCAGGATCAGATCGTTGGTGGCGAACTTGCCCGACGGCAGCCGCTCCAGGTCGAGATCGGTCTTGATCTCACTGTGGAATTGCTCGTGGGTGGCATGCGCCTGGTAGCGTTTGATCACCGCCTCCGGCGCCTCGTCCAGGCTGGTCCACCAGCCTTCCAACTCATAGTCCGGTTCGAGCAGCAACTGGCCATCGCGATCGGCGGTGCGCTCTACCAGGCGCATCACGCGTTGGACGACGTATTCGGTCTTGTTGTCGTCGTGGATCGAGACGGTCTGCGGCCACAGCGCCTGGCGCTTGCCAGGACGCAGCTCTTCCCAGTAGTCCGCCGCCACAGCCAACCAGGTATCCTGATCCGCCGTGGCCGAGCCGCGCGGGTTCCATTTGACGACATAGTCGAGCCGGCGCCCCTCGTCGGCAAAGACCTGGCGTTGCTGTTCGAGAAGCGCCAGGTGCGCCTGGCTGTCGAAGCCGCTGTCCTCGCGTAACAGGATCGGTTGCTTGGTCAGGCCTTGGGCGCGAGGCAGTACCCGCTCCAGGAAGGCGTTGCTCTCCTTCATGGTGTGCTGCTTGCCAGGCCGCAGTTCCAGACCCAGGCACCACCCTTCGTTGCCCAGATAGGCGGCGATCGGGGTGTAGCCATCGACCTTCTGGTAGGTCCGCGAGACGCCTTCCTTCTTCGAGTTGCTGTTGTCCATGACGAAGGTGTCGATGTCCAGGCAGACGTGCGTCGTCTCGGCGGTGATCGGTGCTTCGATCAGTGACAGCAGGGTCGTGGACCAGGTGGCGGTGCGCGCCTGCAGGTCGTTGGCGGCAAGTTTCTCCAGCCGCTGTCGCAACGTCGCCGCGCTCGGCACCTTCTGCAGGGTCAGCAGTTGTTGGAAGGGCTTGTCGCGGCGGAAGTTCTCGACAGCGTCATAGTCGCTCATGCCCAGACACAGCAGGCCCAGGTAGCTCTTGATCACGTCACTGGTGCGCATGCCCAGCGTGGTGGGGAAGCGGCCGTCGATGCTGTCGACGCCAGCGATCTCGAAGCATTGCCCGATGATGGACAGCCCGGCGTGGCTGGTGAGGGTGCGGCGACTGGCGCGGAACTTTATGTTGGGCATGGCACTGTCTGGGTGAATGGCGATAATGGCTATATTGCCATGCAGGTCAGTGGGTTAGAAGTGCTTCCGGGGGCCAGTCTCACGGATTCAGGTAGTAGTAAAGGTCAGGTCGACAGCGTAGTAGTTGCCATCATTACCAAGCGCTGCGTATTCCTCTCCTGCCACATCGTTACGCAGGAATAGCGCACCCGGCTGGATCTCGAAAGTAGTCGTACCGTCGGCCAAGGTCCCTGCAGTACCGCTGCTATTGAGGGTGCCCTGATTACCAGCGATCTTGATCGGAAGATCAGTGATCTCTTGGCTAGTATCAACATCAGCAGCATCGACTGCAGCTGAGGAGGAATCCCACACCCACTCCTCAGTAACGGCATTCCGCTCCAGATTATAGTACTGACCATCTTCAGCACGGGCGACAAGATCACCGGTGCCATCGTTCTTGGCAAACACGGCGTCCAGAGTGTCTGCAGGGCCAGCAGCAGGAGTAAAGCTATTCGCTTGCAGCTGGGCGTCGATGGTTTTATCTACAGTACCAGCATCTGCAATAGCATCGCTGAGATTTTCGCTGCTTACCGTCGGCTTAGTGATATCAAATGAAGAAAGCCCAAGAGTACTAGCGTTGATGGTCTGAAGATTTACGCTAATCACTTCACCATCGTTAGCACCAACTTGAATTTGAAGGCCTTGATTAGTATTGAGAACTTCCACACCATTGAAGTTGGTTTCGCCAGAAATACGGTCAATCTCGCTAAGGCGCTGGCCGATTTCGTCCTGAATGGACTTCAGATCATCTTCAGAGTTGGTTGCGTTCTGGGCCTGAACGGACAGCTCACGAATACGCTGCAGGTTGTCGTTAACCTGATTCAGCGAACCTTCAGCAGTCTGCGCCAGCGAGATACCGTCGTTGGCGTTACGCTGCGCCTGAGCCAGACCAGTGATCTGAGCGGTCATGCGGTTGGCGATGGCCTGACCTGCCGCATCATCCTTGGCACTGTTGATACGCAGGCCCGAGGACAACCTCTCCATGCTGGTCTGCAAAGCATTTTGCGACTTGTTCAGATTGGATTGGCCAATCATGGAGGTGGTGTTGGTATTGATCACGGACATGTGATGTTCCTTCCTAACGTGGGGGGCTCCATTGGCGGGCCCGCTGCGATTGGTCTTTCAAGGCCCAGCGGGCCTGCCACAACGGCGCCGGTGGCCGTTACTCTCTATAACGGCGGCCCCGGGGAAACCTTTAGGGTGCGTTAACAATTGCCGATGGAGATCGGGCTGATTTAGAATATCAGCATTTTTCGGTGATCTATGCCTCGGCTAATGCTACGTGATGACCAATGGGAGCGCATCGAGCACATGCTCCCCGGCAAAGCTTCAGATCGCGGGGTGACGGCCAAGGACAATCGCTTGTTCGTGGAAGCCGTCCTGTGGATCGCCCGGACAGGCGCTCCCTGGCGTGATCTGCCCGACGCCTTCGGTCGCTGGCACACTGTCTACATGCGCTATAACCGGTGGTCTAAGAAGGGGGTCTGGCAGCAGGTTATCGACACATTAGCCGATGATCCCGACATGGAGCAGCTGATGATAGATGGCAGTATCGTCAAAGTTCATCAGCATGGGGCGGCAAAAAAACGGCTCAGAGCACCGAAGCCATGGGGAAATCGCGTGGGGGATTGAGCACCAAGATCCACGCGGCGGTCGATGCCCTCGGCAACCCGGTACGGCTAATCCTCACACCGGGCCAAGCGTCTGAGTACGGAGCCGCCCCAGCGTTACTGGCGGGCTTTTCTCCAGCGGCGGTGCTTGGCGACAAGGGGTATGATTCCACCGCTTTGAGGGACATCATTCGAGCGGTGGGCGCCGAGCCGGTGATTCCGCCGAGAAAGAATCGCTTGGAATGCCCCGAGATAGATTGGCACTGTTACAAGGATCGCAACCTGGTAGAAAGGTTCTTCCAGAAAATCAAGCAGTTCAGGCGGCTGGCAACACGCTATGAGCGACTGGCGAGAAACTACCAGTCGCTACTCAACCTTGTATCCGCCGTCATATGGCTGGCCTAATTGTTAACGCTCCCTAGCCCGGATGTTGCACCGGGCCGACCAGACGCTCTCAGGTTTCAGGCCCGGAGAGTGTGATCCCTCTCCGGGCCTGAAATTGGCTATATATTGATCAAATTGCTGAGTTCAGGACGCACTGCCCCCAACCCCCATGTGTTTTCTGTGCCGGGGACAGCACGCCGCGGCGCTATCCCGGCACCAGCTTGCTGGCCAGCTTCAGGAAAAGGTCCTGCTCCGGGTACTGGCTGCTCAACATCAGCCGAATCGTGCGCGTGTTGCGGGTGATGACAGCGCCGATCTTCAGCAGCTTCAGGCGGATGGTATTGACCTGGGCTTGGGCGAAGGCGGTGCGCTTAAGGTAAATCCGACGCAGCCGCTCCAGGAGCAGGTAGGCCAGCCCCGAGAGCAGCAGTCGGTACTGATTGGGCCACCATTGGTGGCAGCTGGTGCGGTCTGAGAACAGGAGCTGCTGCTCCTTGATGCGGTTCTCCATCTCGCCTCGGGCGCAGTAGCGGTGGTCGTAGAGCCACTCTGCGCTGCAGCCGCGCAGGTTGGTCACCACGTAGCGGGTGTTGAAGCCACGCCAACTGGTCTCGGATTTGACGACCACCTTTCGTCGGCGCTTCTTCCAGCTCTTGGCGGCGTACTCGATGAAGCCGAAGACTCGCTGCTTCTCACGGGTCTTCTCGAAGCGGATAGCTGACTCGTAGTCGATATCCAGGGCTAGCTTGGCCAGCCGCGGGTTGCCGGCAAGGCCGACGATGTAGTCGACACCGTGGCGCTCGCACCAACTGAGGATCAGCGGGCGGCAGAAGCCGCTGTCGCCGCGGAATACGACCTTTACCTCAGGCCACGCCTGGCGCAGCCGCCGAACCAGCAGGGCAAGAATGGCGCCGGCGTGGTGGGCGGCATCTCGGTAGGCCGGGCGAAGGTAGCTGACCAGCAGCTGATCGCCACAGAACACGAACAGCGGCAGAAAGATGTAGTGGTTGTAGTAGCCGTTGAAGTGCCGCCCGAGCTGCTGGCCGTGCACCCGGTCGTCGGTGGCATCGAAGTCGAGGTAGAGCGGCTTCTTGGGTGGCCGCCGGAACGAGCGGATGAACTGCTCGATCATTTCCTCGTGGATGGTGACCGCCCAGTCCCGATCGGCTTGCTGCTCGAAGCGACACAGCGTGGACTGGCTGGCCAGCACGCCGTCGGTATCGACGGCGGTCTGCAGGGCGATGTCGTGACGCAGCGCCTGGTGGTCGTTGAGATCCTCGTAGCCCAGCGCCAGGCCAAACACGCGCTGCCGAACCAGGGTTTCGGTGCGATGCAGGCAGCGTTGAGGATCGCGGTCATCACTCAGCCGGCGAGCGATAGCGCGGGTCAGGCCCATCTCGCGGTCGAGCTGCCGCAGCAGCAGGATGCCACCGTCAGAGGTGACCTCGCCGCCATCGAAGCTGGCGGTGATCTGACGGCCTTTGCAGCGTGGAAAGGTGGCGGTGGGCGTGGTACATTTTGTCATGGCGGCTGTGTGTCGGCTGATTCTTGGTTAGGCTCTTGAATTATAACCGATTTTCAGCCGCTTTTTTCATGCCTGGTGCAATATTCGGGCTAGGCCCGTGGCGAAATAATTTGTGACATTTGCCTTGACAGTGCGTAACAAAAGGTAAATCTGGCCTGTAGATAACCCGGAAAGGCCAGCGCCCGGCGGAGCCGGGCGCTGCGGGGAAGGAGGGACTGGTGATGAAGGGGCTGGAAAGCCGAAGAGCCGCCCTGGCCGTTCCCGCTTCAGTTGCCGGCAGCCAGCTGCCGGCCAACCAGGCGCAAGGCTATTCCACCTGGATATCATGATGTCTAAAGCAATCAATTTTCTGCTAAAATAGACATCATGATGCCCCACGATGGATTCATTGATGCGTCTCTCTCTCCTCACCGCCAGCGACACCCAGCACGATCTTGCCAAGGCTGTGCGCCGCCACCGGCGCGAGCTGAAGCTTTCGCGTAGCGCCCTGGCAGAGCGCAGCGGGGTACCGGCCCCAACGATCAAGCGGTTTGAAACCACCGGGCAGATTTCCCTGCGCCAGTTCCTGCTGCTGTGGCAGTGCGTGGATCGACTGGAGCGAATAGCGGCGCTGGCAGCGCCAACGCCGAAGGCGCCACGCAGCATCGAAGAGGTGCTGCGCGATGAGTGAGTTCACGCCCGTGCGGCAGCTGGAAGTGTGGCGCTGCCTCGGCGACGGCCGCCAGGTTGCCGTGGGCCGGCTGGCGCAGAATCGCCAGGGCGTGTTCTTTCAGTATGACGACGCCTATTGCCAGGCCTTCCACAACCTCGCGCCGTTTCAGCTGGCATTCGACACCCGGCTGCAGGCCGCGCCACGCACCCCGCATCGGGGGCTGCATGGTCTCTTCGCCGACTCGCTGCCGGACGGCTGGGGCATGATGCTGATGGATCGCCTGTTTCGCCAGCACGGCATCTCGCCTCATGACGTGACGCCGATGGATCGGCTGGCCTTTGTGGGCGAGCACGGCATGGGGGCCTTACGCTACTACCCGGTATCGGCGCTTGGCGCTGGCAGCGACGCCGCCCCCGAGTGCAGCCTGGGCGAGTTGGGCGAACAGGCCCGCCGGCTCTTCGAGGGCCAGACCGACACCGTACTGGCCACCCTGGCACAGGCCGGAAGCTCGGGCGGGGCCCGCCCCAAGGTGCAGGTGTATCTCTCCCCGGAGACTCCCGACCGGGCCAGCACCCACCCCCGCACAGGGCTGGAACCCTGGCTGGTCAAGTTCACCTCCGGCACGCTGGCACTGGGGCATGAAGAAGGGCTATGCGAGGCTGCCTATCTGACTCTTGCCCAGCGTAGCGGCATCGAAACGCCGAGCTGGAAGCTGATCACGCCGCCCGAAGGTTCCCCGGCGCTTGGGTGGCTGGCACTGCGGCGCTTCGACTGCAGCGCCAGCTCCAGCGAACGGGGCCGGTATCACATGAGCAGCGCCTGCGCACTGCTGGATGCCGATTTTCGCCTCCCCTCTCTGGATTACGGGGATCTGATCAAGGCCGGCCAGGTACTCTGCGCCAGCCCTGCCGTCGGCAGGCAGCTGTTTCGTCGCGCCCTCTTCAACCTGTTCGCCTGCAACCAGGACGATCACAGCAAGAACTGGGCGTTCCTTCTGGATGACGAGGGCCAATGGCGCCCCTCGCCCGGCTACGACCTGACCTTCAGCCCGAGCCCCTATGGTGAACACGCCACGGCGTTCAAGGGGTATGGCAAGGCCCCACCGCTCAAGGCCGTTCAGGCGCTGGCCGATCAGGCCGGTTTTGCCCGCTGGCGCGAGGCAAGAGAGACGATCGAGGAGGTCGTGACGGCGATCGGCGACTGGGACTCAACCGCCAAGGCGCTTGGCGTCAGCGCCGGGGTGCGCCGGGAAATACAGCGGCGGCTGAACGCCACTCTCGAGGAGAACCGCCCGCTGTGGCGCGGCTGAGGGGCGGGACTTGCCCGCCTTGGCCACCGGCGCCAAGGCGGGGCTCTGGATCACGGCGCCGCTACCGCTTCCTGGGGTTGCCCAGATCGGCCAGCATATCGAACTGCTGGGTGAGGTAGGCGCTGGTCTGGTTCATCTGGGCGATCATCGAATCCAGCTGGCCGAACTGCACCCGGTAGCGGTCGATGGTGCGCTCGATGGAGACCTCCATGCGCGCATAGCGCTCGCCGATGCTCTTGACCCGGCTCTCGGCCCCGCTGATGGAACGCTTGACGATGCCGTTGCCGTCCAGCAGCTGGCCCAGGGTGGTGTTGAGCTGCCCGGCGAGGCCACCCTTGCTGTCGGCGCCGGCGAAGAACTCGCCCAGGGCGGCCATGTTCCCGCTGGTGAGCTCGTTGAGCTTGGCGTCGTCGAGCTTCAGGGTGCCGTCGCGCTGCAGGGTGATCCCCGCCTGGCTCAGGGTGCGCAGCTCCCCTTCCCCCACTCCGCCGGAAAGCACGCCGCGCAGCCGCGCCTCGATGGTGCGCACTGCGCTGTCGCCGTTGAGCTCGCCGGCCTGGCCGGTCTCGGCATTGAAGGAGGTGAGCTTGCCGATGGTGCCCTTGAGCTCGTTGAACGCCTTTACAAAGCCCTGCACCGCCTCGCGAGCCTTGAGGGTGTCCTGCTCCACCCGGAGGGTCATAGGCTGCCCCGCCTCGGTGGTCTGCTCCAGATTGAGGGTCACGCCCTGGATGGCGCCCTCTACCTTATTGGTGGCGCTGGTGATGCTGATGCCGTTGACGTTGATGCTCGCGTCGCGACCTGCGCGCAGGGTATCGGCATCCGCCTCAAGGGTGGCACTGCCGAACGTGAGGCCAGTCAGCGAGGCGTCGGCGCCGGTCTCCTTGCTCGCCAGCGCCAGGCGGTAGCCATTGCCGTCGTTGACGATCGACGCTGACACACCGGCCTTCTCGTCGGCGTTGATGGCGTCCCGCAGGTCCTCGAGAGACCAGCCCGCCTCGATCTGGATCTCCACGCTGCGCAGCGGCGCGGCGGAATCATCCAGCTCGCCGTCGGCATCGAAGGTGGCGCCGAAGTTCAGCGTCAGGGTATCGGCCGCGGTGAACAGCTCGCCATCCCGCGTGGTGGCCGCCGTGGTGGCCAGGGTGCCGGCGGTGGCCAGCTGAGCCACCTCTACGTTGTAGCTACCGGGCTGGGCCGCCTTGCTGGTGGTGGCGGTGAAGGCGTCGCCGCGCACGTTGGCGGAGAGGCTTTGAAATAGCGAGGCGTCGTTGAGCTTGGCCACGCTGTCCTGGAACTTGGTGAGCGACGACTGCAACTGGCCGAAGGCGGAGATCTTCGCCTGCTGCTGCTCCTCCTGTGCCTGCAGAGGAGCGAGCTTGCCGCGCTCCGCGTCGCGCAGCTGATCGAGCAGACCGGAAAGGTCCAGGCCAGAGCCAACGCCGAGGGCCGTGATGGTTGACATGGAAGTTCCTCAGTAGGCGCGCGATGCGCGGGTGCCGATAACGGTTCTGACAAAGATTATCGGCAGCACAATGAGGAACTTTAGCATGTCGCCGATCAATCACGGCCCAGCTGGGCATCCATGGCGGCGAACTGCTGGGTCAGGTAATCGCTGGTCTGGTTCATCTGGGCGATCATGCCGTCTAGCTGACCGAACTGCACCCGGTAGCGCTCGATGGTCTGGGCGATACCCTGCTCCATGCGCACGTAGCGCTGGCTGAGGCTCTCGATGCGGTTCTCGGCGCCGCCGATAGCGTTGGTGAGCGCGCCGTTGCTGCCCAGCAGCTGGCTGCTGGTCTCCGCCAGGCGCCCAGCCATGCCCGGGACATCCTCGCCGCCGGCGAAGAAGCGCTCCACCGCACCCATGTCGTTGGCGATGGCCATGTCGAGCTCGGCGGGGTCCAGGCTCAGGGTGCCATCCAGGGAGAGCGAGATGCCAAGCTCGCTGAGCATGGCCAGCTCGCCCTGGGCGGGGTCGCCCACCATGGCGCTCAGGTCGTTGCGCAGCCGCGATTCGATGGTGCGCACGGCGCTGTCGCCCAGCAGCTCGCCGGCCCGGCCGGATTCAGCATCGAAGGCGGTCAGCTCGCCGATGGTGCCCTTGAGGGCGTTGTAGGCCTCCACGAAGCCGCTCACCGCCTCGCGCACCGCCAGGGTGTCCTGCTCCACGCCGAGGGTGGCGCTGCCGGGCTGCTGCAGGTCCAGGGTGACGCCCTGAATGGCGCCCTCCACCTGGTTGGTCGGGCTTACGATAGCGATGCCGTTGACGCTGAAGGCGGCATCGCGGCCTGGCTGGACCACCGCGCCTGCGCCCTCGTCCTCGGCATCGCTGACGATCACGCCATCGGCAAAGAAGCCCTCCTCGAAGGTCATGCCGGTGAGAGAAGCCGCCTCGCCGGTGTCGTTGGACATCAGCGCCAGGCGGTAGCCCTCGCCGTCGTTGACCACGCTTGCCGAGACGTTGGCGCCCTCATGGGCGTTGATGGCGTCGCGCACCTCCTCGAGGGTGCTGCCGGCCGCCACGCTGATGTGGATGGCATCGGGCTTTCCGTCCGGGGCATTGCCAAACGCCAGGGTCAGAGTCGAGTCGCTATCGGTCAGGGCCTCGTCGAGCTCAACGTCGATCCGCTGGCTGGCCAGGCTGCCGGCGCTGGCGAGCTGTTCCACCTCCACCTGGTACTGGCCGGGGGCGGCATCGGCGTCGGCGGCGGCCTGCAGGGCGTCGCCGGTCACATTGGCGGAAAGGCTCTGGAAGAGCGAAGGCTCGGCCAGCCGGCCCACCGCGCCCTCGAAGGCGGCCAGCGCCCCCTGCAGCTCGCCGTAGGCGGAGATCCTCACCTGCTGGGATTCGATCTGGCGCTCCACGGGTTCGAGCTTGCCGCGCTCCGCCTCGTTGAGCTGATCCAGGAGCCCGTTGAGGTCGAGCCCGGAACCGATGCCGAGGGCTGAAATACTCGCCATAACACACTGCCTTATTGCCGGTGAATTTGCCTCCTGGGGAAGGGGATCGGCGGGGGAAGCGAGAACTTTAGGGTTGGTGGTCTCGCGACCTGGCGAGCCAGGCGTCAAGCTGCCGCTGGGAGAGGCCCATGCCGGCAATGCGATGGGGCGCCAGGACGCGCAGATCCTCGTGAAGGTGGCGCAGGAAGTGTTCACGATCCTGCTCGGGAACGGTGAGACAGCGCGCCTGAATCCGTGCCTCCATGTCTGGCCCCGTGAGCAATTCGGCCACGATCTCGGCGATGATCTGGCGGCGGAGCTTGCGGTATTTCACCCGCAGCGGATCGAAGCCGACGGCTTCGGCCGCTACGTCATAGTCGCGGCAGGAGCACAGGTAGGTCCAGACATAGAGCTCTGCCAGAGGCGAGACGTCGTTGAACTCGTAGGCCACCAGAATGGCCGCGTGGTAGTCGCCGGGCTCGACATCGTGAAAGGAGAGCGGCACTAGATTGTGGCGCACCAGTGGCAGGTTGGCGGCCAGGCGCGCCGTGCGCTTGTTCACGTCCACGAAGGGCTGAAGGTAGGCCAAGTGCACCAGCAGGAAAAAGCTCTGCTCATAGGGGTCACGAATGGCTCGTGCTTTCTCGACCAGCCGCTCCAGGCGCGGCAGCAGTTGATGGCGGCGCTCCAGAGGCAGGTAGCGCGACCCACCGATTCTCACCCCTTCATCACGCAGCTCGCCGGCCATGCCCGGCGCGACCAGACCATCAGCCAGCAGGTAGTGAAGCGACTGGATGTTGCTGACAGAAATCTCCAGTCGGTTGATCCCTTCGACGAGGAACTGGATCGCATCGCGGTGATTGAGAATCATCGCCTGCTCGGCATCGAGCTTGTCATCGGCGGCAACGCCCTCCAGCAACAGCCGCTCGGTTTCCGCCAGGGAGTAGGTATTACCCTCCAACCTTGAGGAGTTGTAGGAGAGGTCTACCAGCAGTCGATTGTAAATGCGCCTGGCGAAGGTACCGGCTGGCATGACACCTGCAAAACGGCTACCGCTGGAAGAGAGCGTTTCGCGCTGCGATTCGCTCAGATAGAAACTCTGGTTGGGAACGTAGGCCTCGACCCACTCATCCCGATAGGTGCTGGCCGGGCGCTGGAAAATCGGCACATCGAGGCGCCGCAGCGCGGCCCGCGCCCGTTCGCTCAAGGGCTCGGCTGGCACCGGGAGCGCCACAGCGCTACTACTGCCCCCCACCTCCCTGGCCCCGTCGGATATCACTCGGTACTGGCGGTTACGCTGGCCTCCACGGCTCACCAACACCCCCTGCTCGACCCACGCCTTGAGCCAGCGCCGTAGGGTACGAGGCGCAAGGTCGCTCCCCTGGGCAACGAGAATCTCACTCAAGGAAGGCCACTCACCTCGTGCCGAGAGGTAGTCGAGAACAGCCCGGCGGATGGATTCATGCTCTGTCATACAACAGCTCCAGGGGCGGATCGGTGTTCTTATCGGCCACTTATCGGCCACTTATCGGCCAGCATAGCGCTTTGAGGCCTTTATTGGCCACTTGCCGGCCATTTATCGGGCAAATTCTCAGTTGCCGGCCACTTATCAGCCACGTTTCGACGACCGAGCTCGTAACCTCCGTTCGGGAGCCACTTCCACCTTTGGGAGGGGAACTGCGTGCCGGCGGCAACTGGCGCCCTCTGGCTCCGGCAGGCATCAATGTGGTCACCGGCATCACGGCCCCGGTGCCGCTCACCACCCCCGACGGCCGCTACCGCCAGACGGCCCACGCCACCTTCGATGGCCAGACGCTCTCGCTCTGTCGTAGCGAGCACGAGCTCGATCGCTCGGGGGGCGATTGCGCCCGGCTGGTGGGCACCCAGCGCGACTTCTCCCGGGGGCTTGCCGGGCGGGTGGAGACCGAGCGCTTCGTGCGCGGGCCGCTGCGCTGCGACCTGCCGCTCAGGTCACGGTGATGCTAGACTGCCCGGCATGATGAAGGGGGAAGCCATGCGCCTGACTGAGCGGGAACACAACGCCATCGTCGCGGTGCTCAAGCGGCATTTCGGGGATGACGCGGTGATATGGCTGTTTGGCTCGAGGGTCGATGACAGGTTCTTCGCAGACTGGCGTGAAAGCGAAGCAACCTTAGGCAGAGGCGGGATAGAGAAACGGCGGTAAATCCGAGTAAGCTGATGTTCACCACAAACCCCAGCCTACGGATACCGCCGTTGCCATGGATGCTACCCCGCTCTGCCTGTTCTGGAAAGGTTTCACCGTCGCCCATCACGAATTCCTGGATGAGCAAACACTACGGCTCCAGTTGGCGCCTGATGACCTGATCCCGCCAGTCTGCAGCGGCTGTGACCATGCCTGCTTTCTCGTCCATGACGTGCATCACCGTCGTGTCCGAGAGGCGCCGTTACTGATCTACCGGGTGGAGCTGGAGGTGCCGGTACGTCGCCTGCGCTGCCCCGTCTGCGGCCCGACACGCGAGCGCATTGACTGGTTGCCGGGTCGTTCACCGGTGACCACTACGCTGCGCCAGTGGGTGGAGCGTCTGGTCGAGTTGCTGCCGATCCGGCATGTCGCCGACTTGGTCGGCCTGCACTGGCATACCGTCAAGACCATCGATAAGCAGCGCCTACAGCGTGACCTGCCGGCGCCGGACCCGACACGGCTGCGTCGCCTGATGATGGACGAGTTCGCCCTCCACAAGGGGCACCGCTACGCCACGGTGATTGCGTGTGCCGACTCCCAGCAGGTGGTGTGGATCGGCGAAGGTCGCTCCCGGGAGGCGATCCGCCCGTTCTTCGAATGGTTGGGTGATGCGCGACAGCAGATCGAGGCCGTCGCCATGGACATGAACGCGTCTTTCGATCTCGAAGTGAAGGACCAGTGCCCCAACGCCGAGGTGGTCTACGACCGCTTCCATGTCGTGGCCAAGTACGGGCGTGAAGTGATGGACCGGGTGCGTGTCGATCAGGCCAACCAGCTGCGCGATGATAAGGCGGCCCGCAAAGTGATCAAAGGCAGCCGCTGGCTGTTGCTGCGCAATCAGGACAATCTCAAGCCTGAGCAGGCGGTGAAGCTGGAGGAGCTGCTGGCTGCCAATGCCTCACTGACCAAGGTCTACCTGCTCAAGGACCAGCTCAAGACGCTGTGGTTTGCCGATGACGAGGCAACTGCCCGCCATGGCTGGCGAGAGTGGGCCGGCATGGCGTTGAGCAGCGGCATCGACGCCTTGGTGCGTTTCACCAAGAAGCTGGAGCCTTACCTGGATGGCATCGTGTCCAGTGCTCGCCACCGGCTAAACACCAGCGTGCTGGAGGGCATGAACAACCGGATCAAGGTCATCAAGCGGATGGCCTATGGGTACCGCGACACGGAATACTTCTTCCTGAAGATCCGTGCCGCGTTTCCCGGCAAAATGCGATGAACCATTAAAAAGACCGCATCGATCTTCACCGCCTCCGCCCTGGCGCTGGCCGTTGCCGGCGCCGCCCAGGCCGTCGAACTGGAAGTTGGCGAGACTACCCTCAACCTTTACGGCTACGCCAAGCTCGACATGATCTATGACGTCGATGACGATCTGGGCAACGCCGTTAGCCGCGCCGCGATCAGCCTGGATGGCGAGCCCAGCTCCAACGGCCATACCACCATGCACGCCTTCCAGAGCCGCCTGGGCTTCACCACCGCCACCCCGGCGGGCGGCAGCGAACTGAAGACCATGATCGAGGGCGACTTCTACGGCGGCGGCGGCGGCACCTTCCGCCTGCGCCACGCCTACGGCGAGTGGAATGGCCTGCTGGCCGGCCAGACTTGGACCAACTTCGGTGGCTTCCTGGCCATGCACCCCACCGTCGACTTCACTCCGACCCCGGGTATCGGCAACGCCGCCCGTCAGGCCCAGCTGCGCTATACCGTCGACGGCTTCTCCATTGCCCTCGAAGACCCGGAGAGCCTGGGTGGCAAGCCGAATGCAACCTACCGCTTTGTAGACACCGTTACTGTCAATGGTACAGATGTTGACCAAGTTGGCTCAGGCGATGCCGCCAAGAGCCGCCTGCCCGACCTGACCATGCGCTACCAGGGAGCTGCTGGTGACTTCAACTATGCCGCCTCCGCCATGCTGCGTCAGGTGCGTTACGACGCCAACAGCCAAGACGCTGCTCCTGCAGCCTGGAGCAGCGATTCCGCCACCGGCTGGGGCCTGGCCCTCGAAGCCAATGCCAAGGTCGCCGAAGGCGTGACCATCCGCGGCGGCGTGACCCACGGCGACGGCATCGGCGGCTATCTGGAGGGCAGCCCGGCGGCACCGGCCTATATCGACCCAACTACCGGCTCCCTGGAGACCATCAAGGCCACCGGCGGTGCAGCCAGCATCACCGTGGCGCCGGTCCTGGCAACATGACCCTGGGCTACGGTATCGCCCGCGCCGACCTCGACGATGCCGAAGCCGCCGGAGCAGCAACTGCCAACTCCAACAAGCAGTTTGAGGCCGTGCACCTGAACTATATCTGGTCACCGATCCGCAACGTCACCTACGGCGTGGAAGTGGGCTACCACACCCGCGAAGTGCAGGATGGCCGCGACGGCGATGCCGTGCGCGTCCAGGGCATGGTGCAGTACAACTTCTAAGCCTACCCCCGGCGGCGCGGGAAGCGCCGCCACTGTTTCAAGCGGTTCCCAGTACAAGCAGAAATTCGATCCCTTCGCCCCGGCCCAGCGCCGGGGCTTTTTGTTGGCGCCGGGAATATTGGTGCGACACTGCCAAACAGGGAACGCCGAACCATACCTTCAGTCTTTAAGAGGCTGGAGGCTGCTGGCGGGAGATCCTATTGGTGAGCCAAGCACTCGACAGGTGGGGGGAGGCGGCTCGATTCATTCACAAATCAAGGCCAGGGTCCGCCACGCGCCGAGCTTGCTGTGACTGGTGGGAGATCGGCTCTGCCGAGCGAATGGCCTAGCGGGCGCCACGGGCGGTATTGTTTGGCTTGCTGCCTGCCGCCAGGCGGATGTGCCATAGAGAATCCCCTGCTGGGGAATGTCACCTCGACCTACGAAGCGCACACAAGAAAGCCGGCCCCTTGGGGCCGGCTTCTGTGTACCGCTAGATCGGTTCGCTGTTTCTAATGCCGAAGAGGCAATTAGAAATCGTAGCGGATACCAACAGCGTAACCGAGATCGTCATTCAGATCGCTGACGCTATCGTCAGTGTCGAAGTCAGTATCCCAAATCTCAGCGTATACATACATCGGCTCACTGAAGCGATAGTTTACACCAACGTTCCAGCGATTCTGACTGTCGATCTGATCCAGCGCCATGCGAACGCGGTAGTAGTCAGCATAGACCTCACCCATACCGTAGTCGAAGGTGGCACCAAGACCCCAAAGGTTTTCAATCAGCCTGTGCGGGTTCTTTTGTTCCTCCAGAGTGGCTTGATCAAACTGGCTTGCTACTTCCTGATAAGTCAGGCGGGCAGAGAGCGCCGGAGTAAAGGCATAACGAGCGCTCACACCCCAAATGTCTTCGCCGCCCGCATAGGCTGCACCGCCATCATAGCTTGCACCACGATCAGTTTTACGACTCACACCCTTGGACTGATTGTAGCCAGCAGCCAAGTAGAGACCGTCAATCTCATAGCTCACGGCACCCGCGGCTGAAACGGTAGAGGAGTTATCCTGCTCACCGATATCCTGACCATTGCCACTCAGATGCTTCACGGAAACGTGGGCTTGGAAACCTTCCAGATTCGGTGTGGAGTACTGGACGGAGTCACCGCGGCTGCTGATGCTGCCGCCATCAAGGGTGGTGTATCCACCCCACTCGGGCACATCAAACATGGATGTAACAGCGGAATAGAATACGCTGTCGAAGTTACCTACGCGAACCATGCCGAACTGGTTGCTGTTCAGACCAACAAAAGTATTGCGGACAGTGATACCATCATCGTTCACAGCGTCCATGCGCGGACGGAGCTCAACGTTACCAAATGCCTGAAGGTCGGAGCTCAGCTGGTGACGTGCACGAAAGCCGATACGAGAGTTGACATCACGGAACTCAGAACCTGAGGTCTTCTCGGTCTGTACCAGCACGGGGTTACCATCTGCATCAAAACCATCGAATTTAGCATCATCGACTCCACCAGCGGTAACAGCAAAATTGATGCGGCCATAGATGTCGATTTGGGTGCCGTCCTGGTCGTAGACAGTAGCGGCCTGGGCGGCAGCGGAGACGCCCAGGGCGCCGGCGATAGCAGTTGCTAACAGTGTCTTTTTCATCTTGGGTTCCTTTGACTAGCAGTCTGTTTCGATCGTTTACCTGCGGACCGCGGGGCGGTCGCTGCAGCCGGCTTGCCGGGTCTGCTCTTCTCTTGCTGGCCGGTTCCCCTCCCGGGAAGCGGCTGGCTGGCGGCATGCCTCGACGAAGCCTTGTTGTAGTCCAATGCTCGCAAGAGGAACTCTATACCGGGAACCGGGGGAACGCAACAAGAAAAAACAGTGTTTCCCTTCGGGGTTCACCCTCCCACAGGAACTTTCGATGCCACCTGCGGTCTTGCGCCGCAGGCGTCACGCGGTTCAGGAGAGGCGATGCTTGGCCACCAGGGCGGCCAGCTTCTCCTCCATGGTGACGGGGCGGGACTCGGCCGCGGGCTGGGGCTTGGCCGCCTTGAGCGCCGACGGCCTGGCGGCGTCGCCCCCGGCCGCGGGCGCCTCCCGGGCGGGGCCGGCCTTGAACCTGGCCTTTCTATCCTCCTGTCTATCCCCCTGTCCATCCCCCGACTTGCCCAGCGACTTGTCTACCGATTGACTTCCCGGCCGGGCGCGCTTGGGCGCTGCTTGCTGGCGGCGGGCAGCGCCGGACGGCACCTTGCCGCGGCGCTCGGCCTGCAGGCGATCGAGCTTCTTGCGCGCGTGCTCGGCGGCCTGGGCATCCACGCCACCGGCGGGCTGGCCGGCGAGATCGATGCGCTCGGCGCCCTCGCGCACCGCCTTGAGGTAGCGCGGGAGGTTCACGTAGCAGGCCAGCGCCCTACGCACCAGCTTCTCGGGCCAGGGTTCGCGCTCGGCCAGCTCCTCGTGGATGCCCACCTTGAGCGGACGGGTGTGGCCCTTGAAGAAGGCAGCGGGGTAGCGCTGGTACCACTCGGCCAGCAGCGTGTGGGGCGAAGGGGCCTCGCCGATGGCGAGGCTGTCCTGCTGGCCGGCGACGGTCGGTGCCGGTGAACCACCTTCCTGTGAGGCGACCGATGCCGCCCCGCTGGCATCGCCCTTCGCCCGGCCGATCTCCTGGCTGATCTCCTCGCTGAGCCCCTGCCCCGCTGGGGGTTCCTCGGGTGCTGAGGGAGACTGCGCCGAGTCGGCGGTCGGGGAGGTGCGGCGCCCGATCAGCGCCGAGAGCCCCTGGGAGCGGCGGGCGGGGCGAGGAAAACCGCTGGCCTGCCCTTCCCGCTGCTCGCTCAGGCGCTCGTGAAGGTGGCGGTTATGCTCCTCCAGCTCGCGGTTCTGCTCGTCGAGCTCGCGGTTTTCTTCTACAAGCTCCAGGCGGCTGGCCTCGAGCTCGCGACGCTCTTCCAGCAGCTGATGGTTCTTCTCCACCAGCTGCTGGCTCTTCTCGGTGAGCGCCAGATGTGCGGCCTCCAGCTCGTCCAGGCGCTGCTGCAGGGCCTGGCGCGACTCGCGCTCCTGCCGCCACAGCCTGAGCAGGGTGTCGGCTCGCCCCTCCAGGGCATCCAGCAGGCGAATTGAGCGTTCCTCGATCAAACCGTTCTCCTCCACGCGTGAGCCAGAGCGAGGCCGTGACGGCCAGTCTGTGCCAGGCGCCGCCCCATGACAAATGTCGTCTAGCGGCGACGATACTCCACGAAGTCGTAGGCGGGCTGCCCCGCGCTCGGGGTTCCCGGCACGCGCTGCACCTCTTCCCACTCGCTCATGTCGAGTTCGGGGAAGCGGGCATCGCCCTCCACCTCGATGGCCACCTCCGTCAGGTAGAGGCGGCTGGCGTGCCCCAGTGCCTGAGCATAGATCTCGGCGCCGCCCATCACCATGATCTCCTCGACGCCGTCGATGGTGGCCTGCTGGTCGGCGAGGGCCAGGGCCGACACCAGGTCGTGGCAGACGCGAATGCCGTCGTGGTGAAACTCGGCGTCGCGGGTCACCACGATATTGAGCCGCCCGGGCAGCGGCCGGCCGATGGACTGGAAGGTCTTGCGGCCCATCACCAGGGGCTTGGCCTGGGTCATGCGCTTGAAGAACCTGAGGTCCTCGGGCAGGTACCAGGGCAGCTGGTTGTCCACGCCGATCACGCGGTTCTTCGCCATGGCGGCGATCATGGCGATGGGGATCAGGGTCTCGTCGGTCATACGGCCTCTCCTGCTTATACGGCCACGGCGGCCTTGATATGGGGATGGGGATCGTAGCCTTCGATGGCGATGTGTTCGAAGCGGAAGTCGAACAGGCCCGTGACGCTCGGGTCGAGCACCAGGCGCGGCGCCGGGCGCGGGGTGCGGGTGAGCTGCAGCTCGGCCTGCTCCAGGTGGTTCAGGTAGAGGTGGGCATCCCCCAGGGTGTGGATGAACTCCCCCGGGGCAAGGCCCGCCACCTGGGCGATCATCTGCGTCAGCAGCGCGTAGCTGGCGATATTGAAGGGCACGCCGAGGAAGATGTCGGCGCTGCGCTGGTAGAGCTGGCAGGAGAGCCGCCCCTCGGCCACGTAGAACTGGAACAGGCAGTGGCACGGCGGCAGGGCCATCTCGTCCACCAGCGCCGGGTTCCAGGCGGAGACGATCAGCCGGCGAGACTGGGGGCTTGCGCGCAGCTGCTCCAGCAACCCGGCGATCTGGTCGACGTGGCCGCCGCGGGGGTCGGGCCAGCTGCGCCACTGATAGCCGTAGACGGGGCCGAGATCGCCCTTCTCGTCGGCCCACTCGTCCCAGATGCTCACCCCGTTCTCCTTGAGGTAGGCGATATTGGTGTCGCCGGCCAGGAACCACAGCAGCTCGTGGAAGATCGAGCGGGTGTGCAGCTTCTTGGTGGTCAAGAGCGGGAAGCCGCGGGCCAGGTCGAAGCGCATCTGGTGGCCGAAGAGCGAACGGGTGCCCACCCCGGTGCGGTCGCCGCGCTCCACGCCGTGGTCGAGCACCTGGCGCATCAGGTCGAGGTAGGGCTGTTCGAGGGCGGGTAGCGTCTGGTCGGTCACGGCGTTCTCTGGTTGCTGGATGGGGACGGGAGTCTACCGGATCTCACTACGGTTGTTGATCGGCAGAAGGACTCTTCAGGGTAGCGTCACTGCAGTCGCCAAAGCATGTTGGTAGGGTTTCCGAGGCGTGGATGGATCGACCACGAGGATATCAATCGGCTGATCGCCGAGGCGAATCTGCAGGCGCGCCGTCAAGGTCAGCATCTTGTCCATCCTGCTCTCGATGACGTCAGGGCTCTCCAGCAGCAGGTCGATATCACCGCCCCGCACGGCGTCATCCAGGCGTGACCCGAAGAGCTTCACGCTGACGCCATCACCGAAGACCTCAACGGCGGCCTGCTTGATGATGGCAACCTGCTCCGGTGTTAGTCGCATACTCCACCTCCTTGCCTCACTCATCGTTACTCAGCACCACTCACGATTCACGACTCACCACTCATACTCTTGCATCCACCGGCTGATTCCGCGACCAGGCGATCAGCGCCAGACCGGCAACGATCATCGGCAGGGTCAGCAGCATGCCCATGGTCACCCAGCCGAAGGCGATGAAGCCGATATGGGCATCGGGCAGGCGCACGAACTCCACCGCGAAGCGGAACACCCCGTAGAGGGTCAGGAAGAGCCCGGAGATCAGCCCGCGGGCGCGGGGCTTCGCGGAGACGAACCACAGCACCACGAAGAGCACCGCCCCTTCCAGCACCGCCTCGTAGAGCGCCGAGGGGTGGCGCGGCTCGGGCCCCAGGCCCGGGAACGGCATGCCCCAGGGCAGCTCGGTGACGCGGCCCGGCAGCTCGCGATTGATGAAGTTGCCGATGCGCCCGGCGCCCAGGCCGATGGGCACCAGGGGGGCGACGAAGTCGGTGAGGGTGAAGTAGGCGAGCCCCTTCTTCCTGGCGAACCACCAGCTGGCGAGCAGCACCCCGGCCAGGCCGCCGTGAAAGCTCATGCCACCGTCCCAGACCCGGAAGATCCACAGCGGATCGCTGAACCACTGCCCCATGCCGTAGAAGAGCGCATAGCCCAGGCGCCCGCCCACCACCACGCCGATGGCGGCATAGAAGAGCAGGTCGCCGATGTCGTCGTGAGTCAGGCCGACGCGCGCGGCGCGGCGACGGCCGAGCCACCAGGCGGCGACGAAGCCCACCACATACATCAGGCCGTACCAGTGCACCTGGAAGGGGCCGAGGGAGATGGCCACGGGATCGATATCGGGGTAGTCGAGCATCGGGATTCCTTGAGGGCGAAACGAGATCAGGGGGTATCGAGGGCATCGGGGCGGGCCGGCAGCCAGCGCCTGACCAGCGCGATCAGCTCCTGGGGGCGATAGGGCTTGGCCAGGTAGTCGTCCAGGCCGGCTTCGGCGAAGCGCTGGCGATCCTCCACGCTGGCGTTGGCGGTCAGCGCCACCAGCACGCTGCGGTGGTCGGGGTAGTGCGCGGCCTCGACGTCACGCCAGCGGCGACTGGTCTCCATGCCGTCCATGCCGGGCATGAAGATGTCCATCAGCACCAGGTCGAAGGGGAGCTGCTCCAGGCTGGCCAGCGCCTCGGCGCCGCTGGTGGCGGTGCGAACCACGAGCCCTTCCCGCTCCAGCACCTGGCGCGCCAGCATCAGGTTGACGGGGCCGTCGTCGACGATCAGCACCCGGCTCTCCCGGTGGGCGGGCGGCGCCTCGGTGGCGGCCGGCTCCTCGCCGGCGATGTCCTCGAGCAGCACCGCGAGGTCGCCGAGCCTGTCGCGCAGCTCCTCCAGAGCGTGGCGCTGGGGGCCGCCCAGGGGTTGCTCGTCCTGGGGCGTCAGCAGTGCATCCAGGCGGACCTTCAACGGCTGGAGCTCGCGGCCCAGCAGGGTCAGGTAGTCAGACTTGAGCCGCGACTCCTCGCGGGGGCGATCGCGCCCCGCCGTCAGGCGCTCGAGCCGCTGCTCGCGACGCGCCAGGTCGTCTTCCAGGGCCTGCAGGCGGCGGCGCAGCTGCTCCTCGCCGGCGGCGACAAGCTCCACCGAAGGCGCCGCCTGCGGAGGGGTCAGGGGAGCCGGGGCGCCGGCCGCGGGCTCGGCATGGCGGGGAGACTCGCGCAGGCACCCGACCGCCACCGCGGCGAGGTTGAGCGTCGAGGCAAGCAGCAGCACTGCCAGCCAGGCACCGGGTGCGCTTGTCAGCAGCAGCGCCAGCCCCGCCAGCAGCAGGCCGGACTGGAGCAGCAGCACCAGGCGAAGGTAGGGGGGGAAGCCGCCGACATGGGCGACACTTGTCGACTCGCATTGTCATCCCTGGCTTGTCACGAGATTGACGGACGAGTGTACGCCGGGGGCGGCCGGCTGTCATGGCGCCCGCCCGGGTGGCCGGCTCAACGCTTCCCGCGCCCTGCGGGAGCCGCTAAGCTGGCGGGATGTGCCTGATTGCCTTCGACCACCGTCCGGACAGCGCGTGGCCGCTGCGGCTGGTCGCCAACCGCGACGAGTTCCACGCCCGCCCCGCCGCCTCCCTCGCCCGCTGGGCGGATGCCCCCCATATCGTCGGCGGCCGCGACCTGGAGGCCGGCGGCAGCTGGCTGGCGGTCCACCGCCGCGGGCGCTTCGCGGCGGTGACCAATGTCCGCGACCCGCGCCTCAAGG
The DNA here is from genome assembly GCF_030704205.1 of Halomonas alkalicola. Lineage (NCBI taxonomy): Bacteria > Pseudomonadati > Pseudomonadota > Gammaproteobacteria > Oceanospirillales > Halomonadaceae > Halomonas > Halomonas alkalicola. Next base: position 3,056,466 of record NZ_CP131913.1, on the reverse strand, counting down.
TGGCAGGCGACGCGCCAAGCCGCGGCGACCTGGTGCGCGACGCTCTCACCTGCGCCGACCTTCCCGCCTGGCTCGACCGCCTCGCCAGCGGCGAGGCCGAGCGGTTCGCCGGCTTCAACCTGCTGGCCGGTGACGGGGAGCGCCTGTGGCACCTGCACCGCGGCCTGGACGGCATCCAACTGGGCGAGATCGCCCCGGGCCTGCACGGGCTCTCCAACGCCAGCCTCAACACCCCGTGGCCCAAGCTGATCAGCGTACGCCAGGGGCTCGGGGCCAGCCTGCGCCACGGCCGCTGGCCCGAGGATGCCCTGGCGGCCATGGGCGACCGCCACCCCGCCGATGACGATCAGCTGCCGGAGACCGGCGTGGGCCTGGAGATGGAGCGGATGCTCTCCTCCCCCCTCATCGTCGGCGAGCGCTACGGCACCCGCGCCATGACCTGGCTGAGCTGGCATGCCAGCGGGCGCATCGAGATCGGCGAGCGGCGCTTTGGGCCGCATGGCGTGGCGCTGGGGGAGAGCGTGGAGCGGCTGGTGGGTTTACACCGCTAGGCAACACCGCCGGGGCGGCTTCGCCGCCATTCGCCGGGCAAAGCCCAGCTCCCACCAGTAGCCTCGAGCCTCGGGAATTATCCAGTCATCACAGAGGTCATTGGGCGCCTGCGGGGCGCAGACGCCTCAATCCCGCGGCGGCAGCAGGTGGCCAAGTTCCCAGCCGCCCAGGCGCTCGGCCAGGTGGTGACGCACCTCGCCGGGGGTGTCGAGGCGCAGGGTCTCCTCCACCAGGTCGCGGGCGCCTTCCAGCGGTACGCGGCGGATGGCGGCGCGCACCCGGGGCAGGCTGGGGGCGTTCATGGAGAGGGCATCGAAGCCCATGCCCATCAGCAGCAGGGCGCCGGCGGGGTCGCCGGCCAGCTCGCCGCACACCGAGATCGGCCGGTCCAGGCGTTTCGCCTCGCGGGCCAGGCTCGCCATGGCGGAGAGCACCGCCGGGTGGCAGGCATCGTAGAGCTCGGCGACCCGCGGGTTGTTGCGATCCACCGCCAGCAGGTACTGGGTCAGGTCGTTGCTGCCCACCGAGAAGAAGTCGGCGCGCCGGGCCAGGGCGTCGAGCTGATAGAGGGTCGCCGGCACCTCGATCATCACCCCCACCTTGGGCCGCGGCACTGAGACACCCTCCTCGCCCAGCTCGACGATGGCGCGATCGAGCAGCTTGAGGGCATCGTCGACCTCGTCGACGTTGGTCACCATGGGCAGCAGCACCTGGAGGTTGTCGAGCCCCTGGGAGGCGCGCAGCATGGCACGCAGCTGCACCATCAGCACCTCGGGGTGGTCGAGGGTGACGCGAATCCCGCGCCAGCCGAGGAAGGGATTGGCCTCCTCGATGGGGAAATAGGGCAGGTCCTTGTCGCCGCCGATATCCAGGGTGCGCATCACCACGGGCAGCGGGGCGAAGCTCTCCAGCTGATCGCGATAGAGCCGGGTCTGCTCCTGCTCACCGGGGAAGCGCTCGGTGACCATGAAGGGCACCTCGGTGCGGTAGAGCCCCACCCCGCTGATGCGGCGCTTGAGCTGAGCCACCGCGTCCACCACCAGGCCGGTGTTGACCATCAGCGGCATGTCGTGGCCGTCCGGCGTGCGGCTGGGCAGGTCCTGCTCGTGCTCGAGCACCTCGGTGAGCGCCTGCTCCTCGGCGATCAAGCCCTGATAGTGGGTGAGCAGCTCCTCGCCCGGTCGCACGAAGAGCCGCCCCCGGTGGCCATCGAGGATCACCCGCGCGCCGGAGAGCCGCGGCAGCGGCAGGTCGACCATGCCGAGCACCGTGGGGATGCCCATGGCCCGGGCGATGATCGCCACGTGGGAGGTGCTGGAGCCGCGCACCGAGACCAGCCCGGCGAGCTTCTCCCGGGGCACCTCGCCGAGCATCGCCACGCTGAGCTCGTCGCCCACCAGGATGGTGCTGTCGGGGAAGACCTCCGGCGTCTGGGGGGTCTCCTCCTGCAGGTGCGCCAGCACGCGGCGCCCCAGGTCGCGCACGTCGGCGGCGCGCTCGCGCAGGTAGTCGTCGTCGACCCGCTCCAGGTACTGGACATGGCGCTTGACCACATCGGCCAGCGCCCCGGGCGCCCACTGCCCCTCGCGGATGCGCTTCTCCACCTCCTGGGAGAGCGCCGCCTCGCTGAGCATCTGCTGGTAGACCTCGAACAGCGCCAGCTCCTGGGCCGAGACGCGGTTGGCCAGGCGCTCGGCGGCGGCGCGCAGCTCCTCGCGCGCGCGGCCGATCGCCTCCTTGAGGCGGGCGATCTCGTACTCGACGTCGGTGGGAATCAGGTCCGGCACGCTGTCGAGGTCGGCGGGTGGGGCAATCACCACCGCCTCGCCGATGCTCATGCCCGGGGCGCCGGCCACACCCTTGAACTGCACCTGCCCCGCCAGGCTTGGCCGGGTGAGGTTGCCGGTAGCCAGGGCATGGGCCAGCACGCCCGCGAGCTGGGCCGCCATGGTGACCAGGAAGGCCTCGTCCTCCTCGCCGTAGCGGCGCTTCTCGGCCTGCTGCACCACCAGCACGCCGAGCATGCGGCGCTGGTGGATGATGGGTACGCCGAGGAAGCTGGAGTAGCGCTCCTCGCCGGTGGATTCGAAGTAGCGGAACTGGGGATGAGCCTGGGCGTCCTCGAGGTTGAGGGGCTCCTCGCGGCTGGCCACCAGCCCCACCAGGCCCTCGCCCACCGGCAGGGCCACATGCCCGACCGCCTGGGTGCGCAGGCCGATGGTCTCCATCAGCACCAGCTGCTCGATCTCCTCATCGAAGAGGTAGAAGGAGCACACATCGGCCTCCATGGCCTTGCGGATACGCCGGACCATGGTGGCGAGCGCCGCTTCCAGGGTGCGGGCCCCGGTGACTTCCTGTGTGATGCGGCGCAGGACCTCGAGCATGGGCGTGGCATCTTCCGTTGTTGTCGTGGGTAGGGAGGCGGGAGCGAACTCCCGCCCCTGAGACTGCCTCACCGGGGCGGGGTTCCTCTATCAGGCTTCTGTCCGACCGAAGGCCTCGTCAGCCGAAGCCCAGGGCCAGGCGCTGGGCGCTGGGCGAGAGCTCCCTGAGCGCGCGGCGGTAGACCTCACGCTTGAAGGGCACCACCTGGCCCAGCGGATACCAGTAGCTGACCCAGCGCCAGCCGTCGAACTCCGGCGAGGCGGTGCCATCCATGCAGATCCGGCTCTCCTGACAGCGGATCCTCAGCAGGAACCACTTCTGTTTCTGGCCGATGCAGACCGGCCTCGAATGGGTACGAATCATGCGTCGCGGCAGGCGATAGCGGAGCCAACCCCGGGTGCAGGCAAGGATCTCGACGTCGTCGGCGGTCAGGCCGATCTCCTCGTAGAGTTCGCGAAACAGTGCCTCTTTCGGTGTCTCGTTCGCCTTGATGCCTCCCTGGGGAAACTGCCACGCGTTCTGCCCTACCCGACGCGCCCAGAGCAGCTGCCCCTGATCGTTGGCGATGATGATGCCAACGTTGGGGCGAAAGCCGTCAGCGTCGATCACGGACTTCACCTTGTTGAAACCTGAATTGGTCCCATTCTTCCACAGGGCCACGAAGCGCATCAATACGCCTTGCGGACGAAGCGCACCGGCGCGGCTCGCAGCCGGCAGCGGGTTCTGCGATAATCGCGGGCTTTCGACCCTGACCGTCAACCCTCTGCAACCTGCCCAAGGGAGTCATCGTGAGCCTGGCCATCTTCGACCTGGACAACACCCTGCTGTCGATCGACAGCGACCACGCCTGGGGGGAGTTCCTTCTCGAGCAGGGCGCCGTGGACCCGGTGGCCTACCGCGACGCCAATGATCGCTTCATGGCCGACTACGAGGCCGGCACCCTGGATATCCACGCCTTCCTCGCGGTGGCGCTGAAGCCCCTGGCCGACAACAGCCCCGAACAGCTCGCCGCCTGGCACCAGCAGTTCATGGCCAGCAAGATCGAGCCGCACATCCTGCCCAAGGGCGAGGAGCTGGTGGCCCGCCACCGCACCCGCGGCGACACCCTGCTGATCATCACTGCCACCAACCGCTTTATCACCGGCCCCATCGCCGAGCGGCTGGGCGTGGATGACCTGATCGCCGTGGAGCCCGAGATCGTCGACGGCCGCTACACCGGCCGCGTGAAGGGCACCCCCAGCTACCGCGAGGGCAAGGTGGTGCGTCTGGAGGAGTGGCTGGCCGACAAGGAGCTGACCCTGGACGACGCCTGGTTCTACAGCGACTCCCACAACGACCTGGCGCTGCTGGAGAAGGTCGACCACCCGGTAGCGGTGGATCCGGACCCCTCCCTGCGCGAGGTCGCCGAAGCCCGCGGCTGGCGGATCATCAGCCTGAGGGACTGAGCGCCAGCCGACCAGGCCAAGCCCGCGACAACGAAAAAACCCGCCGGATGCGCTCCGGCGGGTTTTTTCTCTGCTCTGCGCCGCCATGCGGCGATTCGCCCGGGAGACCTGGGCTCCCACAGGGTGGAAGCCCGCTCCCGAAGGAAGGCTCGATCAGCCCAGCAGGTGCTCGACGGCGGCGCGCTCTTCACGCAGCTCGTCTTCGGTGGCCTTCATCTTCTGCTTGCTGAAGTCGTCCAGCGCGAGGCCCTGGACGATCTCGTACTTGCCGCCTTCGCAGGTGACCGGGTAGGAGTAGATGATGCCCGGCTCGACGCCGTAGCTGCCGTCGGAGGGGATCGCCATGCTGACGATCTGGCCGTTGGTGCCCAGCGCCCAGTCGCGCATGTGGTCGATGGCGGAAGAGGCCGCAGAGGCCGCGGAGGAGGCACCGCGGGCCTTGATGATGGCCGCGCCGCGCTGCTGCACGTCCGGAATGAAGGTGTTCTCGTACCAGTCACGCTCGACCAGCTCGGCCGCCGGCTTGCCGGCCACCTTGCAGTGGGCGATGTCGGGGTACTGGGTGGCGCTGTGGTTGCCCCAGATGATCATGCTCTCGACGTCGGTGACGTGCTTGCCGGTCTTCTGGGCCAGCTGGGTCAGGGCGCGGTTGTGGTCCAGGCGGGTCATGGCGGTGAACTGCTTGGGATCCAGGTCCGGCGCGTTGCAGGAGGCGATTAGGGCGTTGGTGTTGGCCGGGTTGCCCACCACCAGCACCTTGACGTCGCGGCTGGCGTTGTCGTTCAGGGCCTTGCCCTGCACCGAGAAGATGGCGGCGTTGGCTTCCAGGAGGTCCTTGCGCTCCATGCCCGGGCCGCGCGGACGCGCACCCACCAGCAGGGCGAAATCGGCATCCTTGAAGGCGACGTTGGCATCGTCGGTGGCGACGATGTCCTGCACCAGCGGGAAGGCGCAGTCGTTGAGCTCCATCACCACGCCGTTCAGGGCCTCCATGGCCGGAGTGATCTCGAGCAACTGCAGGATGACCGGCTGGTCCTTGCCCAGCATGTCGCCGGAGGCGATGCGGAAGGCGAGGGAGTAGCTGATCTGGCCGGCAGCGCCGGTGATGGCAATACGAACGGGATCTTTCATGGTGGCTCCTGAGGTTGTCAACGCGAGGGTTGTCGCCGTGAGGATGGCCCGGGCCGGCGGATGGCCCGCCCGGGCCGGAATTCGAACCGCCAGAATGGTATGCCTGCAGTGCACAAAACTCAATGCGACGTAGGAGTGACAGGGGCAAGGGGCAAGGGGCAAGGGGCAAGGGGCAAGGGGCAAGGGGCAAGGGGCAAGGGGCAAGGGGCAAGGGGCAAGGGGCAAGGGGCAAGGGGCAAGGGGCAAGGGGCAAGGGGCAAGGGGCAAGCATCAGTATGAGGGTAAAGCCCCGGGAGGGTATGCTGGCGTTTCATGCTCGTTGATGGATCACCCCGCATGCCTCGCCGTCGCCTTCCCCTTTCCCCGCTGCTGGCCATCGCCGTCACTCTCGCCCTGGGCATATGGCTGGCCTTCGGCGATCTGCAGCGCTTCCAGGACACCGCCCCCGAGAGCGAGCCGGCCGAGGCGCCGCCCGCCGTCCGGGTCGAGGTCATGGAGCGCGAGGCCGAGGCCCACGCCCCGCGGCTGGTGCTGCAGGGCCACCTGGAAGCCGACCGCGACCTGACCCTGCGCGCCCGCCAGGCGGGGCGCATCGAGGCCCTGCCGGTGGCGGCGGGCGAGCGGATCGAGGCCGGTACGGTGCTGATCCATCTGGCCCGGGACGAACTGCCGGCCCGGCTCGAGCAGGCCGAGGCGGAGCTCGCCCTGGCCCGGGCCGAGCTGGCCGGTGCCGATGACCTGCGCCGCCGCGAGCTGATCGCCAACACCGACTACCTGCGCCTGCAGAGCGGCGTCGCCCGGGCGGCCGCCGAGGTGGCGAGCCTGCGCCGCCAGCTCGACGACACCCGCCCCATCGCCCCCTTCGACGGCGTGCTCGACCGCCTCGACGTGGAGCTCGGCGAGCTGCTCCAGGTGGGCGAGGCCTTCGGCCAGCTGGTGGATGACCGCCACCTGGTGGCCCGGGCCTGGGCGCCCCAGCGCGACGCCCACGCCCTCGAGGTCGGACTGCCCGCGACGCTGCGCCTGCTGGACGGTTCGCGGCTCGAGGGCGAGGTGAGCCTGGTGGCGCGCCGCGCCGAGGAGGAGGCGCGCACCTTCAGCGTGGAGGCCCGGGTGGCCAACCCCGAGGGACGCCGCCTGGCCGGCGCCAGCGCCACCCTGGTGATCACCCTGCCCGAGCGGCAGGTGCACCGGCTCTCCCCTGCCCTGCTGGAGCTCGATAACGACGGCCGCCTGGCGGTGAAGCAACTGGATGACGACGACCGGGTGGTGCGCACTGCGGTCGAGCTGGTCGATGCCGCCACCGACGAGGCCCGGGTCGCGGGGCTGCCCGAGCGGGTGCGCCTGATCACCCTGGGCGGCGGCCTGGTGGCTCCGGGCGAGCGCGTCGTGCCGGTGGCGGCCGACGCCCCCCAGGCGTCGCCCTGAGATGCGCGCCCTGATCGAGGCGGCGCTGGACCGCTCGCGCACCACCCTGCTGCTGCTGGCCGCGCTGCTGCTGGCGGGCCTGGCCGCCTGGCAGGCGATCCCCAAGGAGGCCAACCCCCACGTCACCATCCCGATCATCTATGTCTCGCTGTCGCTGGAGGGGGTCAGCCCCGAGGACGGCGAGCGCCTGCTGGTGCGGCCCATGGAGCAGGAGCTGCGCAGCATCGAGGGGGTGCGCAAGATGACCTCCCAGGCCAGCGAAGGGCACGCCGCGCGCATGAGCTGGCCGGTGATCGCCTCCACCGCCACTACCCTCGCGGTGTTCGTGCCGCTGCTGTTCTGGCCCGGGGTGGTGGGCGAGTTCATGAAGTACCTGCCGGCCACGGTGATCCTCTGCCTGCTGGCCTCGCTGGCCATGGCGCTGGTGTTCCTGCCCACCCTGGGTGGCGTTTTCGGGGTACGCGCCTCGCGCCGGGAGATCGCTCAGGACCACATCAGCGCCGGCGGGCGGCTCTATCGCGCCCTGCTCGCCCGGCTGCTGGCCATGCCGGGGCTGACCCTGCTCTTCGCCCTGCTGCTGCTGGGGCTGATCTACACCGCCTACGCCCGCTTCAACCACGGCGTGGAGTTCTTCCCCGCCGTGGAGCCCGACAGCGCCCAGGTGCTGGTGCGCGCACGGGGCGACTTCTCCGCCGTCGAGAAGGACGCCGTGGTGCGCCGGGTGGAGGCGCGCCTGGCCGGCATGAGCGAGGTGGAGGCGCTCTACGCCCGCTCCTTCGCCGTGCCCAACCAGCAGCTCGGCAGCGACGTGATCGGCGTCCTGCAGTTCCAGCTGATCGACTGGCACCGGCGCCGCCCGGTGGCCGAGATCTTCACCGAGATGAGCGAACGCACCGCCGACCTGCCCGGAATGGTGCTGGAGTTCCGCGAGCAGGAGATGGGCCCCGGCGAGGGCAAGCCCATCGTGCTGGAGGTGAGCGGCCATGACGATGCCGCCACCGACCGCGCGGTGGACCGGCTGCGCGAACTGATGGGCGAGCTGGGCGGCTTCCGCGACATCGAGGACGACCGCAGCCTGCCCGGCGTGGAATGGCGGGTGATGGTGGATCGCGAGGCGGCGGCACGCTTCGGCGCCGACGTGGCCGCGGTGGGCAGCGCCGTGCAGCTGCTTACCACCGGCCTGCAGGTGGCCAGCTACCGCCCCCCCGGCGTGAGCGACGAGGTGGATATCCGCGTGCGCCTGCCGGCGGGCTACCGCTCCCTGGACCAGCTGGGCCGGCTGACGCTCAACACGGCCCGGGGCCAGGTGCCGATCGCCAACTTCGTGGAGCTGGTGCCGGCGCCCAAGGTGGGCACCCTGCACCGCATCGACGGGCGGCGAGCGGTGACCCTCGAGGCCGACGTGGCCGAGGGTTACCGGGCCGACGAGCGGCTGCGCGCCCTGCTCGAGACGGGCGGTACGCCGCCGGAGGGGGTGATCGTCAACGTGGCCGGCGAACAGCAGGACCAGCAGGAGGCGAGCCGCTTCCTGGCCAGCGCCTTCCTGGTGGCCATCGCGCTGATGACGCTGATCCTGGTGACCCAGTTCAACAGCCTCTACCAGGCGGGGCTGGTGCTCTCGGCCATCGTGCTCTCCACCGCGGGGGTGCTGCTGGGCCTGCTGGTCAACGGCCAGCCCTTCGGCATCGTCATGGTGGGAATGGGCATCATCGCCCTGGCGGGGATCGTGGTGAACAACAACATCGTGCTGATCGACACCTACAACCAGCTGCGCGGCGAGGGGCTCTCCCCCGTGGAGGCCGCCCTTGAGGCGGGCGGGCTGCGCCTGCGCCCGGTGCTGCTGACGGCCATCACCACGGTGCTGGGGCTTGCGCCCATGGTGCTGGGGGTGAACGTCAACCTCTTCGCGCCGAGCCTGGGGCTGGGCGCCCCCTCGACCCAGTGGTGGACCCAGCTCTCCAGCGCCATCGCCGGCGGGCTCACCTTCGCCACCGCCCTGACGCTGCTGCTGACACCCTGCCTGCTGGTGCTGGGCGGGCGCTTCGAGCGCCGCGGCAAGGACGCCTGACCGGGCAGGGCGGGCCAGGCGGGTGAGGCGTCAGACCCGCGACTGCTGGGCCGCGGCCTCCTGGCGGGCGGCATCGGGGGCGTGGGCGGCATGGACGCGGCCGATCAGCTGATCTTCGAGGGCGAAGCGCTCGGTGAGTCCATGGGCCAGGCGCTCGAGCCAGGCGGGCAGCCGGCCGAGATGCTGGCGCACGCGGCCGGGGCTCTCGTACTCGGCATCGAAGGAGAGCACCAGCTCGGTGGACATCTCCAGCCGCGCCAGCAGACGGTCGGCCAGGGTCAGGGCGGCCTCGTCGTCGAAGGCCTTGGCCTCCTCGCGCAGCTGGGGGTAGATCTCGAAGTGGCCGGCGCTGATGTAGTCCATCAAAAGCTCGCTGAAGCGGTCGATCTGCGCCTTGCTGACCGCCTCCAGTTCGGCGTCGCAGGCCTCCTTGAGCTCCACGAAGTGAACCAGCAGCTCGCGGCGCTCGTCCAGCCAGCGATCGATCAGCTTGTGCACGCCGCCCCAGCGCTCCAGGGCGCTCTTGCAATCTTCCAGCATGGGGGCCTCCCTACGTTTGGTGGAGCCAGCTCGGTGGCGCCGGGAGCCTCCTGTTCCCGGCAGGGACTCCAGACTCACCCGCGCCGCAGGCGCTGTCAATCCCCGAGGGGAAGGCCATTGGCCAGGGGCGCCGGGGAGACTCAGCCGCGCTCCCGGAACGCCGAGAGCACAAGGCCCAGCGGCGCCAGGGCCAGCACCAGAAAGCCGATCAGCGTCCAGCCGGGCAGCGAGATGCCGAGCAGCAGGAAGTCGATCTCGGCGCACTCGCCGGAGCCGGAGAGCACCATGGCCACCACGTCACGCCAGGGCAACAGCTCCATCATGTAGTCGAGGCCGGGGCCGCAGCTGGGCACCTGGTCCGGCGGCAGCGACTGCAGCCACAGATGGCGCCATGCCACGCCGATGCCACCGGCCACCGAGGCGAGGCCCAGGGCGCCGTAGACGCCCGCCCCGACCCGCCCGGCGGGGTTGTGGGTGGCGGCGATCGCGAAGACCGCGGCGGCCGACAGCACCGCCACCCGCTGGAAGATGCACAGCGGACAGGGCTCGAGGCCGCCGAGGTGCTCGAGGCCGAGGGCCACGGCCATCATCAGCACGCAGAAACCCAACCCGGCGAGGCTCCACTGGCGCACCGAGAGGCGAGTCAGGTGCGTGCTCATGGGCTCTCCTCCCCGATCAGGCGAGACTCCCGGGCACGCTCGAAGTAGTCGGCCAGGAAGTCATCGAAGGCGACCCGGTCGGCGGCCTCGATCTCCTCCTGCTGGCGCCAGGAGGTGCCCACCAGCTCGGCGAACATCGCCTCCCGGGCCGGGTCCATGGGCTCACCGCGCAACCGCTCGGCCTGCTCCCGGGCGATGGCCAGCATGGCGTCGCTGAACTCCTCGCCGCTCTCCTCGAGGCGCGCCATCAGTCGGCCCGAGGGCGTCAGCGACGGGTCGGCCAGGCGCGGGGCCATGGCGGCCACGGCCTCCCGGTGGGGGCTGCCCGCCTCCAGCTGGTCGAGCAGGCCCGCCACCTGGTCGATCTCGGCCAGGATCTCGCCGCCCCACTCCGCCACGCTGCGGCCTTGCCCCTGGTCGCACAGCTGGAGCTCCGGATCGCGGCCACGCTCCACCACCCGCCGGCGGTTGTCGTCCAGGTGCTCGCACTCCTCGTCGCTGATCCAGGGGCTCTCGGCCAGCAGGCACCACATCACGAAGGCGTCAACGAAGTGGATCTGCGCCTCGTCCAGGCCCAGGGTCAGCAGCGGGTTGAGGTCGAGGCAGCGCACCTCGATATACTCCACCCCGCCGGCCTCCAGGGCCTGGCTGGGGGTCTCGCCGTGGCGGGTCACCCGCTTGGGGCGGATGTCGCTGTAGTACTCGTTCTCGATCTGCAGGATGTTGGCGTTGAGCTGGCGCCACTCGCTCCCCTCCTGAACGCCCAAGGCCGCATAGGCGGGCCAGGGCGTGGAGATGGCGTTGCGCAGGGTGTTGACGTAGTTGGAGAGCGAGTTGAAGCAGATCTTGAGCTGGGCCTGCACCTTGTTCTGATAACCCAGGTCCGACATGCGCAGGCTGGTGGCGTAGCGCGATACCAGCGTCTCGCTGCCATGGGCCTCGAGGTTGTCGGGGGTATCGCGGCCATCCAGGAAGCTGCGATCCAGCGCCGGCGAGGCGCCGAACAGGTAGAGCAGCAGCCAGCTGTGTCGGCGGAAGTTGCGGATCAGCCCGAAGTAGCGCTGGGAGCGATAGTCGGCCATGGGGGTGTCGGTCGCCCCCTCCAGCTCGCGCAGCAGCGTCCAGAGGTCGTCGGGCAGGGAGACGTTGTAGTGCACCCCGGCGATGGCCTGCATGATGCGCCCGTAGCGCACGTCCAGCCCCTGCCGGTAGACCCGCTTCATGGTGCCCACGTTGGAGCGGCCGTAGTCGGCGATGGGCACGCTGTCGTTGCCGGCCAGGCGCGACGGCATGCTGGCCGGCCAGATCAGCTCGTCGCCGAGGTAGCGATAGGTGAAGCGGTGCAGATCGCCGAGGAAGGCCATGGCGTCGGCGGGCCGGCAGTAGACCGGAGTGATGTACTCCAGCAGCGCCTCGGAGTAGTCGGTGGTGATGTGCGGGTGGGTCAGCTTGGAACCCAGCGCCTCCGGGTGCGGGGTGCGGGCGATGCGCCCTGCGGGGTCGACGCGCAGCCCCTCCTTCTCGAGGCCGCGGCGAAGCCGGCTGAACTGCCCCTGGCGGGCGGGGCCGGCCAGGCGCTCGATGAGGGTGGCGAGTGAGTCTGACAAGGTAACACCCCTGGTAGCGGAAAATTAGCGTGGAAGGTTAGCGCTTCTGTTTGGCCTTGAGCAGGGCGGCCCCGAGGGCACCCATCTGCCCCTGGGAGTCACTCGAGTCGCGTCCGCCGCCCCTGCGGGGCGCCTTCTGGCCCCCGGGCTTCTGGCCGGTCGACTGACGCCCCCCGCCGGCACGGCGCGGGCTCTCGCCCTCCTCCCCCGGCTGGTCGTCCAGGCGCATGGAGAGGCCGATGCGGGCCCTGGGAATATCGACGCTCATCACCTTGACCCTGACGATGTCGCCGGCCTTGACCACCGAGCGCGGGTCCTCGACGAAGGTGTGGGAGAGCGCCGAGATATGCACCAGGCCGTCCTGATGGACGCCGATGTCGACGAAGGCGCCGAAGTGGGTGACGTTGGTGACGCTGCCTTCGAGGATCATGCCGGGCTCGAGGTCCTTGAGGGTCTCGACCCCCTCGCGGAACTCGGCGGCCTTGAACTCGGGGCGCGGGTCGCGGCCCGGCTTGTCCAGCTCGGCGAGGATATCGGTCACGGTGGGCACGCCGAAGCGCTCGTCGGCGAACTCGGCGGGCCTGAGCGACTTCAGGGTGGCGCTGTCGCCGATCAGGCTGCCGAGATCCCGCCCGCTCTTCGCGGCGATGCGCTCCACCAGCGGGTAGGCCTCGGGGTGCACGGCGCTGGCATCCAGGGGGTTGTCGCCGTTCATGATGCGCAGGAAGCCCGCGCACTGCTCGAAGGTCCTGGGCCCGAGGCGGCTGACCTCGAGCAGCTCCTTGCGGCTGGCGAAGGCGCCCTGCACGTTGCGCCGGGCGACGATCGCCTCGGCCAGCGCCGGGGAGAGCCCCGCCACTCGGGAGAGCAGGGCGCTGGAGGCGGTGTTGAGGTCCACCCCCACGGCGTTCACGCAGTCCTCGATCACCGCCTCGAGGCTGCGCGACAGCTGCACCTGGGAGACGTCGTGCTGGTACTGGCCCACGCCGATGGACTTGGGCTCGATCTTGACCAGCTCGGCCAGCGGGTCCTGCAGGCGCCGGGCGATGGAGACGGCGCCGCGGATGGTGACGTCGAGATCCGGCAGCTCCCGGGAGGCGTACTCCGAGGCGGAGTAGACCGAGGCGCCCGCCTCGCTGACCATCACCTTGGAGAGCGTACGCTTGCCGGCGAAGCGTTTCAGCAGGTCGCCGGCCAGGCGGTCGGTCTCGCGGCTGGCGGTGCCGTTGCCCACGGCGATCAGCGCCACATCGTGCTTCTCGACCAGCCGGGCCAGCTCGGCCAGCGAGGCGTCCCAGTCGTTGCGGGGCGCATGGGGATAGATGGTGGCGTGGGCCAGGAACTGGCCGGTGGCATCCACCACCGCCACCTTGCAGCCGGTGCGCAGGCCCGGGTCGATGGCAAGCGTGGCCTTCTGCCCCGCCGGCGCGGCCAACAGCAGGTCCTTGAGGTTGGCGGCGAAGACCTCGATGGCAGCGAGCTCCGCGGACTCGCGCAGGCGGCCCAGCAGCTCGGTCTCCAGGTGGGTGTAGAGCTTGACCCGCCAGGTCCAGCGCACCACGTCGGCCAGCCATTTGTCCGCGGCGCGGCCCTCGTCGCGGATCGAGAAGTGGCGGGCGATGGCCACCTGGGCCGGATGGAGCGGCGCCTCGTCCTCGCCGGGCAGCTTGATGGCGAGCGTCAGCACGCCCTCGTTGCGGCCGCGGAACATGGCCAGCGCCCGGTGGGAGGGCGTCTTCGAAAGCTTCTCGTCGTGCTCGAAGTAGTCGGAGAACTTGGCGCCCTCGCCCTCCTTGCCCGGAATCACCCGGGCGCTGAGCTCGCCCTCCTGCCACAGCCGCTCGCGCAGGCTGCCCACCAGCTCGGCGTCCTCGGCGAAGCGCTCCATCAGGATCTGGCGGGCGCCGTCGAGGGCCGCCTTGGCGTCCTCCACGGCGGGGATGTCGCCCTCGGCCGCCCGAAGGTACTTCACCGCCTCGCTCTCGGGGTCCAGGCTGGGGTCGGCCAGCAGCGCATCGGCCAGGGGCTCGAGGCCCGCCTCGCGGGCAATCTGTGCCTTGGTGCGACGCTTCTTCTTGTAGGGCAGGTAGAGGTCTTCCAGGCGCTGCTTGGTGTCGGCGGCCTGGATCAGTCCCTTGAGCTCCTCGGTGAGCTTGCCCTGCTCGTCGATGGCGGCGAGCACCGCGGCGCGGCGCTCCTCCAGCTCACGCAGATAGCCGAGCCGTTCGTGAAGGGTACGCAGCTGGGTGTCGTCGAGGCCGCCGGTCACTTCCTTGCGATAGCGGGCGATGAAGGGCACGGTCGCCCCGCCGTCGAGCAGCTCCACCGTGGCCAGGACCTGCTGCGGGCGAACGGAAAGCTCCTCGGCGAGGCGCGCGATGATGCGGTTGGTGGCGTCCATGTTACCCCTTCAATGATGCTCGAAAATCGATCGCGACAAGGTATCACAAGCGCCCCGCCCGCGGCAGGCTTGACGTCCGTGTAAAGCAGCAGCCCCACGGCCTGGGGCGCGTGGGGCTGCTGGGGGTCACCAATGCCGCCGGCGGCGGCCGACCATCAGGTCAGGCTGGGGCCTGCCTTGACGATCGCTTCGCTGACGCCGTCGAACTTCTTGAAGTTGTCGACGAACTGCTCGGCCAGGTCCTGGCGCTTGCGGTCGTAGGCGGCCTTGTCTTCCCAGGTCTCGCGCGGGTCGAGCAGGCGGGAGTCGACGCCCGGCACGGCCACCGGCACCTCCAGGTTGAGCCCTTCGAGGCGCTTGGTCTCGACCTCGCGCAGCACGCCGGTCTGGATGGCGCTGATGATAGCGCGGGTGGTGGGGATGGAGAAGCGCGAGCCGCCCTCACCGTAGGAGCCGCCGGTCCAGCCGGTGTTGACCAGGTAGACCTGGGCGTCCTTCTCGGCCACGCGCTTGATCAGCAGGTCCGCGTACTCGCGGGCCGGACGCGGGAAGAAGGGAGCGCCGAAACAGGTGGAGAAGGTGGTGGAGAGACCTTCGGCGGAGCCCATCTCGGTGGAACCCACCTTGGCGGTGTAGCCGGAGAGGAAGTGGTAGGCCGCGGCTTCCTTGGAGAGCACGGAGACCGGAGGCAGCACGCCGCTCATGTCGCAGGTCAGAAAGACGATGGCGTTGGGCTCGCCGGCGCGGTTCTCCGGCACGCGCTTCTCGACGTGCTCCAGCGGATAGGCGGCGCGGGAGTTCTGGGTCAGGCTGTCGTCGGCGTAGTCCGGCTCGCGGCGATCGTCGAGGACCACGTTCTCCAGCACGGTGCCGAACTTGATGGCGTTCCAGATGACCGGCTCGTTCTTCTCGGAGAGGTCGATGCACTTGGCGTAGCAGCCGCCCTCGATGTTGAAGACGGTGCCCGGGCCCCAGGCGTGCTCGTCGTCACCGATCAGGTAGCGGGCCTGGTCGGCGGAGAGAGTGGTCTTGCCGGTGCCGGAGAGGCCGAAGAACAGGCAGGTCTCGCCGTCCTCGCCCACGTTGGCGGAGCAGTGCATCGGCAGCACGTCGGAGGCCGGCAGCAGGAAGTTCTGCACGGAGAACATGGCCTTCTTCATCTCGCCGGCGTAGCGCATGCCGGCGATCAGCACCTTCTTCTGGGCGAAGTTGATGATCACCACGCCGTCGGAGTTGGTGCCGTCACGGGCCGGGTCGCACTCGAAGCCGGCGGCGTTGAGGATGGTCCACTCTTCCTTGGCGGAAGGGTTGTAGGCCTCGGGACGAACGAACATGGTGCGGCCGAACAGGTTCTGCCAGGCGGTCTCGGTCTGCACGCGCGCCGGCAGGTAGTAGGTCGGGTCGCTGCCCACGTGGAGCTCCGACACATAGTGCTCACGGCCCAGCAGGTAGTCCTCGACGCGGGCCCAGAGGGCATCGAACTTCTCGGCGTCGAAGGGACGGTTCACGCTACCCCAGTCGATCTGCGCGCTGGTGGACGGCTCATCGACGATGAAGCGGTCCTTGGGCGAGCGCCCGGTGCGCACACCGGTATTCACCACCAGGGCACCGTTGGCGGCCAGGCGGCCCTCGCCGGTGGCCACTGCACGCTCGATCAGTTCTGCGCTGCTGAGGTTGACGTGGACGTTGGGAGCTTGGGGTGTGGTCATGTCGGTTCCTGGGCCTTGCGGCCGATTCTCTCTCGTGTGCCGGGCGTCGGTGGCGACGCAGCGGATACCTGCCATCGATCGCCGCTGCGGGTTTCCCGTCTTGTGGCGAAGCGATCGAGCCGAAAAAAAGCGGCGCCATTATGGCAAAAAGCGCCGCCGCGGGGAACGCCGTTTTTGGGCGAAATTCATGTAGTTTTTCTACAACATCTCGCCCGTTCACTACAGAATTTGTTGTGCGGCGCAGCAAGCGAATCAGTGCAGAACGGGGGGCGGCGCATCACCCTCGCTCAGCAACGCCTCGACGTCGGCCTCGTCGAAGTGGTAGCGGGTGTGGCAGAAGTGGCACTGGGTGTCGATGCTGCCGTGCTCGGCCAGCACCTGGCGCAGCTCTTCCTGGCCCAGGGTCAGCAGCGCGGAGGCGATGCGCTCCCGGGAGCAGGTGCAGCCGAAGCGCAGCGGCTTGGGGTCGAAGAGCCGCACCGTCTCCTCGTGGTAGAGACGATGCAGCAGCGCCTCGGGAGCCAGTGTCAGCAGCTCCTCGTCCTTGACCGTGTCGGCCAGGACCACGCTGCGATCCCAGGCGTCGAGGTCCTGGTTCTGGGATTCGTCGGGCATGCGCTGCAGCAGCAGGCCGCCGGCACGCACCCCGTCAGCGGCCAGCCACAGCCGGGTAGGCAGCTGCTCGGACTGCACGAAATAGGCGGCCAGGCAGCCGGCCAGGGTGTCGTGGTCCAGGGCCACGATGCCCTGGTAGCGGTGCCCCTCGCGGGGGTCCAGGGTGATCATGATCTGCCCCCCGCCGAGCAGCTCGAGGAAGCCCGCGTCATCCGCCGGCATCGGGGCGTCCTCGGCCAGCCGGGCGATGGCGCGCAGCTCGCCGCCGGGGTTCGATTCGGCCATCAGCAGGGCCAGGGCGCCCTTGCCGCGCACCTCGATGCTCAGGGTGCCATCGAGCTTCACGGTGTCGGTGAGCAGCGCCACGGCGGCGAGCAGTTCGCCGAGCAGCCGATTCACCACCGGCGGGTAGTCGTGGCGGTCGAGGACCTCGGCGTAGGCCCGCTCGAGGGTGACGAGCTCGCCGCGCACGTTGGTGTTGTCGAAGAGGAAACGCTGGATCTGGTCGGTCATCATGACTCTCTGTGAATCGTCGGCCGGCTGGCTAATCGTCGGACTGCTGACGCTGGAAACGCTGGATATCCCGGCGCTGCTTCTTGTCGGGGCGCTTGAGCGGGTGCTGCATGGCCTGGTTGGTGAGGCGGCGCGCCTCGGCCTCGCGCTCGCGGCGCACCGCACTCTCCTCGGTCTCGCGGTAGAGGGCGCGGGCCTCAGGGGCGCCGCGGCGCTGGTCGGAGAGCGCTACCACCTCGACCTCGAGGAGATCCCACCCCTGGGGCACGCGCACCAGGGCGCCCACCTCGACGGTCTTGCTGGTCTTGGCCCGGGCACCGTTGTAGTGGACCTTGCCGCCCTCGATGGCCTTCTTGGCCAGGCCCCGGGTCTTGAAGAAGCGTGCCGCCCACAGCCACTTGTCGAGCCGCACGCTACTCATGATCTCTCTCCATGGGCGCCCTCCCCCGGCGCGCCGGCGGCCCCGGGTGCCTGGCCGGGCGGCAGGTTGCCGGGCAGGATCGCCGCAAAGCGGTCGAGTGCCACGAACTCCTCGAGCTCCTTCTCCGGCCGAGTGCTGTCGGGCTGCTTGATGCCGAGCAGGTGGCGGATGCCGAACTCACGGGCGCTGGCCAGCACCCGGGGATTGTCGTCGATGAACAGGGTGCGGGCCGGGTCGAAGGGCTCGATCGCCTGGAGGGCGGGCCAGAAGGCCTGTTCCTCCTTGGGCACGCCCAGGTCCGCCGAGGAGACGATGGCGTCCAGGTACTCCTCCAGGCCGGTGAGCGGCAGCTTGAGTTCGAGGCTGGCGCGGTCGGCATTGGTGGCCAGCACCACCCGGGGGTGGGCCACCTTGAGCCACCGGAGGAAGTCCAGGGCGTCGCTGCGCAGGCCGATCAGGTGCTGGATCTCGCGCTTGAGGGCGACGATGTCGAGGTCGAGCTCGCGACTCCAGTAGGCCAGGCTGTACCAGTTGAGGGTGCCCTGCTCGTGGAGCACCTTGGAGCGCACCACCTCCTGGGTGGCCTCATCGAGCTGGTGCAGCTCCACGTAGCGCCGGGGCAGGTGCTCTAGCCAGAAGTGGCTGTCGAAATGGAGGTCCAGCAGGGTGCCGTCCATGTCGAGCAGGACGGTGTCGATGGCGCGCCAGTCGATCATCGCGACTCCCGGGTGGTGGCGGTAAAGGGGTGGTATTGTATCAGGCGCTCTCCCCTCCCAGAAATGGAGCCTCCATGTCCAACGCCCCCGAGTCCCAAGCGCCCAAGCCCCAGGCCCCGAGGTCCGAGGCCCAGTGGCCCCGGAAGCCCGAGGTGCTGGCCCGCCGGTCGGTGGCCACAAGCCGCCTGTTTCACGTCGAATCCCTGGACCTACGCTTCTCCAACGGCGAGGAGCGCACCTTCGAGCGGCTGACCGGCAGCGACAGCGGCGCGGTGATGATCGTCGCCATGCCCGACCCGGACCACGTGCTGCTGATCCGCGAGTATGCGGCGGGCTTCGAGGAGTACGTGCTGACCCTGCCCAAGGGCCTCGTCGACCCGGGCGAGGACATCGTCACAGCCGCCAATCGCGAGCTGATGGAGGAGTGCGGCTTCGGTGCCCGCAACATCGAGCCACTGGTGGAGCTGTCGCTGGCCCCCAACTACATGCGCCATCGCATGCAGGTGCTGCTGGCCACCGACCTCTACCCGAAGCGCCTGCCAGGCGACGAGCCGGAGCCGCTGATCGTCGAGACCCATGCCCTCGAGGAGCTGCCCGCGCTGCTCGCCCGGGAGGACTTCCATGAGGCACGCGCCATCGCCGCGCTGTTCATCGCCCGCGACCGCCTGCGCGGCGATCGCGACGGCGGCCCCAGGCTCTGGTAGCACCCGGCCCTGCCTGAGGCACTGCTCTGCCAAAACCACTGCCCCGGCGCCTGGCCGGGGCAGCAGAGTCGCTCGGGCGCGCCGGGTCAGTCGAGCTTGGAGAGGTCGCGCACCGCGCCCTTGTCGGCGGAGGTGGCGAGCATGGCGTAGGCCTTGAGCGCCGCCGAGACCTTGCGGTCGCGCTGGATGCTGGGCTTCCAGGCGGCGGCGCCCTTGGCCTCCTCGGCCTCGCGGCGGGCGGCCAGCTCGGCATCGGTCAGCTTGACGTTGATCGCCCGGTTGGGGATGTCGATCTGGATGATGTCGCCGCTCTCGATCAGGCCGATGGCGCCGCCAGCGGCGGCCTCCGGGGAGACATGGCCGATGGAGAGCCCGGAGCTGCCGCCGGAGAAGCGCCCGTCGGTCATCAGCGCACACACCTTCCCGAGCCCCTTGGACTTGAGATAGCTGGTCGGGTAGAGCATCTCCTGCATGCCGGGGCCGCCGCGGGGTCCCTCGTAGCGCACCACCACCACCTCGCCGGGTTTCACCAGCCCGCCCAGCACGTGCTCCACCGCCTGGTCCTGGGACTCCACCACGTGTGCCGGCCCCTCGAAGACCAGGATCGACTCGTCGACCCCGGCGGTCTTCACCACGCAGCCGTCCAGGGCGATGTTGCCGAACAGCACGGCGAGGCCCCCCTCGCGAGAGAAGGCGTGCTCGAGATCGCGGATACAGCCGTTGGCCCGGTCGCCGTCGAGGCTCGGCCAGCGCGCGGCCTGGGAGAAGGCGGTCTGGGTGGGGATGCCGCCGGGGCCGGCCTTGTAGAACTCCACCACCTCGGCGCTGGGGTTGCGCATGATGTCCCACTCGTCCAGGGCGTCCTTCAGGGTATCGCCGTAGACGGTGGGCACCCGGGTATCCAGGACGCCGGCGCGGTCGAGCTCGCCGAGGATCGCCATGATCCCGCCGGCGCGATGCACGTCCTCGATGTGGTACTTCTGGGTATTGGGGGCCACCTTGCAGAGCTGCGGCACCTCCCGCGACAGACGGTCGATATCCTCCATGGTGAAGTCGACCTCGGCCTCCTGGGCGGCGGCCAGCAGGTGCAGGATGGTGTTGGTGGAACCGCCCATGGCGATATCCAGGGTCATGGCGTTCTTGAAGGCCGCCTTGGAGCCGATGGCCCGGGGCAGCAGGTGTGCCTCGTCGCCCTCGTAGACGCGCTTGGCCAGCTCGACGATGCGATGGCCGGCATTCTCGAAGAGACGGCGGCGATCGGCATGGGTGGCCACCACGGTGCCGTTGCCCGGCAGCGCCAGGCCCAGGGCTTCCATCAGGCAGTTCATGGAGTTGGCGGCGAACATGCCGGAGCAGCTGCCGCAGGTGGGGCAGGCGCTGCGCTCGATCTCCTCGATCTCCTCGTCGCTGTACTTGTCGTCGGCGGCGTAGATCATGGCATCGATCAGGTCGATGTTGTGGTCGAGCAGCTTGGTCTTGCCCGCCTCCATGGGACCACCGGAGACGAAGATCACCGGGATGTTCAGGCGCATGGCGGCATTGAGCATTCCGGGGGTGATCTTGTCGCAGTTGGAGATGCACACCAGGGCGTCGGCGCAGTGGGCGTTGACCATGTACTCGACGCTGTCGGCGATCAGGTCGCGGCTCGGCAGCGAGTAGAGCATGCCGTCATGGCCCATGGCGATGCCGTCGTCCACGGCGATGGTGTTGAACTCCTTGGCCACCCCGCCGGCCTTCTCGATCTCGCGGGCCACCAGCTGCCCCATGTCCTTCAGGTGCACGTGGCCGGGCACGAACTGGGTGAAGGAGTTGGCCACGGCGATGATGGGCTTGTGGAAGTCCTCGTCCTTCATGCCGGTGGCGCGCCAGAGGGCGCGGGCGCCGGCCATGTTGCGGCCGGCGGTGGTGGTGCGGGAACGATACTCGGGCATGGTGTCCTCTATTCTCTTTACGGCCGCCCTGTGCCGGGCGGCTCCAGTGTCCAGGTCGGTGTCGATTCTGGCATGCGTCCGCCCGTCAGGCCAGGCCCGGAGCTGCACGTCTTGCACCTGGCACCGGCAGGCGGGAAGATGAAACACCCCTCGACGGAAAGGCGGCCATGTCATCCACTGTTGTCCACAAGGATGCTCCCGGTGACTCGAGCATCCCCCAGAGCGAAACGCTGACGGCCATCATCTCCCTGGCACGCCGTCGCGATGACCTGGCGGCAGTGTGGCTGTACGGCTCCAGGGCGCGCGGGGACCACCACCCCGAAAGCGACTTCGATCTGGCCGTGGCCTTCACCGGCTGGATCGCTGATCCGCTGGAGAGGCGCCTTCGCCCCGAGCTGCTGGCTCAAGAGTGGCAGCGTGAGCTGGGGTTGGGCGAGGAACAGTTGAGCGTGGTGGACCTGGCCATTGCCCCGATTCCGCTGGGCTGGAGCATTCTCAGCCAGGGAGTGCTGCTGGTTGACCTCGACTGGGACACTCGGATACGCCAGGAATCCCGTATCCTCTCGCGCTGGGAGATCGACTACCTTCACCCGGAGGGAATCCATGCCTGACGGCCAGCAGAGCGCCTACCTCAAAGCCCAGCGGCAACATCTCGAAGAGTGCGAGCAGGACCTTGCCGAGCTCGGCACCCTGCTGGAACAGCGCCCCTGGAGCCGGATCGAGCGCCACGCTGCCGAACGCTCACTGCAGCTCCTGATCGAGGCCTGCATCGGGCTGGCCAAGCACTGGGCACGCGAAGAGACCGGGATGGCATGCCGAGATGCCATCACCGGTTTCGAGCGACTCCAGGATGCCGGCAGGATCGAAAGTGATATCCCCTGGCGCAAGATCATCGGCCTACGCAACGTACTGGTTCACGACTACCTGGATGTCGACCCGGACATCGTGAAGAGCGTGATCGCCGACCGGCACTACCGCACCATCATCGACTTCGGCCATCAGGCCCTGGCCGCCCTGGACCGGGTTGGCTAGGGCCAGCGACGCCACTACCCGAACACCACCCGGGCCACGTCCCTGTAGCGTTTGGCGAAGTGCACCGTCATGCCCTCCTTGAGGTGGTCGGGCAGCTCCTCATAGTCGCGGCGGTTGGCGTCGGGCAGGATCACCTCGAAGATGCCGCTGCGCCGGGCGGCGATCACCTTCTCGCGGATGCCGCCCACCGGCAGCACCTGGCCGGTGAGGGTCAGTTCGCCGGTCATCGCCAGGGGGCGGTCGATGGCGTGGTGCTTCGCCAGGGAGAGCAGCGCCGTGGTCATGGTGACCCCCGCCGAGGGGCCGTCCTTGGGCGTGGCGCCCTCCGGCACATGCAGGTGCACGAAGGCGGAGTCGAAGAAGTCGGCGTCGGCGCCATATTCGGCCAGGTGGCCCAACACGTAGCTGTAGGCGATGTTGGCCGACTCCTGCATCACCTCGCCGAGCTTGCCAGTGAGCTTGAAGCCGCGGGTCAGCGAGTGCACCTTGCCCGCCTCGATGGGCAGGGTGGCACCGCCCATGGCGGTCCAGGCCAGGCCCGTGACCACCCCTTCTCCCTTGAGCACCTGCTCCTTGCGGAACAGCGGGGCCCCCAGGAAGGTCTCGAGGTTCTTCACCGAGACCTTCACCGACGCCTGGTCGCCCTCCAGCAGCTGCACCGCCGCCTTGCGCACGATGCGATGGAGCTGCTTCTCGAGCTGGCGCACCCCGGCCTCCCGGGCGTAGCCCTCGACCACCTGGCGCAGCGCCGCCTCGGTCAGGTTGATGCGCTTCTTCGGGATATTGGCGCGCTTGAGCAGCCTCGGCCAGAGGTGGTTGCGGGCAATGGCCAGCTTCTCCTCGGCGATGTAGCCGGAGAGGCGGATCTGCTCCATGCGGTCGAACAGCGGCCCGGGGATCGAATCCAGGGTGTTGGCGGTGCAGACGAAGAGCACCTTGGAGAGGTCCAGGCGCACGTCCAGGTAGTGGTCGAGGAAGTCGACGTTCTGCTCCGGGTCGAGCACCTCGAGCAGCGCCGAGGCGGGGTCGCCCTGGAAGGACTGCCCCATCTTGTCGATCTCGTCGAGCATGATCACCGGATTCTCGACCTCGACCTCCTTGAGGGCCTGCACCAGCTTGCCGGGCATGGCGCCGATGTAGGTGCGCCGGTGCCCCTTGATCTCCGCCTCGTCGCGCATGCCGCCCACCGAGAAGCGATAGAACTCGCGCCCCAGCGCCTCGGCGATGGAGCGGCCGATGGAGGTCTTACCCACCCCGGGCGGGCCCACCAGCAGCAGGATGGAGCCGCCCACGTCGCCCTTGAAGGTGCCCTCGGCCAGGAACTCGATGATGCGCTCCTTGACGTCGCCCAGGCCGTCGTGGTCGCGGTCGAGCACCTGCCGGGCGTGGGCCAGGTCGAGCTGGTCCTGGCTGTGGACGCCCCAGGGCATGCTGGTCAGCCAGTCCAGGTAATTGCGGGTGGTGCCGTACTCCGGCGAGCCGGTCTCCAGCACGGCGAGCTTGTCTAGCTCCTCCTCGATGCGGGTCAGCACCTTGGGCGGCACGACGAGGCTCTCCAGGCGGTCGCGGAAGGTGTCGACGTCGTTCTCGCGCTCGTCCTTGGAGATGCCCAGCTCCCGCTGGATCACCTTGAGCTGCTCGCGCAGGAAGAACTCCCGCTGGCGCTCCTGCATCTGGGCGTTGACCTGGTCACTGATCTCGCTCTGCAGCTGGGCGACCTCGATCTCCTTGCGCAGCAGCGGCAGCACCTTCT
Source organism: Halomonas alkalicola (assembly GCF_030704205.1). NCBI lineage: Bacteria > Pseudomonadati > Pseudomonadota > Gammaproteobacteria > Oceanospirillales > Halomonadaceae > Halomonas > Halomonas alkalicola. Next base: position 3,032,856 of record NZ_CP131913.1, on the reverse strand, counting down.
GCATGCGCGCGAGCACCGGCAGGGTGGCCAGCACGTCCTGCAGCTCGCGCCCCTTGGCCGAGGTGATGGCCGCGGCGAAGTCGGTGAGGGGGCCCGGCTCGTGGGGGCTGAAGCGGTTGAGGTAGTGCTTGAGCTCCTCGCCGTAGAGCGGGTTGATCGGCAGCAGCTCCTTGATGCCGTTGATCAGCGCCATGGCATAGGCGCGGGCCTCGTCGGCCTCGGCATCCACCGGCTCCCGGGGGTAGCTCACCTCCACCAGATAGGGGGGCTCCCGAGAGATCCAGCGCTGGATGCGAAAGCGCTGCAGGCCCTGGGCGATGAACTGCAGCTGTCCCTCTTCGCCCTGCAGCTTGTGCACCTTGACCGCGGTGCCGATCTCCGGGAAGTCGTCATGGGCAAGCCCCTCCACGGCGGCCTCGCCGACGAAGGCCAGGCCCACGGTGTGGTGGGGCGTCTTGGCGACCCGCTGCATGGTCTCGTCCCAGCGCTCGCGGTTGATCACCAGCGGCTGCACCTGGGCCGGGAAGAAGGGCCGATTGTGGATCGGCAGCAGGTAGATGCGCTCGGGAAGGGAATCGCGGGCCGGCACCACGGCGTGCCGGCTATCGCCAGGCAGGTCCTCGAGGTCGAACTCCTCGTCCTCGTCGTGGGCCCCGCCGTGGGTATCGTGCCGCCACTCCGGCGCATCCGGGTCGTGGCGGCGGTCCTGCTCGTCACTCATGATGGTCGTCCTGATCCAATGGAGGCTTGTGCCGTTGGCTCAGGAATGCGGGCGACGGGCGACAACTTCAAGTCGGGGGGTGGCCCTGCCTGCCACCCCTTGTCACCGCCAGAGCGACGGCATCGGCCGCCCGTTGACCCGAACCCGTCCGCGGATCACGTCGAGTTCCAGGTCACGGGTCCCCAGCGGCAGGCCCAGCCACAGGGCCACCACCGCGGGCACCTCACGCCAGATGCCATCGCCGTCGATACGGGTCAGCCAGCGCGCCCGCTCCTCTTCGTCATCGAGCCGCGCCAGGCTCAACTCGTCGAGGCGGCGCGGGTCGAAGAACAGCGACCCGTCGCCGCGGGCGGCGAGCCCCAGCATGGGGCTCTCCAGGTCGACCTCGGTGAGGTCCAGACGCGGGGAGTCGACCAGGGTCGCCCGCAGCTCCGGCTCCAGGCGGGCAATCAGCTCCCGCGGGGCGAGCTCGCGGGCCTTGGCCGCCTCCCGGCGCAGCCCGGCCAGCGCCTCGCGCACCGCGTCGGCGTTGATCCGCGACAGCTCCATGGCCACCCGCCCGGTCAGCAGCACCTGCTCCGCCGCCAGCACCTCGGCCAGGGTCAGCTCGCTATCGATGCGCAGCTCGCTGTCATCGAGCTGCATGCGGCTGCGGTAGACGAGCTCACTGGCCTCCAGCGCCAGGCCCGGCTGCTGCCAGGCGAGCTGATCGATGCGCAGCAGGTCACGCTGGGTGAAGTGATGGGCGCCGGCGGTATAGGCGTAGCGGCTCTCCAGGGAGACCAGCCCGGACTCCAGGGTGGCCACCCCATCGGTCAGCCGCCAGGGCTGCAGCCTGGCGCGCAGGCGCCAGTCGCCCTGCTGGCCACCGAAGCTGAGCTGGCCACCGCGGAAGTCGAGCTCGCGGGGCCCCTGGCTGATCAGGAAGGGGGCGAGCTGGATGGTGCCCTCCAGGGTGCCACCCAGGGTCTGGTAGCGGGCATGCCAGCTCGGCGGGCTGGAGGGCAGCCAGTCGCCGAACAGATGCAGCTGGCGCGGGCCGATGGCGGGATGGAACCCCCCCTCGATGCGGGTGCTGAAGACCCCGTGGCGCGCCGAGTAGGTGAGTTCGAGACGCCAGCCATCGCCCAGCACCGGGGAGACATGCACGACACCGGAGGAGCTCAGCCAACCACGCTCCACCTGGCTGCGCTCCATCACCATCTCGCCGCGGGCCTCGAGATCCGCCAGGGCGCGGACCAGCTCCCGCTCGAAGAGCAGCGAGGCGAGGTACTGGGCCACCGCCCAGACCACCGCCACCGCCACCGCCACCGGGACGATCAGTCGTTCCTTGCGCATAGCGCTCCCTTCCCTGCTTGGCCACGCCCGGACGGGCGAGCCACGACACGGTCCTTCAGTGTAGCCAGAACCAGATGTGCATCACGCTCCAGGCGTAGATCCCCGCCATCACGTCGTCGATCATGATGCCGAAGCCCCCCGCCACCCGGCGGTCCGCCCAGCGGATCGGCCAGGGCTTGATGACATCGAAGATGCGGAAGAGCACGAACCCCCACAGCGCCGCCTCCCAGGAGAAGGGCACCGCCGCCATGGTGATCCAGTAGCCGACGAACTCGTCCCAGACGATGCCGGAGTGATCGTGGACGCCGAGGTCGCGGGAGGTCTTCTCGCAGAGCCACACCCCCCACACGAAGGCCGCCATCACCACCGCCAGGTACCAGCCCAGGGGCAGCTCGGAGAGCAGCCAGTAGAAGGGAATGGCGGCCAGGGTACCGAAGGTGCCCGGGGCCCAGGGCACGGCCCCGCTGCCCAGGCCAAAGGCGAGGAAGTGGGTCGGACGGTGCCAGATGCTGGGGGGCGCTCGGTTCATGTCGCGCCCCCTGCGCCTTCGCTGCCGGCCGCCAGGAAGTGCTGCCAGCCGCTGCGGCTGGGCATGGCCACGCCGCGCAGGCCGGGCTCGGCCTCGAGGCGACCGATCACGGTGAGCGGCAGGCCCAGGGCGGCGAGCCGTGTGCGGGCCTCGTCGAGCCGCTCGGCGGGCAGCGCCAGCAGCAGTTCGTAGTCATCGCCGCCGGCGAGCGCTGCCTGGCAGGCGCCCTCCTCACCCAGCGCCTCGACCAGCCCTTCGGCCAGGGGCAGCGCCGCGGGGTCCAGGGTGGCACCCACGCCGGAGCGCTCGAGGAGATGGCCCAGGTCGGCCAGCAGGCCATCGGAAATATCGATGGCCGCCGTGGCCAGTCCCCGCAGCGCCTCGCCGGCGGCGAGACGCGGCTGGGGACGCAGATAGCGGAGCAGCAGCGGGTGGGACGGGTCGCGTTCGCCGCGCTGCCAGAGCGCCAGGCCGCCGGCGCCGCCGCCCAGGGCGCCGGTCACCGCGACCAGGTCGCCCGGCCGGCCGCCATGACGGGTCAGTGCCGCCTCCGGCGCCACCTCCCCCATCACCGTCACGCCGATGGCGGTGGCGCCGCGGGTCACGTCGCCGCCCACCAGGGCGGTGCCGCTGGCCTCGGCGAGGTCGCGAAAGCCGCGCGAGAAGCCCTCGAGCCAGGCGTCGTCGGCCTCTTCCAGAGTCAGCGCCATCAGGCACCAGCGGGCGCGGGCGCCCATGGCCGCGAGGTCGCTGAGGCTCACCGCCAGGGCGCGATGCCCGACCGCCTCGGCGGGGGCGTCCGCGGGGTAGTGGACGCCGGCCACCGAGGTGTCGACGCTCACCGCCAGCTGCTGCCCCGCCGCGGGAAGCAGCAGCGTGCAGTCATCACCCACCCCCAGCGCCACGCCGGCATCACTGCCGGGCGGCGACGGGGTGAAGTAACGGGCGATCAGCCCGAATTCACTGTGCTGACATTGACTGGGCACGGCTTGACTGGGCACGGCTTGATTGGGCACGGGGACACCCCCTTCAGCGGCGGCGGGCGGCCACCTCGGCGGAGCGCAGGCGCCCGGCGAGCTTGTCGAGGATGCCGTTGACGTACTTGTGGCCATCGGTGGCGCCGAAGGACTTGGCCAGCTCCACGCCCTCGTTGATCACCACCCGGTAGGGCACATCGAGGCGCCGGGAGAGCTCATAGGCCCCCAGGCGCAGGATGGAGAGCTCGATGAGGTCGAGCTCCTCGAGTTTGCGGTCAAGCAGCGGCGCGATGGAGGCGTCGAGGTCGGCCTTGAAGCGCGCCACGTTGTGCAGCAGCTCATGGAACAGCGCCAGGTCGGCGATCTCCATGACCTTGAGCCAGTTCTCGTGGTCCTCGAGGTCGTCGTCGGCACGCTGGCTGCGAAACTCGGCCTCCACCGCGGAGATCGACTTGCCGGTCATCTGCCACTGGTAGAGGCCCTGAACGGCCAGCTCCCGCGCGGCACGCCGAGAGAGCTGCGCCTTGGAGGGACCGCGAGCGCGCTCGCGACTCATGCCTCTTCCTCCTCGTCGTCGCCGAAGCAGCGCAGCAGCGAGACCATCTCCATGGCCGCCATGGCCGCCTCGGCGCCCTTGTTGCCGGCCTTGGTGCCGGAGCGCTCGATGGCCTGCTCGATGGAGTTGACGGTGAGCACGCCATTGGCGATGGGGGTATCGAACTCGAGCTGCAGGCTGCTCAGGGCCGAGTTGCAGCCGCCGGCCACGTACTCGAAGTGGGGGGTGCCGCCGCGAATCACCGCGCCCAGCGCGATCACCGCGTCGGGATGGGCCACCTTGAGCACCTGCTTGACCGCCAGCGGCAGTTCCCAGGCACCCGGCACGTGGACGATATCGATGTTCTCGCTGGCCACGCCGTGGCGTACCAGGCTGTCGACGGCGCCTTCCACCAGGCTGTCCACCACGTGATGGTTGAAGCGCCCCACCACGATGACGTAGCGGCCGTCCACGTCGATGAAGCTGCCTTCCACTTGAGAAATGGGTTGCATGTCTGTCTTCCTGATGATGCTGGGGCGCGGCCCGGGGCCGCGCCCGCTGGATGGTCGGGATCGGGGTCGGCGTCAGTCGCCGCGGTTCTCGGCACGCTCGGCCTCGGCAGCGTCTGCCGCGGCGATGTCCTCGGGGCTAAGGCGCTCGACCACTTCCAGGTCGAAGCCGGAGAGCGCCGAGAACTTCCAGGGGGAGCTGAGCAGGCGCATCTTGCCGACGTTGAGATGGCGCAGGATCTGCGAGCCGGTGCCGATGGTCAGGTAGTTGCCAGCACCGTCGGAGGCGCTGTTGCGCGGCGCACGCCGGCGCTCCAGGAAGGTGTCCCGGGTATCGCGCAGGTCCTGGCGGGGGCGGCCGTCGTCGAGCAGCACGAAGACCCCGCGCTCGCTGCGCGCCACCTCGGCGATGGCTCGCTGGGAGCTCCACTGGGCGCTGTCGCCCTTCTGCAGGGCGAGCAGGTCGCGCATGGCGTCGGCCAGGTGCACGCGCACGGTGGTCGGGGTCTCGGGGCTGGGGCGCCCCTTGACCAGCGCCAGGTGGTGGGCGCCCTGGATGCTGTCGCGGAAGACGTGCAGGGTCAGCTCGCCATAGGCGGTCTGCACCGGCGTGGCCTCCACGTGCTCCACCGTCTGCTCGTTGTGGATGCGGTAGTGGATCAGGTCGGCGATGGTGCCCATCTTCAGGCCGTGCTCGGCGGCGAAACGCTCGAGCTCCGGACGACGCGCCATGCTGCCGTCGTCGTTCATGATCTCGCAGATCACGCCGCTGGGGTCGAGGCCGGCCAGGGCGGAGAGATCGCAGGCCGCCTCGGTGTGGCCGGCGCGACGCAGCACGCCGCCGGGCTCGGCCATCAGCGGGAAGATATGCCCCGGCTGGACGATGTCCTCGGCCCGGGCGTCACGGGCCACCGCGGCCTGCACGGTGCGCGCGCGGTCGGCGGCGGAGATGCCGGTGGTCACGCCCTCGGCGGCCTCGATGGAGACGGTAAACTTGGTGGCGAAGCCCGAGCCGTTGTCGGTGACCATCAGCGGCAGCCTGAGGCGCTCGCAGCGCTCGCGGGTCATCGGCAGGCAGATCAGCCCACGGCCGAAGCGGGCCATGAAGTTGATGTGCTCGGCCTGCACCTTCTCGGCGGCCATGATGATATCGCCTTCGTTCTCGCGATCCTCATCGTCCATGAGGATCACCATCTTGCCCTGGCGGATGTCCTCGATCAGCTCCTCGATGGGGGCCAGCCCGCCGGCAGTTGAGTTCACCATGAGATCTCCAGAAATTCAGCTTGGCTGAGCGTCGGCCAGCGGCGACAGTCGCGTCGTCCGCAGGCGTCTACCCGCCTCGAAACGGCGTCAGAGTACCGTGGCGCGGCGTCGGGCGCCAGTAAAGCGCCGTGGCAAGCCCCTGCACGCTACTTTTCCGCTTTCGTGCGGCGCTCGGGCCGGGCGGTGATGCGCCAGTCGCGGCCCACGGCGCGAATATCGAGGATCTCGAGGCCGCGCTGCTGGGCCATGGTCTCGATGCCGGCGAGCTGGAAAAGCGGGCGCGCCTCGCCGCCCAGCAGGGTGGGGGCCACGAAGAGCTGCATCTCGTCCACCAGCCCCGCGTCGAGCATGGCACCGGCCAGGGTGGCGCCGGTCTCCAGCAGCACCTCGTTGGCCTGCTCCACATCGGCCAGGTAGCGCAGCAGGGCGTGGAGGTCGACGCGGCCGGCGGCGTCTGCCGGCAGCGCCACCACCTCGGCGCCGGCGGCCTCGAGCCGTTCGCGCCGCTCCGGCTCATGGCCCTCCACCGTGGCCACCAGGGTGCGGCCAGGCTCGGTGAGGCAGGCCGCGGCCTCGGGCAGGCGCAGGCGGCTGTCCACCACCACTCGCAGCGGCTGGCGGCCGGCGATCAGCTCCACCCCGTCGAGCTCGGCCTGCTCGGGGCGCACGGTGAGCCGAGAGTTGTCGAAGATCACCGATTCCACCCCGGTCAGCACGGCGCTGGACCGGGCGCGCAGGCGCTGCACCTCGCGACGGGCCTGGGGCCCGGTGATCCACTGGGACTCGCCGGAGCGCATAGCGGTGCGGCCATCGAGGCTGGTCGCCATCTTGAGGCGCACGAAGGGGCGGCCGTGGTCCATGCGCATGATGAAGCCGGGATTGAGCGCCCGGGCCTGCTCCTCCAGCACGCCCACCTCCACCTCGATGCCCGCCTCGCGCAGCCGCGCGATGCCGCGCCCGGCCACTGCCGGGTTGGGGTCGGCCATGGCCACCACCACTCGCGCCACGCCGGCCTCGACCAGCGCCACCGCGCAGGGGCCGGTGCGCCCCTGGTGGGAGCAGGGCTCCAGGGTGACATAGGCAGTGGCGCCGCGGGCGGCCGCGCCGGCCTGGCGCAGGGCATGAACCTCGGCGTGGGGCTCGCCGGCGCGGGCGTGGAAGCCCTCGCCCACCAGGCGCTCTCCCTTGACCAGCACGCAGCCCACGCGGGGGTTGGGGTCGGTGGTATAGAGGCCGCGGCGGGCCAGTTCCAGGGCCCGGGCCATCCAGGCTTCGGGGGGCGTTACGGCCATGGGATTCCTTGGGGTCGGGAAAGGACGCTTAGCCGCGCGGTTCGTCGGGGCCGAAGGTAGGCTCCTGGGCCAGGCGGTCGATCTCGGCGCGGAACTCGTCAATGTCCTGGAAGCGCCGGTAGACCGAGGCGAAGCGGATATAGGCGACCTGGTCGAGGCGCTTCAAGGCGAGCATCACCTGCTCGCCGATGTCGCGGGCGTGGATCTCCCGCTCGCCGCGGGCGCGCAGGGTCTGACGGATGCGCTGCACCGCCGCTTCGATGGACTCGGCGCTGACCGGCCGCTTCTCGAGGGCCCGCAGCATGCCGGCGCGCAGCTTCTGCTCGTCGAAGGATTCGCGGGAGCCGTCGCCCTTGATCACCCGGGGCATCACCAGCTCGGCGGTCTCGTAGGTGGTGAAGCGCTCGCCGCAGGCCACGCACTGGCGGCGGCGACGCACCTGGTCACCCTCGGCGACCAGCCGCGAGTCGGTGACCTTGGTGTCATGGGTACCGCAGAAGGGGCAGTGCATCGCTGGGTTCCGGGCTGGGGAGACGGGGACGTGGTCATATTGTAACGACTGCGGCCGCCCCCGCCCAGCGTGGCTCTCAGTGCCCGTGGTGGCCGCCACCGTGGCCGCCATCCTGCCCGTGCATGCCGCCGCCCATCACCTCGATGCGCCGCACCGGGGCGGTCAGCTCAAGGCTCTCGCCGCTGTCGAGCACCAGGGTGATCTCGACCTCGTCCCCCTCGTGGAGCGGCGCCACCAGGTCGATCAGCATCAGGTGCAGGCCGCCCGGGGCCAGCTCGGTGCTGGCCCCGGCGGACACGCCGATCTCGTCGACGCGGCGCATCTGCATGACGCCGTCCACGTCCACATGGTTATGCAGCTCGGTGGTCCCGGCGGCCGGCGAATGGGCCTCGACCACCGCCAGGTCGCCATCGCCGGGGTTAGTCAGCACCATGAAGGCCGCGGTGGTGGTGGAGACCGGCGGCACGGCACGCACCTGGGCGTTCTCGACCGCCAGGGACTGGGCCAGGACGGTCTGGCTGGCCAGCGCCAGGGCCAGGCCGGCAAGGGCGGTGCGCAGGAAAGGCAGGGCGGGATAGAGCATGGCAAGAGGTTCCTTGGGCGAGTGTGGCGAACAGGCGTATTCCGATATCCTACTGTCGAGCGGGCGACACGACCTTGCGACATAACGCCCCACGCCGCCGCCCCGGCTGCCAGGATAATACTCTGCTAATCCACGGCTGCCACTCTCGCCACGGGCTGTACAGTGCCCGACCCCCGACCCCCGACCCACAGGGAGCTTTCACATGCACGGACTGAACCAGAGCATCGCCATCGGCCCGCTGGGGCTCTCCATTGGCCAGCTGCTGCTGGTGCTGGCCTTCTCCATCGCCCTGCTGGCCGGCGCCCTGATCGGGCGGCGCCACCGCACCCCGACCGCCGACACCCTCTTCACCCTGCTGTTCGTGGCGCTGGTGGGCGCCCGCCTGGTGTTCGTGGCCCGCTACTGGGGCAGCTACGACGGCGCGCTGGCCATGCTGGACATCCGCGACGGCGGCTTCGACCCCCTGGGCGGCCTGGTCGCGGGCGTGGGCTATGCCCTCTGGCGGCTGTGGAAGGCGCCGCAGCAGCGCGCGGCGCTCTCCGGCGCCCTCGTGGCCGGCGCCTTCACCTGGGGACTCACCGCCGGCCCCCTGCTGCTGCTCGAGAGCCAGACTCGCCCCATGCCGGACACCCCGCTGGCGACCCTGGCAGGCGAGCCCATCGACTTGCCGACCCTGGCCGAGCGAGAGGCCCGGCCCATGGTAGTCAACCTCTGGGCCACCTGGTGCCCGCCCTGCCGGCGCGAGATGCCGGTCTTCGAGCAGGCCCAGCAGGAGGAGAGCGACATCACCTTCGTGTTCGTCAACCAGGGCGAGGATGAAAGCCTGGTGAACCGTTTCCTCGACCACGAGTCACTGACCCTGGAGAACGTGCTGCTGGATGCGCGCAACGCCCTGGGCGACGCCACCGGCGCCATGGCCATGCCGACCACCCTCTACTACGACGCCGAGGGTCGCCTGGTGGACACCCACTTCGGCGAGCTCTCCAGAGCGACCCTGCAGCGCGGGCTGGAGCGCCTGCGCTGAAGGCCACCACCGCCCATTTCCGTGTTCCCATCCATGAGAAAGGACCTCCCCATGCGACTGCCCTCTCCCCTGCTTCCCGTCGGCGCCCTGGCCATGGCCATGGCCATGGCCGCGCCTGCCCTCGCCGATGACCACTGGCCGGCCCCGATCCAGGCGCTCAGCGCCCAGGGCCTGCAGATCCACGCCGAGTTCGAGGCCCCCGGCGGCCTGACGGGCTACGCGGCGAGCTACCCCGCTGGCGAAGTGGCCATCTACCTGACCCCGGACGGCGGGCACGCCATCGTCGGCACCCTGGTGGACGCCGAGGGCAACGACCTCTCCGATGCCGCCCTGGACGAACACGTGCGCGCCGCCCAGTTCGCCGAGGTATGGGAGCGCCTGGAGAAGAGCCACTGGATCCTGGACGGCGACGCCGACGCGCCGCGGGTGGTCTACACCTTCACCGACCCCAACTGCCCCTACTGCCGGCAGTTCTGGGAGGCCGCACGCCCCTGGGTCGAGGCCGGCGAGGTGCAGCTGCGCCATATCATGGTGGGCATCCTCGCCTCCAACAGCCCCGCCAAGGCGGCGAGCCTGCTGGGCGCCGAGGACCCCGCCGCGGCGCTGCACGCCCACAGCGACGGCGGCGAGGAGATCGTGCCCACCGCCCAGGCGCGCGAGATCGAGGAGCAGGTCTACGCCAACAACCAGCTCTTCGACGAGCTGGGCATGATCGCCACCCCTTCCACGCTGTTCCGCGACGGCGATCGGGTCGATCGCGTCCAGGGGCTGCCGAGCGACGAGCGGATGGTCGAGGCGATGGGCGGCGAGGCGCCCTGACGCCTCGACACCCGTCCATGGGAAGCAAGCGTTGAAGCGAAGAGCCCCGCCTGGCACGCCAGGCGGGGCTCTTCACTGGCTGGCCACCGCCTCGGCGGGGCAGCGCCGGGCGGGGCCAGGGTGGCCTCAGTCCTCGAGATCCTTGAAGCGCGGCTGGCCGATGTTCCACGGCTTCACATCCTCGCCCTTCTCGCCCCAGTTGGCGTGATCGGCAAGGATATTGCCGTCAGGGCCTTCCTGGCCGTAGAGAGAGGTGCGGTGGAAGCTGGGGCCGAAGCGCTCCAGGGTCTCGGCCACGTCGCCGGTGTAGCGCGGATCCTGCGGGCGCTCCTGGTTGCTCATGTAGTAGGCGATGTCCCAGGCCTCCTGGTCGGAGAGCGATAGCGGCTGGCCCAGCGGCATGTTGTTCTTGATGAACCCTGCCGCGGTGTGGACGCGCACGATGCCGGCCCCCCAGTTGTTGGAGCCGTCACCCCAGGGCGGCGGAAAGACATACTCGCCGTTCTGGTAATAGCCGGAGCCATCCTCGCTGTGACAGACGGCGCAGTTCTCCATGTAGAGCGCCTCGCCGTTCTCGTAGCTGAGCTCGTCGGGGCGATCCGGGTGCGGGAAACCGCGACCGTAGATCGGCTGGTCGGGGTACATGGGGGCACCCTTGGCCAGCCACTGGTGGTAGGCGGTCAGCGCCAGCATGTCGTCGCTGCCGTACTCGGGCGGCACGCCGTTCATGGAGTAGGCGAAGCAGCCGGCGATGCGCTCCTCCAGGTTGTTGACGTGGTCGTTCTTGCCGCGGTAGTTGGGCAGGGTGACCGCCGCCGCCCACACCGGCGCGCTGAACGGCTGGCGCCCCTCGCCCAGATGGCAGCTCGAGCAGTTCATGTCGTTGTAGACGTTCTGGCCGCGCAGCTGCTGGGTGTCGGTGAAGAGGTCGTAGCCGCGCCGGATGACCTTCTTGGTCTCCGGGTGCAGGTCGGAGGCCTCGAGGTCCGCCATGGTCGGCGGGACATGCACCAGCTCGCCCTCCTGGGGGGCCGGATAGCCCATCTCCACCAGGGTCTCGATGGCCGGGTGCAGGGTGTCGGCGCTGGCCGCCAGGCTGACGCCAGCCACCAGAGTGGCGCTGGCCATGGCCAGGGTGGTCCTGCCCAGGTGTGTCCTGAAGTGGTTCATGCTCTGCTCCCCTTATTCCTCGGACGCCACGGACTGGCCGGCCAGCCAGGCCGCCACGGCGGTGATGTCCTCGTCGCTCATGCGCTTGGCCACGGCCCCCATCAGGTTCTGCGGGTCGTTGCTGCGCTCGTCGGCCTGCCAGGCACGCAGCTGCTTCTCGATGTAGCCGGCGTGCTGGCTGCTGATGCCCGGGAAGGTGCTGCCGGCCCCCTCGTTGCGCGGGCCGTGGCAGCTCTTGCAGGAGACGATGTACTGGTCCCAGTCGCCGCGCAGGGCGAGCTGCTCGCCGCGGGCCAGCAGCTCGTCATCGACGTCACCGCCCTGGGCGGCGGTCACCGGCATCTCGCTGTAGTAGGCCGCCACGTCGGCGATCTGCTGGTCATCGAGCATGTTGGCGAAGGGCAGCATGCTGGCGCTCTGGCGACGCCCCTCCTTGAAGTCGTGCAGCTGCTTGGCGATGTAGTCGGCATCAAGCCCCGCCAGGCGCGGCCAGGATTCACCGCCGGGCACGTTCATGCCACTGCCGTCTGCCTGATGGCAGGCCACGCAGGTTCCCGCGGCCGCCTGGCCCCGCTCGGCGTCGCCTTCCAGCGCCATGGCCTGACCGGCGGCCAGGCCGACGCCCAGCAGCAGGCCAAGCCCGCCCGTGATCCTCTTGCTGGTCATGTGGTTTCCCCTTGTTGTGTCATCGGCCCCGGTACGCGGTGATCGGTACGGGGTATTCAACGACCCGCCTTGACCGGCACGGTCAGGCAGGCCTCAAGCCCCTCCCCGTCGGGACGGGCAAACTCGAGCCGGCCGGCGAAACGCTCGGCGATGGCCATCACGATGGCCAGCCCCAGGCCGCTGCCGCGCTGCTTGCTGGCGCGCCAGAAGCGCTGGGACATCTGGGCGAGGGCCTTGTCGTCCACCCCCGGGCCGCGATCGCGCACCCGTAACGTCAGCTCACCCGCTGCCTCGTCCAGGCGGGCCGTGACCGTTACCGGCGCGCCCTCGCCACCGTGGCGCAGGGCGTTGTCCACCAGGTTGCGCAGCGCGGTGACGGCAAGCTCCCGGGGCAGCGCCAGGTCCACCTCGGGCCACGCCTCGGGCAGCGCGAAGCACCCCGGGTCCACGCCGGTATCGCGCAGGGCCAGCTCGACCACGTCGGCCACCCGGCTCGGCTCGCCATCCTCGAACTGCACGCGCCCCTCGACCCTGGCCAGCATCAGCAGCTGGTCGAGGATCCGCGCGAGCCGCCCCACGCCCTCCTCGGCGTAGGCCAGCGACTGGCGGGCCGCCTCGCCCTCGACCCGGCCCGCCACCTGCAGGTGGGTCTTGATGGCGGTGAGCGGCGTCTTCAGCTCATGGGCCGCATCGCTGGTGAAGCGCTGCTCGCGCACGATGGCCTGCTGGATGCGCGCCAGCAGGCCGTTGAGCGTCTCGATCAGGGGGCGCAGCTCCATGGGCACGCCGTAGGTGGCCACCGGCGCCAGGGCATCCGGGTGGCGCCGCGCCAGGGAGTCCCGCAGCCGCGAGAGCGGCGCCAGGCCGCGCAGCACGCCCAGCCAGAGCGCCACCATGCTGCCCAGCAGCGCCACGGCGAAGGGCACCACCGCCACCTTGAAGACGTCGGCCAGCAGCTGGTCGCGCTCGTCCATGCGGTCGGCGGTGGTGATGGTCAGCCCGCCGCGCTCGTAGGTGAACACCCGCCAGGTGACGCCGCCCTCCTCGCGGAAGGTGTGGCCGCGCTCCCCCGCCGCCAGGATCGTCTCCAGGTCGGTGTGGGTGCGGGCCATGATCTCGCCTCGCGGCGAGTGCACCTGGCAGGCCAGCCCCCCGATGGGCGGGATGGAGAGCGCACGGCGGTCGGCCTGGAGCCACACCTCCTCGGGGAGTTGGGCCATCAGCCCCGCCACCATCCGCGCCGACTGGGCCAGGCGCTGGTCCAGGGTGGCCACGAACTGCTCCTCGAGATCCCGCATCAGCCAGGCCGCAGCCAGGCCCCACAGCAGCGCCAGGGTGAGCCCCAGGGTCAGCAGCAGCCGCGTGCGCAGGCTCATGCCCCCCGCCCCCTCTCGGTCGGCTCCACCGCCGAGGGCTTGCCGAGCCGATAGCCCAGCCCGCGCACCGTCTCGATCACGCGGCTGCCGAGCTTGCGGCGCAGGTGGTGGATATGCACGTTGAGGGCGTTGCTCTCCACCTCGTCGTTCATGCCGTAGAGGCTGTCCTTGAGCTGGTCGGCCGAGAGCACGCTGCGCGGCGACTGCAGGAAGGTCTCCAGCAGCACCAGCTCGCGGCGCGACAGCGCGACCGGGCGCCCCCCCACGGTGACCTCCCGGGCCACCGGATCCAGGCACAGCGCCCCGTGCTCGATCAGCGAGCGCGGCCGCCCGGCGGCACGGCGCAGCAGCGCCTGCAGCCGGGCCACCAGCTCGTCCAGGTCGAAGGGCTTGATCAGGTAGTCGTCGGCGCCGCCGTGAAGGCCCGCCACGCGGTCCTGCACGGTGTCCCGGGCGGTCAGCACCAGCACCGGGGTGGTCACCCCGGCGGCACGCCACTCCTCCAGCAGCGTCAGGCCATCACCGTCGGGCAGCCCGCGGTCGAGGATCACCACATCGCTGGAGACCGCCCCCATGGCGCTGCGCGCCTCGGCCAGGGTCGCCACGTGGTCGACCACGAAGTCGTGGACGGTCAGGCCGGCCCGAATGCCGGAGGCCACCAGGGCGTCATCCTCGATCAACAGAACGTGCATGAGATGGATTCCTCGTCGTGTGGGGCATCGTGTCACCCGTCAATTAAGCAGGTGTTAAGCGGTTATAAGCGTACAACTGTTCGGCATGATCCATTGGCCCAATGACCCCGGGGAAACGCAAGCGTCCCCGCCGGCGATGCCGACGGGGACGCGAGGCGCCGCCCGGTGGGAGGGATTCAGCTGCGGGCTGGAATCGCCCTGGCCAGGAACCAGCCGGCCACCATGGCCACCAGCATGGCGACAAGGGGCGCGGTCAGGCCGCCGATGGAGGCAATGGCCGGACCCGGGCAGTAGCCGGAGAGCCCCCAGCCGATGCCGAACAGGGCGGCACCGCCGATCAGCCGTCCATCCAGGTCCTGGCGGGTCGGCAGCTGGAAGGCCTCGCCGTAGACCGGGGCCGTGCGCTTGAAGACCAGGCGATAGCCGATGAAGTTGGTGACCACGGCGCCACCGAGCACGAACATCAGGGTCGGGTCCCAGGCGCCGAAGAGGTCCAGGAAGCCCAGCACCCGCGCCGGGTCGGTCATGCCGGAGATGCCGAGGCCGAGGCCGAACAGCAGGCCAGCGATGTAGCCCGCGACTGATTTCACATTCCGGGGCTTCAAGGTCTCGGTCTTCATGCGCCACCTCCGATCACATGGCGGACCACGTAGACGGTGATGATCGCCGCCACCAGGAAGGTCAGGGTCGCCACCATGGAGCGCGGCGAGAGGCGCGACAGGCCACAGACCCCGTGGCCGCTGGTGCAGCCGCTGCCGAGCCCGGTGCCCACGCCGACCAGCAGGCCGGCCACGAGCATCAGCGCCACGCCACCGGCGGGGGCGCCGATCACCTGGCCTGTCACATCGATCCCGGTGCCGGCCACGTTGCCGAGCCCGCCGCCGAGCAGCATCAGCAGGAGGGGCCCGCTGATCAGGCCCAGCAGGAAGGTGAGCCGCCAGGCGCTGTCGCCCCTGGGCCGAACCGTGATGAGGTTGCCGATGATGCCGCTGATGCCGGCGATGCGGCCCAGCGTGGCCATCAGCCAGGTGGCGGACAGGCCGATCAGGATACCGCCGGCCAGTCCAGACAGGGGTGAGCTCCAGTCCACTTTCTCTCTCCTTCAGTGCATCCGCGGATGCGGGTGTGTCGAATCATCGATGGGGGAATCGAGTGTCGCGCCCATCTGCAGCTCGGCGCAGCGTCGCGACAAGCTGCCGTCGCTCTCGCCGCGCGGCTCCTGCCAGGCATCGAAGGTGCTGAGGAACACCTTGCCGGTCATCTCGTGGCAGAACTCGGTGTGCTGCAGGCGATCCATCACCGGCCCCTTGACCTCGGCCAGGTGCAGGGCGACGCCGGAATCCTTGAGCCGCGCGTTGATCGCCTCCAGGCTCTCCAGGGCCGAGGCGTCGATGACGTTGACCGCCTGGCAGGCCAGCACGATGTGGGCCAGGCCCGGCTGGCGAGCGGCCAGCGCCATCACGGTATCTTCCAGGTAGCGGGCGTTGGCGAAGTAGAGGCTCTCGTCGACGCGCAGGATCGCCAGGCGCGGGTCGGTCTCCACCGTGTGGCGCTCCACGTTGCGAAAGTGCTCGCTGCCCGGCACCAGGCCCACCACCGCGCTGTGCGGGCGGCTGGTGCGGTAGAGGTGCAGCGCCAACGACAGCCCCACCCCGGCCATGATGCCGCTCTCCACACCGACGACCAGGGTCACGGCGATGGTCGCCAGCATGGCGGCGAAATCGCTGCGCGAGTAGGCCCAGGTGCGCCGGATGGCCGGGATGTCCACCAGGGAGAGCACCGCCACGATGATGGTGGCCGCCAGGGTGGCGATGGGCAGGTAGGCGATCAGCGGGGTGAGCAGCAGCGCCGCCACGGCGATGCCCACGGCGGTGAAGGCCCCGGCCGCCGGGGTCTCGGCGCCGGCATCGAAATTGACCACCGAACGGGCGAAGCCGCCGGTGACCGGCATGCCCCCGGTGAAGGAGGCGGCGATATTGGAGGTGCCGAGCCCCACCAGCTCCTGGTCGGGGTCGATGCGCTGCCGACGCTTGGCGGCGAGGGTCTGGCCCACCGACACCGACTCCACGAAGCCGACGATGCTGATCAGCAGCGCCGCCACGAACAGCTGGCTCCACAGGCCGCTGTCGACGCCGGGCAGGGTCAGCGGCGGCAGGCCCGCCGGCACCGCCCCCACCACGGCCACGCCGCGCTCGTCGAGCCCATACCGCCAGGTGACCAGGGTCGTCACCGCCACGGCGAGAATCGGCGCGGCCTTGGTCAGCATGTCGGCCGGCCGGCCCGGCACGCCGAGGCGCACCAAGGCGGACTTGAGCCAGCGCCGGGCGGCGTAGAGGAAGGCCAGTACCGAGAGCCCGATCGCCAGGGTCGGGGCGTTCACCTGCCCCAGGCTGCCGGCCAGGCCAAGGAGCAGCTCGAGCAGATTATGGCCGCCGGCCTCGACTCCCAGCACATGCTTGAGCTGGCTCGCTGCGATGATCAGGCCCGAGGCAGTGATGAAGCCGGAGATCACCGGATGGCTCAGGAAGTTGGCCAGGAAGCCCAGCCGCGCCACCCCCATCAGGGTCAGCATCAGCCCGGACATCAGCGCCAGCACCAGGGCCGCGCCGAGGTACTCCGGGGTGCCCTGGGGGGCGATCTGCCCGATCGCCGCCGCGGTCATCAGCGAGACCACCGCCACCGGCCCCACCGAGAGGGTGCGGCTGGTGCCGAACACCGCATAGACCACCAGCGGCGCGATGCTGGCATAGAGGCCCACCTCCGGCGGCAGCCCGGCCAGCATGGCGTACGCCAGCGACTGCGGGATCAGCATGATGGTGACGATCACCGCCGCCAGCAGGTCGCTGCCCAGGGTGGCGCGTCCGTAGCCGGGCAGCCACTGCAGGATAGGCAGGTAGCGCTTGGGGTTCACGCGGCAGCCCTCAGAACTTGTTGATCGGCACCTTGAGGTAGACCTGGCCGTTGTCCTCGGCGGGCGGCATGTGCCCGGCGCGCATGTTGACCTGCACCGAGGGCAGGATCAGCTTCGGCATGTCGAGGGTGGCATCGCGCTCGGTGCGCATCTTCACGAACTCCTCCTCGCTGATGCCCTCGTGCACGTGGACGTTGTGACGACGCTGCTCTTCCACACTGGTCTCGTGCTGGTACGCCTCGCGATCCGGGGCCTTGTAGTCATGGCACAGGAAGATGCGGGTCTCGCCGGGCAGGGCCAGCACCTTCTGGATGGAGCGGTAGAGGGTGCGGGCATCGCCGCCGGGGAAGTCGCAGCGGGCGGTGCCATAGTCGGGCATGAAGAGGGTGTCGCCGACGAAGGCGGCATCACCGATCACGTAGGTCAGGCAGGCCGGGGTATGCCCGGGGGTGTGCAGCACCCGCCCTTCCAGTTGGCCGATGGTGAAGGTGTCACCCTCCTCGAAGAGGCGGTCGAACTGGCTGCCGTCCCGGGCGAACTCGGTGCCGGCGTTGAAGGCCTTGCCGAAGACGTCCTGGACCACGGTGATCTTGGCACCGATGCCGGTCTTGCCACCCAGCGCCTCATGCAGGTAGGGCGCCGCGGAGAGGTGGTCGGTGTGGACGTGGGTCTCGAGGATCCACTCCACCTCGAGCCCATGCTCACGCACGAAGGCGATGATCTCGTCGGCGGAACGGGTATCGGTGCGCCCGGCGGCGTAGTCGAAGTCGAGCACCGAATCGAGGATCGCGCAGGACTTGCTGTCGGGATCCTGCACCACATAGCTGAAGGTGTTGGTGGGCTCGTCGAAGAAGTGGGTCACGATGGGTCGGGCCACGGCGGCCCGGGACGCGTTCGACTGGGTCATGGGAAGCGGCCTCCTTGGAGATCAATGCTGCCGGTTGCTACCGGATATGGACTCAGCATAGCCGAAAACAAGTTCTAACCATAGATTATTTTAGAATAAATGAGCACCGCCGCCATTCTGCCCGTCATGGCGCCCCCGAAACACACGAGGCCCACCGCCATGGCGGTGGGCCTCGCTAGGTGCCTGCAGAGGCTGGGGACTACTTCTTCAGCTTGCAGGTATTGATGCCGAAGATGCTGTAGGCCGGACAGAAATTGATCAGGCCGGTGGCCAGCGGCAGCACGCCGATCCAGCCCCAGGCGCCAATGACGCCGGTCAGCGCCAGGCCGATCAGCAGAGCGCCGAAGACGATACGCGCGATCTTGTCGGCACCGCCCACGTTGCTTTTGATGTTCATGGTGACTCTCCTTCAGTGCCGGATGGCGGCATGCCGGCCGCCCCAAGGGCTGCCGGCATCGACATCGGGGCGAATGGGCTCAGAAGCTGAAGACCGGGATGGCCGGGTCGCGCATCATCTCGGCCATGGGACCCGGTGCGGCCACGCCCACGCCCTCGCGCAGGTCGCCTTCCTCGTAGTCGGTGTTGGGCAGGTAGATGGCACAGACATCCACACCGGCGCCCTCACCCATCATCATCTGCATCAGGCCCTCGGGCTTGACGCCGCGCGGACCCAGCTCGGTCTCGCTCTCGTAGCCCTCGATGGCCAGCTCGCCGGCGGCGTCGCAAAGCAGGATATGCGGGGTGGTGCCCTGCTCTCGCATGGCGTTGGCCAGGATCATCGCCATGCCCTGGGTCTGCAGGGAATCGCTGGTCACGATAAAGAGCGCCTTGTCGGCGTAGTCGTCGTGGGCGTCGTCACCGCCACCATGGCTACCGGCCAGGGCAGGAAGTGACAGGCCGGCAGTCAGCAGCGCACCGGCAAACAGGGAAACCGCAGCTCTATTCATAACAATAACCTCTAAGCTAATTACTCAATCAACCATTAGCCGAGGATAGACCAGGGATCGCCGAATGACATGGGGCAAGTCGTCGCAGCTTGATCCAGATCAAGCCGCGACGAATGGCATCAGAGCTCGATGCGGTCGCCGTAGGAGGGAATCTCGGCTTCGATGCCGCTCTCGGCCAGGGCGGCCTTGAAGGCCTCCTGGGTCTCGGGCTCGCCGTGCACCAGATAGAAGCGCGGATTGTTCCGGAAGGCCCCGGCCCAGCCGATCATGTCGGTCTGGCCGGCGTGGGCGGAGAAGCCGCCGATGGTGTGCACCTTGGCCTTTACGGCCAGATCCTGGCCCAGCACCCGCACCCGCTCGGCGCCATCGACGAGCCGACGGCCCAGGGTACCGGCGGCCTGGAAGCCGACGATCACCAGGCGGGTATTGGGCTTCTCCAGGTTGTAGCGGAAGTGGTGGATGATGCGCCCGCCGGTGCACATGCCGGCCCCGGCGATGATGATGGCCCCGCCGTGGATGCGGTTGATGGCCATGGACTCCTCCACGGTGCGGGTCATGCGCAGGATCGGCAGGTACTGGCTGGTGTCGCCGCTGGCGGCGATGTTGAGCACCTTGAGGTCCTCGGGATCCAGCGCCTTGCGCGCCCGGTGGTAGAGCTCGGTGACCTTGATCGCCATGGGGCTGTCGAGGAACACCAGCTGCTGGCGCAGGCGCTCCTCGTGGTAGAGCACGCTCAGGTGGTAGAGGATCTCCTGAGTGCGCCCTACCGCGAAGGCGGGGATCAGCACGTTGCCGCCCGCCTCGTGGGCCTCCTCCAGCACCCGGGCGAACTCCTCCAGGGTCTCGTCCAGAGGGCGGTGGTCACGATCGCCGTAGGTGCTCTCCATCAGCACCACGTCGGCCTCATAGAGCTTCTCGGGATCCTTCATCAGCACCGAACTGGGGTTACCCAGGTCGCCGGAGAAGACCAGCCGTTTCTCCTGGCCGCCGGAGGGGATCGTCAGCTCGACGATGGCCGAGCCGAGGATATGGCCGGCATCGCGAAACACCAGGCGGGCGCCGCCGGGCAGGTCCACCGGCTGGCCGTAGGGGTGGGACTCGCACAGCATAAGGGTGCGCTCCACGTCTTCAAGCTCGTAGAGCGGCTCGACCAGCGGCTTGTCTTGGCGCTTGCGCCACTTGTTCTCCCACTCCACGTCCTTGGCCATGATGAAGGCGGCATCCTGGAGCATGATCTCCAGCAGGTCACGGGTGCCCCGGGTGCAGTGGATCGGGCCATTGAAGCCCTCGCGAACCAGCTTGGGCTTGGGCAGCAGCCCGGCGTGGTCCAGGTGGCCGTGGGAGAGCACCACCGCGTCCACTTCATGAGCCAGCTTGCCGAAGGGTTTGGCGTTGGCCTCGTCGGCGTCGCTGCCCCCCTGGTGCAGCCCGCACTCCAGCAGCAGCTTCTTCGGGCTGCCGTTGCCGTCCACCTCGATCAGGTAGCGGGAGCCGGTGACTTCCTTCACCGCGCCCTGGAAAGTGAGTGTCGACATGGGGTTGCGCTCCTTTGCCCGCTGAGGTGCCCTGCTTGTGTGGCTCTTCCTTGCAGCATACTGGATCATCGCACGGGTGCACATGAGGTGATGGCAATATGCATAAGCAGCGCGCCCCGCGCCGTTTCCACGGCGCGGGGCGCGAAGTGCCCGGCGACAAGAGGTCGCCGGGCGCTCGAGGCAGGAGGCGCTCAGCGATAGACGGGGAAGTTGGCGCAGACGGCCTCGACCTTGCCCTTCACCTCGGCCTCGATGGCGGCGGAGTCCTCGCCCCTCGCCATCACGTCGAGGATGTCGCAGATCCAGCCGGCCAGCTCACGGCACTCGCCCTCGCCGAAGCCGCGGGTGGTCACCGCCGGGGTGCCGATGCGCAGGCCGGAGGTGACGAAGGGGCTCTGGGGGTCGCCCGGCACGGCGTTCTTGTTGACGGTGATGTGGGCGCGGCCCAGGGCGGCGTCCGCGTCCTTGCCGGTGAGGCCCTGCTTGATCAGCGAGAGCAGGAAGAGGTGGTCCTCGGTGCCGCCGGAGACGATGTCGAAGCCGCGCTCGATGAAGACGCCGGCCATGGCCTGGGCGTTCTTCACCACCTGCTGCTGGTAGGTCTTGAACTCGGGGTCCATCGCCTCCTTGAAGCAGATCGCCTTGGCGGCGATGACGTGCTCCAGGGGGCCGCCCTGGCCGCCCGGGAAGACCGCGGACTGCAGCTTCTTCTCGATGTCGGCATCGTTCTCGGCGGAGAGGATCAGGCCGCCACGCGGACCGCGCAGGGTCTTGTGGGTGGTGGTGGTGACCACGTGGGCGTGGGGCAGCGGGGTCGGATAGACGCCGGCGGCGACCAGGCCGGCCACGTGGGCCATGTCCACCAGCAGGTAGGCGCCCACCTCGTCGGCGATCTCGCGGAACTTCGCCCAGTCGATGATCTGGGAGTAGGCGGAGAAGCCGGCGATGATCATCTTCGGCTGGTGCTCGCGGGCAAGCCGGGCCACTTCCGCGTAATCGATGCGGCCGCTCTCGTCGATCCCGTACTGCACGGCGTTGTAGTGCTTGCCGGAGAAGTTGGGCTTGGCGCCGTGAGTCAGGTGGCCGCCAGCGTCGAGGCTCATGCCCAGGATAGTGTCGCCCGGCTTGACCAGCGCCTGGAAGACGGCGCCGTTGGCCTGGGAGCCGGAGTGGGGCTGGACGTTGGCGTAGGTGGCGCCGAACAGCTGCTTGGCATAGTCGATGGCCAGCTGCTCGACGATGTCGACGTACTCGCACCCGCCGTAGTAGCGCTTGCCGGGATAGCCTTCCGCGTACTTGTTGGTGAGCTGGCTGCCCTGGGCTTCCATCACCCGGGGGCTTGCGTAGTTCTCGGAGGCGATCAGCTCGATGTGCGCTTCCTGGCGCGCGACTTCCTTCTGCATCGCGTCGAACAGCACGTCATCGAAACCGGCAATCGTCATGTCGCGGCTGAACATGGGCGGGGGACCTCGCATCAAAGGGGGAAATCTGAGGCCATTATGATACCCCAGCCCCGGAGCGCTTTCATATGAAACACCGTCATCGCGGGTTGCAGGGAATTCATCCCGCCCCCGCCCGGCGGCATGGGCGCTGCCGGGCGACGGGTCCGAGGCTCAGCGGGTCTCGATCCGCAGGTCGAGCCGGTCGGGCAGCGCCAGGGGATCGTCGGCGAGGCTCTCCAGCCGGCTCTCGGCCGGCAGGGTCACGGTGAGCTCGAGGGTCTCGGCGCTGCCCTCCATCAGTGCCACCAGGCCTTCGAGCAGCTCCTGCACCCGGGGGCCGAACATCATGCCGAAGCCCTGGGCCTGGGTACGCGCCTGCTCCAGATACTGGCTCTCGGTGACGCCCCCCATGGCGGCCCCCAGGGTCACCAGGCGCGGGAAGAGCCCGTGGTCGCCCAGGGTCAGGGAGAGCTCGCCGCCGAGCAGGGTCGCTGCCTCCAGCAGGCGCTCATCGGTGAAGAGCTCCGCCGCGCTCACGCCCTCGGGCAGCAGAACCGGCAGCGTCACGGCATGGGCCAGGCGCAGGGCATCCTTCAGGTCGATGTGCCCTTCGCTGGCCAGGCGGGTGTGGCCGTCGCGCTCCTCCCACTCGGCGTCGAAGGCGGCGTCCAGGCGCAGCCGCCCGCTGCCGTCGGTGAGCACGTTGCTGATCATGCGCAGCCGGGTGCGCTCGTCGGCCGGGGCCTGGTCGATCATCCGCGCCAGGTCGAGCTCCAGGGCCTCGACCCACAGCCCGCCGCTGCCGTCCTCGAGGTCGCCATCCAGGCGCAGGCTGGCCAGGGAGGCCACCGGCCCCTCGGTGAGCTCGAGGCTCAGCCCGGAGAGCGCAAGCCCGCCCAGCCATTGCTCGGCCAGGGCCTCCTCGTCCCGGGGCGGCACGGCGCGACCGGGGTCGCTCAGCACCACCCGTTCGATGCCCATCACCCCCGGCTCGTCCAGGAACGCCTCCAGGCGAATGCCTTCCAGGGTGACCTCGTCGGGGCGGTCGTAGTCCCCGCGGACCACGTAGCGGTCGATGGTGAGCCGCTCGCCGTCGTGGCTCTCGAAGCGCAGGTCCTCGGCGGTCACCCGGCTGCGCAGCAGCGCCGAGGAAATATCGCCGATCTCGAGAGTGCCCTCGCCGGCGAAGAAGGCCTGCAGGTCGGCCTCGAGGCGCTCGACATCCGCATCGGCAAGCGCGAGGGAGGGCACGGAAAGAGCAACAGCGAGGCCCAGGGGCAGGGCAAGCCGCGCCGAGGCGTGAAGGGAGCGAGACATGGATCACCTCCTGTTTGATCGATAGGAAAGGGAGACTCTGCCAGTGAGCCTAGCTCAGACGGCCGAGGCGAGGCGCGCCTCGAGCCGCTCGTTGACCTGCTCCAGCACCGCCAGCCGGGCGCGACGCTTGTCGTCGCAGGCGACCAGCGACCACTCGGCGCCGGGGACGTGGGTGCGGGCGAACATTTCGTCGATGGCGGCCTGGTAGTCGTCCCAGCGCTCGCGGTTGCGCCAGTCCTCATCGGTGAGCTTGTGGCGCTTGTGGGGGGTAGCGGCCCGGGCCTCGAAGCGCCTGAGCTGCTCGTCCTTGTCGATGGCGAGGAACAGCTTGATCAGCACCCCGCCATGGGCCACCAGCTGCTGCTCGAAGTGGTGGATCTCGCCATAGCCGCGCCGCCACTGGGCCTCGCTGGCCAGCCCCTCGACCCGCTCCACCAGCACCCGCCCGTACCAGCTGCGATCGAAGATGGCGATGCGCCCGTCGGCGGGCAGGCGGCGCCAGAAGCGCCAGCCCCAGGGCAGCGCCAGCTCCTCGTCGCTGGGGGCGCCGATGCGATGGACCCGGTACTGACGGGCATCCAGCGCCGCGGTGACCCGGTGGATGCTGCCGCCCTTCCCCGCCGCGTCGTGGCCCTCGAAGGCGATCACTACCGGGATGCGCCGCCGGGCGACCTCCCGGGCATTGGCGGCCAGGCGGGCCTGCCCTTTGGCCAGGCGCTCGCGGTAGGCGACCTTGTCGAGACGCTCGGCCACCGCGGCGCTGGCGCGCCCCAGCGAGGGGGTGCCGGGCGATTCCTCCGGCCGCCTGGCGAGGGTCGCCGCCGGCGGTTCGGGGGGCGTTTCCAGGGCCGCCAGCAGGGCACGGCCGACCCGGGTGAGCTGCTCTGCCGGGTCATGGAAGGGCAGCCGCTGCCAGGGGGCGTGAGGCGCCTCGGTGTCATCGCGCAGCGTCCGCCCGATGGCCTCGATGACCGCATGCTGGCCATGGCGCTGCCACTCGCTCACCCCGACCTGCCAGGCCCGGGCCGGGTCCTGCTGCAGGTCGGTCAGGTGGCGGCGCTGCTCGCGGCGGCCGATGTCGGTCCACAGCTTGAGCAGCACCACCCCCTCGGCGGCGAGCTCCGCCTCGAAGGCGCGGATCTCCGCCAGGCGGTCCTGGAAGGCCCCGGGAGAGAGCCGGCGCTCGGCCCGGGCGAAGAGCGCATCGCCGTACCAGCCATGGATGAAGATGCCGATGCGGCCGCGATCGGGCACCCGCCGCCAGTAGCGCCACCAGTAGGGGCGCGCCTGCTCCTCGCTGCTCGGCCCCAGGGCGTGCACCTCGGTGTGACGGTTCTCCAGCCAGTGGTTGAGGCGGTTGACCACCTCGCCCTTGTGGGTCACCGCGTGGCCGGTGAGCAGCAGGATCACCGCGCGCTGCTTCTCCCGGGCCAGGGCGAGCTGGGCGTCCAGCAGCCGGTAGCGCAGGGTGTCGGTGTTCATGCGCTCCCCCTCAGGTCTCGCCCAGCAGTCCGAGGCTCGCCGCCGGGGCCTGGCGACGCAGGTCCCGGGAGAGCAGGTGGCCGATGGCACCGATCAACAGCGCCCCGCCCAGCGGCAGCGCCAGCCACAGCCAGCCGTGCAGGCGCGGCGTCAGATCGAACCAGGCCAGGTAGATGGCGGCGGTGGTAAGCTCCGCCAGCAGCGCCCCCATCAGGCCGCTGGCCAGCCCCAGGATGGCGAACTCCGCCCCCTGTACCCGGGAGAGCATGCGGTTGCCGGCGCCGAACACCCGCAGCAGGCCGCTCTCGTGGGCGCGCACCGGGCGACTGGCGGTGAGGGCGGCGTAGAGCACGCTGACCCCGGCCAGCAGCACGAACACCAGCACCAGCTCCACGGCGCGGGTCACCTGGGTCAGCAGATCGCGCACCTGGCCGAGGATGGCATCCACGTTGAGCAGCGAGACCCCGGGGAAGGCGCGCACCAGCTCACGCAGGGTGGTGGTCTCGCCGGCATCCAGGTGGAAGGCGGTGATGTAGCTGTGACCGAAGCGCTCCAGCACCCCGGGCGGGAAGATCACGAAGAAGTTGGGCCGGAAGCTGTCCCAGTCCAGGTCGCGCAGGCTCGCGATCTCGCCGACGATCTCCTCGCCGCCGATCGTGAAGGTCAGGGTGTCGCCGAGCGCCAGCCCGAAGCGCTCGACCAGGCCATCCTCCACGGAGATCGGCACCCGGATCACCGCGGGCTCGGCGGCCACCTCCCCCAGCCAGCCGCCGGGCTCGGCGCCCTCCAGGGCATCGAACCACTGCCCCGCCACCAGGCGGTTGCCCTCCGGCAGGGTCTCGCGCCAGGTCAGGTTGAGCTCGCGGCGCAGGGTGTTGTCGCCGCGGGCGTCCGCCGGCACCGCCTCCCGGGGCGGCCGGTCGTTGATGGCGGTGATGCGCCCGCGCACCATGGGATAGAGGGCGCTGCGCGCATCGGCGGCGCCGCCGAGCGCCGTCTCGAAGTCCTCGCGCTCGTGGGGCTGGATGTTGATGGCGAAGTAGTTGGGGGTGTCCTCCGGCAGCTGGGCCTCCCAGGTGGTGAGCAGGTCACCGCGCACCAGGGCGATCATCGCCATGGCGAAGAAGGTGACCGAGAAGGCCAACAGCTGGCCGAGGCTCGCCGTGCGCCGCCGCGCCAGCTGGGCCCCGCCCAGGCGCAGCGCCTGGACGAGATCCGCCTCGCCGCCGCGGCGGGGCAGGCGGGCGGCCAGGCGCAGCACCCCCGCGAGCAGCAGCGACCCGAGCCCCCACAGCACCACCAGCATGACGAGCCCGCCCAGCAGCAGCCCCACCGAGAGGCCGAGGTCCCCGGAATAGAGCCACAGCAGCGCCCCGAACACGGCGCTGGCCACCGCCACCACCAGCCAGGCGGACGCGGGCAGCGGGTCGAGCTCGCGGCGCAGCACCTTGAGCGCGCTGACCTTCTTGAGCCTCAGCAGGGTCGGGCCGGCGAAACCCACCAGCACGGCTAAGGCGGTGAGCACGCCGAGCCATAGCGGCAGCGCCCCGGGGGGCGGCAGCTCCATGGGCAGGAAGGCGGTGAGCAGGGCCAACAGCCCGGCCTGACCGGCCAGCCCCAGCAGTGCGCCCAGCGCCGAGGCGGCCAGCGCCAGCCACAGCAGCTGCAGGCTGAAGAGCCGCGTCAGCTCTCCCTGGGTGGCGCCGAAGCAGCGCATCAGCGCCGCGGTATCCAGGTGGCGATCCACGTAGCGGCGGGTGGCCATGGCCACCGCCACCCCGGCCAGCAGCACGGCGGCAAGTCCGGCGAGGCTCAGGTAGCGCTCGGCGCGCTCCAGGGCGTTGCCGAGCTGGGGGCGGTCGCGGCGCACGTCGCGCACCTCGATGCCGTCGCGTCGCAGCTGGGTCAGCAGCGGCGCCAGGTCGTCGATGATATCTGGCGGCCCGGCGGCGAGCAGTTCAAAGGAGACCCGCGAGCCGTCCTGCACCAGGTTGGAGGCGGCGAGATCCGCCGCGTGCATCATCAGCCGCGGGTTGAAGTTGGCGAAGCCGCCGGACTGGTCGGGCTCGCGCTCGACCAGCCCGGCCACGGTGAGCTCGGTCTCGCCCACCTGCACGCGGTCGCCGATCTCGGCCTCGAGCAGCAGCGCCAGGCGCGGCGCCAGCCACGCCTCCCCCGGGGCCGGGCCCCGGGCCACCACCTCGGTGCCCTCGCCCAGGTCCACGTGGACCCCGCCATAGAGCGGGTAGCGCTGGTCCACCACCTTGAGGCTGGCGGGCTGGAAGGCGTCCCCGAAGCTGACCATGGAGACCATGCCCACCTGGTCGGCGAGCACCAGCCCGGCCTCCTCCAGGGTCTGGCGCAGCTCGCTGCCGAAGGGGCGGCCCTGCTCCAGCACCAGATCGCCGCCCAGCAGCTGGCTGGCCTGGCGCTCCAGGCCGCGGTCCAGGCGGTCGAGGAAGAAGCCGATCATGGTGGAGGCGGCCACCGCCAGGGCCAGGGCGACGAACAGCGCGCGCACGTCGGCGGCCCGCAGGTCGCGGGCCAGCCCCCGGGCCGAGTAGCGCGCCAGGCGCAGGGCGGTCAGGCTCATGCGCTCACCTCGTCGAGGCGCAGGGTCTCCAGGCGGCCGTGGTCCAGGCGCAGGCAGCGGTCGCAGCGCCGCGCCAGGGCGTGGTCGTGGGTGACCAGCACCAGGGTGGTGCCGGCCTCGCGGTTGAGCGAAAAGAGAGTCTCGATGATGCGCTCGCCGGTGTCCGGGTCGAGGTTGCCGGTGGGCTCGTCGGCGAACACCAGCTCGGCGCC